>DASUDL010000037.1:0-67496 GCA_036275615.1 Solimonas sp.
GCGCCGGCAGTTTGCGGCGGCGGCGCAGGCGGGTGGCGCCGAGGTGTGGGTGATCTGGGTCGATTGCCCGGTGGACGAGGCGATCCGTCGCGTCGAGGCCAGCCGTGCCGGCCATCCCTCGGGCGCGGAGCGGGATGCGGCGCGCGTGCGCGAGGTGGCGGCGCGCTTCGAGGTGCCCGAGGAGTCGCTGCTGCTGCGCCTCGATGCGCGGGAGCCCCCGGAGCGACTACTCGCGCAGCTGCAGGCCGCGCTGTAGTCCCGGCTCCTGCCCGGACCCGCCTCAGGAGGGCGGCAGCACCTGCACCGTCCTCAGGCCCAGGCGCTCGGCGATCCGGGGCGCTTGGCGCCGCGCCTCCGGCGCCGAGCCGTAGCCGGCCAACACCAGCCGGTACACGACGCGCTCCTCGCTGGGTGCGGCCACCACCTCCACGGGGTACCCCTGCGTCGACCAGCGCGCCGCCTGCGCCTCGGCCGTGGCGCGGTTCGCGCGCTCCCCGAGCACCAGGGCGTGGCGGCCGCCGGCGTAGAGCGCGGCCTCCTCGTCGAGCAGTTCGGTCTGTGCGATCCAGCCGCGGACCGTGCTGTCCGACGGGCGGCTCGGCGACTCCGGCGATCCGCTCGCAGGTACCTGATACGCAGTACCGGCCTCGGCCAGGCGCCGTGGCGGGGCGTGCGGGCTGCGCAGGTCGATCTGCCCCTCGATCAGGTAGACGAGGTCGCCGCTGTCCTGGCTCAGGCCCCAGAGGTCGGTGCCGCGGATGCCGGCGGTGAGGGTGGGTCCTACGTGGATCTCGATGTCGCGGCGCTGCAGGGCGCCGATCGCGCGGGTGCTGTAGCGGAAGGCGCCCTTGAGCACCTTCAGTGCGCCGCGGAAGAGCCGGTCGCCACGGCTGGCCAGGGTCAGCTCGAAGTCGGCCGCGGCGCCGAGCTTCACCAGGCTGCCGTCGGGCAGGTCGAGGTGCAGGCGTCCGTCGACGCCGGTCTGCAGTCGGTCGCCGGGTTGCAGGGGCGCGCCGGGCGCTACCGCCTGGCGCAGGTCGTTGCGGAGCAGCCAGGCCGGGGGCTGCACGGCCGCGACCTGCGGTGCCGGCACCTGTGCCAGGGCCGTGCTGGCGGCAAGCAGCAGAACCCAGGCCCCGATGACACGCCCCATGACCGATCCCCCCGACTGCCGAGCCCTGATCCTAGCGCTGCCCCGACCCTGGCGCCGCCCTGATCCCCGGTATGTCAGGCCAGCGTTGCGCACACCTCGGCCGCAGCCCGTTCGCCGGACAGCAGCGCGCCCTCGATGTAGCCACACCACTGGCTCGCGGTCTCGGTGCCTGCCCAGTGCACGCCCTCGACCGGCGTGCGCAGGGCGGGCCCAAGCTCGGTCAGGGTGCCGGGGGTCCACAGGCCGGTGTAGCAACCCCGGCTCCAGGGGTCGGTGATCCAGTCATGGTCGACGTAGTCGAGCGGCTCGGCCGCCTGCGGGCCGAAGGCGCGCACCAGGGTGGCCAGGACCTCGCGGCGCCGCCCCGCGGGGTTGGCGCTCCAGGCCACCGCCTCGGGGCCGTCGAAGAAACCGATCAGGGCGCCATGCGAGCCATCGGCTGGCGAGACGTCGAACACCGGCGAGAAGGCGGCGTGATCGCTGACGAACTCGCCGGTCAGGCCCTGTTCGCGCCAGAACGGGCGCGGGTAGGCGACCAGGCACTTGATGACCGAGCCCATGGGCATGCGCTGCGCCAGCTGCGCGCGGGCCGGTCCGTCCGGCAGGCCCTCGATGCGGCCGGCCAGGGTCGGCGCCATGGCGACGATCACCCGCCGAGCGCGCAACGGGCCCTGCGGCGTCTGCAGGCACAGGGACTCGCCCTCACGCCGAATCGCCTGCACGGGCGTGTCGAGCCGCAGTGCCGCGCCAAGCCCGCGGGCCAGGTGCACCGACAGCGCATGCATGCCGCCGGCCACGGTCAGGGCCTGGGCGCCGTCGTCGGTGGACAGCAAGGCGTCGAAGTTCTCGTTGGCGCGCAGGTAGTGCAGGAAGCCGAGCATCGACAGCTGGCGCGGCGAGGCGCAGAACACGGCGCGCACGGCGATGTCGAACAGGGCGCGTGCGCCGCGGCTGCGCAGCCAGCGCGCCTGCCAGGCCTCGACACTCAGGGCGTCGAGGGTTTCGGCGCCGCGCGCAGCCCACGGCGCCTCCGGCGAGACGCGGTCCTGCAGCGCCCGCAGGCGCCACAGCGCGCACTGCATCTCCAGCAGGGCCGTGGGCGAGGCCGGCGGGATCAGGCCCGCGTAGCGGCGCACGCGGCCGTCCAGTTCGAGCAGCTTCTCGCCCTGGGTGTACTGCGGCAGCAGTGCGGCACCCGCACCGGCCGCCAGTGCCTTGAGGCGGTCGTGGCGCACGCCCACCCACTGGCCGCCGAGGTCGATCGTGCGGCCCTGGAGGACCCCAGGCCGCGAGCGGCCGCCGACCCGGTCGCGAGCCTCGAGGACCTGTACGCGCAGGCCTGCGGCCTGCAGCTCGCGGGCGGCGGCCAGGCCGGCAAAGCCGGCACCGACCACGGCCACATCGCAATCGATACCGGACGTCTGTGCGGGCTTCATCGATGGGTTCTCCGGGAGGGCCGAGTCTGTCAGAACCCTGCGTCCACGAAAAAGGGCGGGCCTTGCGGCCCGCCCCCGGGGTGCTGTGCGCAGTGGCGGATCAGAACGCCGGCTTCTTCTTCTGCGAGTTGTAGCGCTCGATGCTGTCCTCGATGGCCTTCATCGAGTCCTTGGGGCCATGCCAGCCCTTGATCTTGACCCACTTGCCCTTCTCGAGATCCTTGTAGTGCTCGAAGAAGTGCTGGATCTGGTCGCGGGTCAGGTCCGGCAGTTCGCGCACGCTGGTGATGTGCTTGTACAGCGGGAAGATCTTGTTGTTGGGCACGGCGACCAGCTTCTCGTCGGTGCCGGATTCGTCCTCCATCTCCAGCATGCCGATCGGACGGCAGTTGATGACGCAGCCCGGGATCAGGGGCATCGGCGTCATCACCAGAACGTCGAGCGGGTCGCCGTCGCCGCACAGGGTGTGCGGCACGAAGCCGTAGTTGCAGGGATAGCGCATCGGCGTCGTCAGCAGGCGGTCGACGAAGATCGCGCCGGAGTCCTTGTCGACTTCGTACTTGACCGGCTCGCTGTTCATCGGGATTTCGATGATGACGTTGACGTCGTTGGGCGGGTTCTTGCCGGTAGGAACGAGGTCCCAGTTCATAACAGACTCCTTGCAGCGGGTGGGGCGAAAAAGGGCCGCGATTATACCCCCGCCCGCGCCGGAAACCGCCTCGTCCGGACGGCGGGGCCAAAAAAAGGGGCGCCCGCAGGCGCCCCAGAATCCAGGCCGCAGCGCCTACAGCAGCGGAACCAGCAGCAGGGCGACGATGTTGATGATCTTGATCAGGGGGTTGATGGCCGGGCCGGCCGTGTCCTTGTAGGGATCGCCGACCGTGTCGCCCGTGACCGCGGCCTTGTGGGCGTCAGAACCCTTGCCGCCGTAGTTCCCCTCCTCGATGTACTTCTTGGCGTTGTCCCAGGCCCCGCCGCCCGTGGTCATGGAGATGGCCACGAACAGGCCGGTGACGATGGTGCCCACCAGCACGCCGCCCAGGGCCTTGGGCCCGAGCACGAGGCCGACGACCACCGGCACCAGGATGGGCAGCAGCGAGGGCACGATCATCTCCTTGATCGCCGCCGTGGTGAGCATGTCGACCGAGCGCGCGTAGTCCGGCTTGGCAGTGCCCTCCATGATCCCCTTGATCTCGCGGAACTGGCGGCGCACCTCGATCACGACCGCCCCCGCGGCGCGGCCTACCGCCTCCATGGCCATGGCGCCGAACAGGAAGGGCACCATGCCGCCGATCAGCAGGCCGATCAGCACCATGTGGTCGCTGAGCAGGAACTGCACCGGCGGCAGCCCCTTGGCGGCCATCTGCAGGTCGAGGTTGTGGGTGTAGTCGGCGAACAGCACCAGCGCCGCCAGACCCGCCGAGCCGATCGCGTATCCCTTGGTCACGGCCTTGGTGGTGTTGCCCACGGCGTCGAGCGGGTCGGTGACCGCGCGCACCTCCTTGGGCAGTTCCGCCATCTCGGCGATGCCGCCGGCGTTGTCCGTGATCGGGCCATAGGCATCCAGCGCGACGATCACGCCGGTCATCGACAGCATCGAGGTGGCGGCGATGGCGATGCCATAGAGGCCGGCGAGCGCATGGGCGCCCCAGATGCTGGCGCAGACCGCCAGCACCGGCAGGGCAGTGGACTTCATCGACACGCCCAGGCCCGCGATCATGTTGGTGGCGTGGCCGGTCTGCGAGGCTGCGGCCACGTGCCGAACGGGGCCGTACTCGGTGGCCGTGTAGTACTCGGTGATGACCACCATGGCCGCCGTCAGCACCAGGCCGATCAGGGCCGCGCCGTAGAGCTTCATGGCGGCGGCGCCCATCATCGCCGTGGTGATCGGGTAGAAGGCGATCGCCGCCAGCACGCCAGCAACGATCACGCCCTTGTAGAGCGCCGTCATGATCTTGCCGCCGGGCGAGGCCTTGACGAAGAAGGTGCCGATGATCGAGGCGATGATCGACACGCCGCCGAGCACCAGCGGATAGAGCACCGCATTGGCCCCGAGCGTGCTGGCCATCAGGCCGCCGAGCAGCATGGTGGCAACCACCGTCACCGCATAGGTCTCGAACAGGTCGGCGGCCATGCCCGCGCAGTCGCCGACGTTGTCGCCGACGTTGTCGGCGATCACCGCCGGGTTGCGCGGATCGTCCTCGGGAATGCCGGCCTCGACCTTGCCGACGAGGTCGGCGCCGACATCGGCGCCCTTGGTGAAGATGCCGCCGCCCAGGCGCGCGAAGATCGAGATCAGCGAGCCGCCGAAGGCCAGGCCCACGAGGCCATGCAGGGCCTGTGCCTGCCCGGCCATGCGGCCGACGACCAGGTAGTAGCCCGCTACGCCCAGGAGGCCCAGGCCTACGACCAGCATGCCGGTGACCGCGCCGCCGCGGAAGGCTACGGCCAGGGCCGGGTCGAGCCCGCCACGTGCGGCCTCGGCGGTGCGCACGTTGGCGCGCACCGACACGTTCATGCCGATGTAGCCGGCCGCGCCCGAGAGCACGGCGCCGACCAGGAAGCCGGCGGCGGTGAGCCAGCCGAGCGCGAAGCCCAGGACCAGGAAAAGGATGCCGCCGACCACGGCAATGGTGGCGTACTGGCGATTGAGATAAGCCTGAGCACCCTCCTGCACGGCGGCGGCGATTTCCCGCATTCGCTCGTTGCCGGCCGGCTTGGCCAGGATCCACTGCACGGAGACGATGCCGTATACGAGTGCCAGTACGGCACAGGCGATGGCGATCCACAGACCGTATTCGACCAACATCGGGCTACCCCCTTGCGTTTTCGCGCGTCGGATTGGGAAATCTGTTGCCGTACTGCGTAAGCCCCACGGCCACACCCGCTGCTGTTGCAGACTTCTTCTTGTCTTTCGTCGTTCTGGCCCCTTCCGGGGTCGGGATGCTCCTGAATCGTTCGCTGGCCTGGCGTGTTGCCGAAGGGCCAGACGACTATGGCACGAAGGCCAAACGAGCGGCAATCGTACCGCGTGCCTGCCTAGATCCTTGATTGCATGGACAATCCGGAGGCCAATGCCGCAGTTGCGTTGACGCCACGGACAGCGGCGGTTACTTTCTCGCGCTCGCGCCGCCCGGGTCTGGGGGGAATCGTGCCCGCACGGCCGCGCCAAGTACCAAGAGGCTGACCAAGAAGATGAGAATCGTACTGCTGGGTGCGCCCGGCTCCGGCAAGGGCACGCAAGGCGAAAAGCTGGTCGCGCACTACGGCATCCCCAAGATTTCCACCGGCGACGCCCTGCGCGCTGCCGTCAAGGCCGGCACCGAGCTCGGCAAGAAGGCCAAGGCGACGATGGACGCTGGCGGCCTGGTGGCCAACGAGATCGTGATCGGCATCGTCGAGGAGCGCCTCGGCCAGGCGGATGCGCAGAAGGGTTTCATCCTCGACGGCTTCCCGCGCAATACGGCGCAGGCCGAGGTGCTCGACGCCATGCTCAAGCGCCTGGGCCAGCCCGGCATCGACAAGGCCGTGCACCTCCATGTCAACGACGAGGAGATCGTCAAGCGCCTGCTCGACCGCGCCCAGAAGGAAGGCCGTGCCGACGACAAGGAAGACGTGATCCGCAAGCGCATCGAGGTCTACAACGCCGAGACGCGCCCGCTGCTGGCCTACTACGAGAAGCAGGGCAAGGTGGTGACCGTGCCGGGCGTCGGTGGCCTGGAGGAGATCTTCCAGCGCATCGTCGGCGTGCTGACGTAAGCCGGCAACCGCTTCCACAAGAACCCCGCCGCCGGCGGGGTTTTTTGTGGGCGCCGCTCAGACCTGCAGCAGCAGGGCCTCGCCGCAAACCTCGCGGCGCCAGCCGCGCAGTACCTTGCTCTGGGCCAGTGCCCCCGCCCGCACCAGGGCCACGAGATCAGCCCGGGCAGCGAGGAAGCTGGCCGGCAGGTTCAGCGTCGAGGCGCGAGCCTGCACGAGGTCCTGGAGCTGCTTGAGCTTCTGCTTCTGCGCGGCGTCGAACTCCTCGTCGCGGGCGTACAGGTGCTCGGGCGCCGCGCTGGCCTGGGCCACCACGGCCAGCAGTCGCTCGCCGTGACGTTCCAGGGTCTTGGGCGGCAGCACCCGCAGCGCCTCCAGCTCGCCCAGCGTGGCGGGACGACGCTCGGCCATGCGGTAGATGGCGTCGTCCTCGAGGATCCACTTGCGTGGCCGGTCGCGAGCCTGGGCCTCGCGCTCGCGCCAGTCGGCCAGCGCGGCGGCCACGGTCTGTTCCCGCGGGTTCATCCGGGCCAGGCCCTTGAGCCGCTCCCAGGCGTCCTCGGGACGGGTCTGGTACTGCGCCGGTTCGCACAGGCGGGCGCAATCCTCGGCCAGCCAGGCCAGGCGTCCGGCCGCGGCGAGTTCATCCTGCAGCTGGGCGTAGATGGTCGCGAGGTGTGAGACGTCGGCGACGGCGTAGGCCAGCTCGGCCTCGCGCAACGGCCGCCGCGCCCAGTCGGTGCGCGACAGGCTCTTGTCGAGCACGATGCCCAGGCGCTTCTCGATCAGGCCGGCGTAGCCGATCTGGTCGCCGATGCCCAGCAGGGTGGCGGCCGTCTGGCTGTCGAACAGCGGCTGCGGGCAGTGGCCGCGCAGGCGCACCAGGATCTCGAGATCCTGACCGGGCGCATGCAGCACCTTGATGCGCGAGGGCGCATAGATCAGGTCGAGCAGCGGGTTCAGATCCAGGGGTGCCAGCGGGTCGACGCAGGCGGCAGTCACGCCGTCGCTGACCTGCAGCAGGCAGAGTCGGGCGTGGTAGGTGTCGACCCGGACAAACTCGGTATCGAGGCAGAGCCAGGCGCTCTGCGCCCAGCGGTCGCAGGCGGCGCGCAGCGTGGCATCGTCCTGGATCAGCGCAGTGGTCATGGGGAGGTCGGGAGCAGGGAGCGGAGGGCCGGGGCGGGAGGCGGCGCCTCCGGGGGCGGCAGGACCGCGCGGGGCCGTGCCGGCGCGGCCGCGGCCGGGCCCATAGAATAGCGGCTTCGCTTCCCAGACACCGCCCATGTTCGCGCCAGCCCTGAACGTCACCCTGCGCATCCTGGCCTTTCGCGCCGGCCCGCAGGACTTTCCCTACGACGCGCGCCTCAACCGCCCGATCCTGCTCCTGGCGATACTGGCCAACGTGCTGGTTTTCGCCCAGGTGCTGCCGATGCTGGCCTCCGTGGCGATGGCCGCCGCCCTGGTCTTCGGCCTGGTGCTGGTGACCCGCAGCCTGCTGCGGACCCGCGACCTGCTGAACCGCTATGAGCAGACGATCAATGCCCTGCTGGCGACCACGGCCGTGCTGACCTTCCTGCTGGTGCCACTGTTCACGCAGGTGGCCCCGGTGCTGCGCGAGATCGCCCAGGACCCGAAGCTGCTCGAGAACCCGGAGAAGCTGCAGCTCCCGGGCGGCGTCTCCTTCCTGATGAACCTGCTCAATGTCTGGAATCTCGCGGTGACCGCCGCGATCTTCCGCCAGGCCGCGAATATCCCCTTCTGGGGCGGCATCCTCGTGGCCCTGGTTGCCGCCTTCGTGGTCCTCATGCTCGTCGCTTTCAGCGGCTCCCTCGCCAGCGCGCTCACCGGCGGGGCCTGAGTCCTCCTCCATGCACATCCATATCCTCGGCATCTGCGGCACTTTCATGGCCGGCATCGCGGCGATCGCGCGCGAGGCCGGGCACACCGTCACCGGCTCCGATGCCAATGCCTGGCCGCCGATGTCCACGCAGCTGGAGCAGCTGGGCATCACCGTGATGCGCGGCTACGAGCCCGCGCACCTGCAGCCGCGCCCGGACATGGTCGTGGTCGGCAACGTGGTCACCCGCGGCAACGCGGCGATGGAGTACGTGCTCGACGAGGGCCTGCCCTACACGTCGGGCCCGCAGTGGCTGGCCGAGAACGTGCTGCGTGGCCGCCACGTGCTGGCGGTGGCCGGCACCCACGGCAAGACCACCACCACCTCGATCCTGGCCTGGCTGCTGGAGCATGCGGGCCTGGAGCCCGGTTTCCTGGTTGGCGGCGTGCCGCTGAACTTCGGCATCTCGGCGCGCCTGGGCAAGGGCCTCTGCTTCGTGATCGAGGCCGACGAGTACGACACGGCCTTCTTCGACAAGCGCAGCAAGTTCGTGCACTACCGTCCGCGCACGGCGATCCTGAACAACCTCGAGTACGACCACGCCGACATCTTTCCGGACCTGGCCGCGATCGAGCGCCAGTTCTATCACCTGGTGCGCACCGTGCCGCGCTCGGGCCGCCTGGTCGTCAACGGCGGTGACGCCAACCTTGCGCGCGTGCTGCAGCAGGGCTGCTGGAGCGAAGTCGCGTACTTCGACGACGCGCGCGGCTGGCATGCCGAGGGCAGTGCCGGCGACTTCGAGCTGCAGGTGGGCGGTGCGGCGCTGGGGCGCGTGCACTCGCCGCTCGCCGGCCTGCACAACCGCGCCAACACCCTGGCAGCGTTTGCCGCCGCCCAGCACGTGGGCGTGCCGGTGCCGACCCTGATCGAGGGGATCCGCGCCTTCCGCAACGTCCGTCGCCGCCTGGAACTCGTGGGCAGCGCGCGCGGCGTGGAGGTCTACGACGACTTCGCCCATCACCCCACGGCGATCGAGGTCACGGTCGATGCGCTCAAGCGCCAGGGCTCGGGCCGCATTCTCGCCGTGCTGGAGCCGCGCTCCAACACCATGCGCCTCGGCACCCATGCGCAGGAGCTGGCGCACAGCCTGCATGCGGCCGACCTCTGCTACGTCTATGCGCGCGCGGACCTGAAGTGGGACGCCGGTACCGCCCTGCGCGACGTCGGCGCCCGCCTGCGCGTGCAGGCGGAACTGGAGCCCCTGATCGAGACGATCGCCCGAGAGGCGCAGCCGGGGGACCGTGTACTGGTCATGTCCAATGGGGACTTCGGGGGCATCCACGGCAAGCTCCTGAAGCGGCTGGAGAAATCGGCGGAAACCTGAGGCTGCATCCGGAAGGGCGGGTCGGGGCGTACCTGTAAGAGTGTCGCGCCGCATCGGCGCGATGCCCCCCATACCAACGATCCGGGAGATTCCGATGCGCCGTCACACCCTTCCCTTTGCGCTGTGCGCCGTGGCCCTGGCCGCAGGCCTGACGGCCTGCTCCGATGACGACACCGCCTTCGTGTCGACGCCCGGCGATACCTTCGCGGTGACCTCCGCCAACCGCGTGGTCAGCTTCGACCTTGCCCAGCGCAGCCTGCGCACGGCCCTGGCCATCACCGGCCTGCAGACGGGCGAGACCGTGGTCGGCGTCGACCGTCGGCCCAACGGCGGCGGCCTGATCGCCCTGGGCAGCACCGGACGCCTTTACAGCCTTGACGGCAGCACCGGCGCGGCGACGCTGATCGCCGCCCTGACGGCCGATCCGACCGATGCCAGCGCGCCCTTCACGGCCCTGGACGGCACCGCCTTCGGTATCGACTTCAACCCGGTCGTGGACCGCCTGCGCGTGATCAGCAATACCGGGCAGAACCTGCGCATCAACGTCGCCAACGGCCAGACCATCACTGACGGCGCCCTGAGCGTGACGGGGACGGTGGGTACCGCGACCGGCCTCAGCGCCACGGCCTACACCAATGCCTTCGCCGACGCCTGCCGCACGGGCCACTTCTTCCTCGACACCAGCGGCAGCACCGACCGCTTGCTGGTGGCGACCAATTCCAACGCCGGCACCCTGAATGCGGTGGGCGCCCTGGGCGTCGATGCCAGCGAGGTCAACGGCTTCGATGTGCGCACCGCGGCGGATGGAACCAATACGCTGGTGGCGGCGCTCACGGTGGGTGGGGCCGTCCAGATCCTCACGATCGACCCGGCCGCGGGCACGGCCACCACCCTCGGCGCCCTGTCGGGTCTGCCAGCCGGGGAAACCCTGCGCGGCCTGGCCGTGGCCAGCCTCGCGACGGCGCCGGCCCAGGCGCCGGGTGAACTGCTGGGCCTGACCGCCGACAACCGCCTGGTCACGTTCAATGCCGCCAGCCCCCAGAAGCTGTGCACGACGGGCCCGGTGGTGACGCCGCCGACCGGCGAGACCCTGCAGGGCTTCGACCAGCGTCCCGACACCGGCGAGTTCATCGCCCTGACGACCAGCGGAACCACCGGCAAGCTGTACGCCATGGACGCTGCTACCGGCGCGCTTACGGCCAAGTCGACACTCAGTGCGGCGACCAATGGCACCGCCTTCGGCATCGACTTCAACCCGGCGGTCGACCGCCTGCGCGTGGTCAGCAACAATGGCCAGAACCTGCGCATCAACGTCGACAGCGGTGCCACGCTCGTCGATGGCGTCCTGAACGGCGATGCCACCGCGGCCACCGCGGCCGGCTACACCAACAGCATCGGTGGCTTCGCCGCCGCGGCACCGGGCGTGATCAGCACGACCCTGTTCGTGCTGGATCCGGCGACCGATGCGCTCTATCGCCAGGATCCGCCGAACAACGGCACCCTGGTGCGCATCGCCAACCTGACGGCCAATGGCGCGGCGCTGACCGTGGACGACATCACCGCCTTCGACATCAACCCGCGCACCGGCGTGGCCGTGGCGGCCATGACCCCCACGGGCGCGACCACCTCGGATCTCTTCACGATCGACCTCGCCACCGGTGTGGCCACCCGCGCCAATACGGTCGGCGGCGGGCAGGCGCTCAAGGGTCTGGCGTTCCGGGCCGAGGCGCGCGGTGATCTGCTGGCCCTGACCACCGACAACCGGGTGACCCTCGTCCCGGTCAGCGCACCGGGCACGGCCGCGGCACCCGTGGCGGTCACCGGCCTGGGGGCGGGCGAGACCCTGGTCGGGCTCGACTTCCGTCCCGCCACCGGCACCGTCGTCGCCCTGTCCAGCGCCAGCAAGCTGTACACCCTGAGCTTCGACGGCACCACGGCCACCGCCGCCAACCCGGTGAACCTGAGCACGACGCTGTCCGGTGCGGCCTTCGGCGTGGACTTCAACCCGGTGCCGGATCGTCTGCGCGTGGTCAGCACCACCGAGCAGAACCTGCGCATCAATGTGGCGACCGGTGCGACGACTGTGGACGGGACGCTGACGCCGGACAGCACGGTGTTCGGCGCGGCCTACACGCAGAACTTCAGTGGTGCCACGGCCACCACGCTGTTCTACCTGGATGCGGGCTCGGACCAGTTGCTGACGACGGCCGACCCGAATGCTGGCGCGCTGAGCGTCGTCGGTGCCCTGGGCCTCAACGTCGATGCCGAGGGCGATTTCGACATCGTCGGCGGCCAGAACGGCCTGGTATTCGGTGCGGTGCAGCCGAACGGCACCACGGCGTCCAGCCTGGTCCGCGTGAACCTGCAGACGGGTGCGGCTACCACCCTGGGTGCCATCGGCGATAGCAGCTACGTGGTCCGGTCGGTGACGATCCGCGTGCGCTGAGGTCAGCCTGCCGTTCAGGCCGGGGGGCGATTACGCCCCCCGGCTTTTTTTCGGCGCGGGCGCGGCAGGGGCCGGTATCGGTCAGCGCCGCTCGCCCCTGAAGTAGGCCTGGGCATGGGGATGGACGTCGGGCTCCCGGTGCAGCGTCTCCACCGAGAACCAGCGCTGGTCGGAATGCTGGATCCCCATCTGCGGCACCTGCTCCGGACCCGACAGTGCGTAGGCCAGCACGACATAGTGCGTGCCGTAACCCGGCTCGCCGCGGAAATTGCGGGCGTAGAAGTGCTCATGCACCCCCATGAAGCGGGCCTGCGCCCGTGGCGGTACGAGTTCCCATCCCAGCTCGTCCCGGATGATCCGCGCATAGGCCTCATCCAGGGTTTCGCCCTTGCGGATGACGCCGCCGGGCACGAACCACAGGCCCTGCGCGGGCTCGTTGCGGCGGCGGCCGAGCAGGACGGCATTGTCGGCACGACGCACGATCAGGTCGATGGACACCAGGGGCGCGTGCTGGACGACACGGGCCCAGTCCTCGTCCGGGAGAAACCCCGGCTTGCCGGCCTGTTCCGGCGAGTCGATCCCCGCGCTCACCGCACCCGCCGCACCCGCGGGCGCAGGTACACGCCCTCGATCTCCATGAAGTAGTTGCCGATGAAGTTGCGGCGCAGGGTCACGGCCGGGTCCGCGATCTCGCGGAACTCGGCCTTGCGGTCGTCGATGCAACGCCACACCTGGCCGTTGTCGAGCGTGAACTCCATGCCCTTCTTCCAGCGGTCGAGGCGTCCGACAAGCCGGGCCCGGATCTCGTCCGGCGTGTCCTCCGGAACATCGGCCCGGGGCAGGTCCTCGGCGCCGAAACCCCGGGCCGCCGCGGCGGGCGCAGCAGGCCCTGGCACGGCGGTGGGTGCGGCGGGCGGCGTGCGGCCCGCAGCGCGGTCATAGCAGGCCAGGCGCTCGGCATCGGCAGCGATCTCGAGGCAGCCGGCCAGCCCGGCCGCGAGCACCGGCGCGGGCGTGGCCAGCGCCAGGAGCAGCAGCGCTGCGCGCCTCATTCGCCCACCACGTGCGCGGCCTGCTGGTCGGCGTGATAGCTGGAGCGCACCATCGGCCCGCTGGCCACGTGCGCGAAGCCCATCTGTTCCCCCAGCACGCGCAGGCGCTCGAACTCGTCGGGGTGCACGTAGCGCGCCACCGGCAGGTGGTTCTTCGAGGGCTGCAGATACTGGCCCAGGGTGAGCATGTCGACCCCGTGCGCACGCAGGTCGCGCATCACCTGCTCGATCTCCTCGATCTCCTCGCCCAGGCCGAGCATCAGGCCGGACTTGGTCGGCACGTTGGGGTGCAGGGCCTTGAAGCGCTCGAGCAGGTCCAGCGACCAATCGTAGTCGGAGCCGGGCCGGGCCTGCTTGTAGAGGCGCGGTACGGTTTCGAGGTTGTGGTTGAACACGTCCGGCGGCGTGTCCTTGAAGATGGTCAGCGCCGGATCCATGCGGCCGCGGAAATCGGGCACCAGCACCTCGATGGTCAGCTGCGGCGACAGGGCTCGCGATTCGCGGATGCAGGCCGCAAAGTGCGCGGCGCCGCCGTCGGCCAGGTCGTCGCGGTCCACCGAGGTGATGACCACGTAGCGCAGGCGCATGTCGGCGATGGTGCGCGCCAGGTTCAGCGGCTCGTTCGTGTCCAGGGGGTTCGGGCGGCCATGGGCCACGTCGCAGAACGGGCAGCGGCGGGTGCAGATATCACCCATGATCATGAAGGTGGCGGTGCCCTTGCCGAAGCACTCGCCGAGGTTCGGGCAGCTGGCTTCCTCACAGACCGTGTGCAGGTTGTTGGCGCGCAGTGCCGCCTTGATCCGCGCCACCTCGGGCGTACCCTGGGTCTTGGCACGGATCCACGAGGGCTTGCGCAGGGGCTGGGCCGTCGGCTCGATCTTGATCGGGATGCGCGCCATCTTCTCGGCGCCGCGCAGCTTCTCGCCCTGGACCACGGGCTTGAGCGCCGGCTTGGGCGGCGGGCTGGAGGAGGGGGGCAGGCTCATGGACGCTCCACGACAATCGCAGGCGCCCATTCTAGCGGATGGCCCCCGTTCCCCCGGCGGGGGAATCCTCCAGGAGCGGGTTCAGGCGGCCAGGGGCCAGTGCACCGGATGCGGGTCGAGCGCGGCGCAGATGGCGGCATGGGCCTGTACGGCGAGCTGCTCGCGCGGCGCCGGGGCCAGGGCCTCGCAGTAGATGAGCGTGGCCTCCAGGGCCGGCTCGCGCAGCAGGCGCAGGATATGGCTCACCAGGTCATCGTCGCCGATGAAGGGCGCGAGGTTGCGTCCGTCGGCGGCGCGGCCGTAGCGCAGGGCCACCGGCTGGACCGGGCAGCCGGCCTCCTGGGCGGCGGCGAACAGGCGCGCGTGGAAGGGCAGCACTTGGGAACCGTCGGTGGTCGTGCCCTCGGGAAACAGGGTCACGGCATGGCGGGTCTGCTGCAGGTGTGGCACCAGCCGGTCCAGTAGCGGCCGGGCGCCGCCACGGCTGCGACGGATGAACAGGGTGCCAGCGGCCTCGGCCAGGGTGCCGGCGACCGGCCAGTCGCGGATCTCTGACTTGGCGACGAAGCGCGTGAGCTGCGTTGCCGACAGCAGCGGGATGTCCAGCCAGGACACGTGGTTGGCCACGGTCAGGCGCGCGCCGGCCAGCGGTGCACCCTGCACCCGGAGGCGGATGCCGAAAATCCGCAGCATCCGCCGCGACCAGGCGCCGGCCAGCGCCTCGGGCATCAGCCGGCCGCTGACGTCCAGGCGCAGGGCCAGGGCCAGGGCGAGGCCCCAGACCAGGTGCACGACGAGGGCAGTCGCGCGGACCCAGAGCCGGAGCGTTGCGCGCATCAGGCGGTCTCGGCGGCCACCGGCTCGGCGGCCTTGCCGAGGAAGTGCCGCGCATAGCGGGGATTCAGGTCGGAGACGTTGAGCAGCATAAACACGTCGGCGCAGTTGAAGTCGCGGTCCCAATAGGCCTCGCCACAGGCCTTGGCGCCCAGGCTGAGGTAGGCCTTGAGCAGCGGCGGCAGCCTCGGCTTCTCGGTGGCGCGGCGGTCAGCGGCCGGGAGCGGGATGAAGGGACGCACCCGCTGGTACTCGGGCGACAGGTGCTTGGCTCGGATCTGGTCCAGGATCGCGTGCGCGGTGGCACCGCCATCCTCCAGGCCGATCGAGGCGCAGCCGAACAGGTAGTCGTAGCCCTCGTTGACGATGGTTGCGGCGATGCCCTGCCAGAGCAGGGCGATGACCGCACCGCTGCGGTACTCGGCGTCGACGCAGGTGCGGCCGATCTCCATGACCCGGCCCGGCAGGCTGTCGAGCATGGCCAGGTCGAACTCGGCCTGCGAATAGAAGCCGCCGGCGGCCGGCGCCTGGCGATCGGTGAGGATGCGGGTGCAGGCGATGACGCGGCCGGTTTCCGGCACGCAGACCATCAGGTGACGGCAGTGGGGGTCGTAGCCGTCCTGGTCGATGCCGTCCTCGCCGCCCTCGATCTGGGCGCCCAGCTCGCCGGCAAAGATGCGGTAGCGCAGTTTCTGGGTCGCGAGGATCTCCTCGCGGCTCTGGGCAAAGCGGACCTCGAAGCGGGGACGCTGCGGCAGATCACCATCGATGCGTGCGGACATTGGGACACTCCTGTTCGGACGCGTCGCAATTTATGGAGCCGCTGTTGTGGTGATGTGACGCCGCGGTTGCGGCGCGATGACAGGCTCAGGGACCGGGCGCTTCCTGCCAGGCCGGCGCCGCAAGGGCGCGGCGGTGCAGCCGCGCCAGGGCCCGGGGGTCATTGAGCAGGGTATTGCGCGCAGCTTCGCCGGCATCCGCCGGCGAGCCGCGGGCCAGGCTCTCGGCCAGGCGCAGGCGGGCCCGCTGCGGCCCGGGCAGCGGATTGCGGCGGTGGCGGCCAGCCGCCAGCAGCAGGGCATTGAGCGCGGGCTCGCGCACGCCGGCCACGAAGCCGGGCGCGTCGGGACGCCGCCGCAGCGCGGCCTTGAGCCAGCGCAGCTCGCGCGGTGGCTGCGACTCCTCGGGGATCAGGAACAGGCGCAGCGCCCGTGCGGCGCGGCCCAGCGCCGAGCGCGAGCTCCACACCGACAGCGGCACGGCGATCGCCAGCGCCCCGGCGACCGGCAGCAGCCAGGCGAGGAAGCTCGGATTGAGCCAGTAGACCAGCCCCAGCCAGGCCAGGCCAAACAGGCTGCCCGAGCCGTGGCGCAGCAGGGCCTCGCTCCAGGGCGTGGCGGCGTCCTCGCGCGGCGGTGACTTCCATTGCACCGCGAAGCCCGCCAGCGCGGTCAGCACGTAGCGCGTGTGGAACAGCATGCGGATCGGCGCAAGCAGGGCCGAGAACAGCATCTCCAGGAGCAGGCTCGCGAGCAGGCGCGCCGGACCGCCGTAGGGCTTGCTGCCCCGGCGCTGCAGCAGCAGGTTGAGCGCGGCAAGGAGCTTGGGCACCAGCAACAATCCCATGGTGCCGCTGAACAGCCGCAGGGCCCATTCCGGATGCCATTGCGGCCAGTCCGGGAACAGCTGGTAGGGCGCGCTGAAGTATTCCGGCTCGGCGAGCACGTTCTGCGCCAGCAGGGCCGTGGACAACAGCAGGAACAGGAACCACAGCGGCGCCGACAGGTAGGCCATCACGCCGGTCATGAACACGGCGCGGTGCGCCGGGTGCAGGCCCGCGGCGAAGAACAGGCGAAAGTTCTGCAGGTTGCCCTGGCACCAGCGCTGATCGCGCTTGAGTTCGTCGAGCAGCGTGGGCGGCATTTCCTCGTAGCTGCCCGGCAGGTCGTAGGCGATCCACACCCCCCAGCCGGCGCGGCGCATCAGCGCGGCCTCGACGAAGTCGTGGGACAGGATCGCCCCGCCCAGCGCACCCTTGCCGGGCAGGGCACCGAGCGCGCAGTGCTGCATGAAGGGCGCAACGCGCAGGATCGCGTTGTGCCCCCAGTAGTGCGACTCGCCGAGCTGCCAGAAATGCAGGCCCGCCGTGAACAGCGGGCCGTAGACGCGCGTGGCGAACTGCTGGATGCGGGCGTAGAGCGTCTCGCGCCCCGAGGCGCGCGGTGCGGTCTGGATGATGCCGGCCGAGGGATTGGCCTCCATCAGCTGCACCAGGCGCTTGAGGCAGTCGCCCGACATCACGCTGTCGGCGTCGAGGATCACCATGTACTGGTAGCCGCTGCCCCAGCGCCGGCACCAGTCGGCAATATTGCCGCTCTTGCGACGGATGCGGTGGGTGCGGCGGCGGTACCAGATGCGCCCGAAGCCATCGACCTCGCGGCACAGCTGCAGCCAGGCCTCGAGTTCGGCGACGCGCGCATCGGCGCGGCTGGAGTCGCTGAGGATGTAGAGGTCGAAGTGCTCTCGCGCCCCGCTGCGGGCGATGGAATCCCAGGTGGCGCGCACGCCTGCGAACACCCGCGCCACGTCCTCGTTGCAGATCGGCACCAGGATTGCCGTGCGGTGGGCGGGGTCGATCGCCTGGTCAACGGCGGCTGTGGCAGAGATGGCATGTCGCTCGCGGCCGCGCAGCAGCAGGATGAAGCCGAGCACGGCTGTCCAGAAGCCGGCCGAGATCCAGGCGAACAGCAGGGCATAGAGTGCCAGCAGCGCCGCCTCGAGCGGGTGGCCGCCCTGCTGTGGCAGGACGATCGACATGAAGCCGGTGGCGACCAGGGTCTGCGCGATCACCAGGCTGCCGAGCAGCCCGCGGCGGTTGCGGCCGGTCACGCGCCAGGGCGTTGCGACGGCGGGGCGCCCGGGATCGCCACCGTGGCGCGGCCGCATCTGCCGGCCGGGCAGGCGGTGCGCAAGCCGCTGCCACAGCCGGCGCAGGGGGTTGCGGTCCCAGGGCGTGGCGACCATCGAGGCGCGGGCGAGGGGCGGCGTGGTCCGCAGGCGCGCATGGCCGTCCTGGTCCTGCTCCAGCACGGCGTCAAGCCGGGCGTCGCCGCGGGCCGGCCGGGCGGCGAAGTCGCGTCGCAGGCGGGTGGTGGCCTCGCGCAGCAGCAGCTCGTCGGCGGCGAGCTCTGCGGCGTCGCCAGCCGCCGCCCCCGGCCCGCTCATGGGCGGGCGTCCGGCGGCAGGATATAGGCCCAGGTTTCCGAGACGCTGTCGTCGCCGTTGCGCAGCACGGTCCGCATCTCCACCGGGCGGCTGTCATCCTGGCGGCGGACCCGCAGGGACACGCGCCAGCCGCGGGTGACAGGATTGCGCTGCACCTCGCGCTCCAGCAGCTCGCCGTTGTCGCCGATCCAGACGCCGGCCAGCAGCCGCGTGTCGGGGGGCAGTCGTTCCAGGGTCTCGCCGGCAAAGTCGATGTGGAAGCTCAGCTCGTTGTCGGCGCCGCGTTGACCGTTGCCGCGGCGGGTCTGCACCACGCGGGCCAGGGCCGGCTGGGTAGGGAAGCGCATCTCCCAGCGCAGGCTGTAGGCCAGGTCCATCACCTGTCCGGCCTGGGGCGGCTGCTCCGGCACCCAGTAGGCGACGATGTTGTCGTTGGTCTCGTCCGGCGAGGGAATCTGTACCAGCTCGACGCGGCCTCGGCCCCAGTCGCCGCCGGGCTCGACCCAGGCGCTGGGCCGCAGGTCGTAGCGAGCGTCGAGATCCTCGTAGTGGTCGAACTCGCGGTCGCGCTGCACCAGGCCGAAACCGCGCGGGTTGTGGGCGCCGAAGGAGGTGATCAGCAGGCGGCGCGGATTCACCAGCGGCCGGAAGATCCACTCGGTTTCCGTGCGCAGCAGCAAGCCGTCGGACTTGTGCACTTCCGGGCGGTAGTCGCCGCCGGTTCCCGGCTGGTTCTCGCCGTAGAGGTACATGCTGGTCAGGGGGGCGATACCGAGCTTGCCCACCGACTCGCGGAAGAACAGGCGGGCGCGGACGTCGATGGTGGCACTGTCGCCGGGACGGACGCGGAACTGGTAGGCGCCGGCGACCCGGCTCGAATCGAGCAGGGCGTAGAGCGTGAGCTGGTGATCCTCGGCGCGGGGCCATTCCACCCAGAACTCGGTGAAGGCCGGGAACTCCTCGCCGCCCAGTTCGCCGGTGTCGATCGCCAGGCCGCGCGCCGACAGGCCGTAGCGCTGCCCGCGACCGGCGGCGCGGAAGTAGCTCGCGCCCTGGAACTCGAGCAGTTCCGACTTGGCCCCGCCGTCGCCGGCATGCAGCACGCGCAGCCCGGCGTGGAACAGGTCGCGCAGGTCGTCGTCGTCGATGTTGTTCCGGCCGTAGTCGAACTGCTCGGGCGAGAAGGGCACGGGGCGCACGCCCTCGGCGCCGATCAGGTTCACGCGCAGGGCCTGGTTGAAATACTGGCCGGGATGGGCGAACTGCAGCTCGAACGGCAGGCGGCTGCCGCGCCACAGTGCCGCCTCGGGCTTGAACCGGATCTCGCGGTACTGCTCATGGCTCAGGTCGGCCAGGACCTTGGGCAGGCGGTTGTCCGGACGCTCGTAGGGCTTGTCTGCCAGCTTCTGGGCGCGTCGGGCCACATCGTCGAAATCGAAGGCCGCGGCAGGCAGCGCGAGCAGCAGGGCCAGCAGGCCGGACAGGGAACGGAACATGGAGCGGAGACGGGGCCGGCGACAGGGCAGGGGCATAGCCTGAACCGGTGGCCTGAGTCCTGACTTAATGCGCCGGGTCGGTGGCGAGACCGGGGTCGGCCTCGGCCGGAGCCAGGAAATCGCCGAACAGC
Source organism: Solimonas sp. (assembly GCA_036275615.1). Taxonomy (GTDB): domain Bacteria; phylum Pseudomonadota; class Gammaproteobacteria; order Nevskiales; family Nevskiaceae; genus Solimonas. Next base: position 19,743 of record DASUDL010000037.1, read on the forward strand.
GGCCGCATGCGGTTCACCAGCAGGCAGTAGAGGTCGGCCGTCTTCTCGGCGTCGTAGATCGCCGAATGCGCAGACTCGGCGTCGTAGCCCAGACGCGTGACCTGCAGGGCCCTGGCCAGCACCGTCTGACCGAGCGCAGCGCCCGCCAGGGTCGCGGTGTCGAACACGCTGAAGGGGTGGAAGGGGCAGCGCTTGTAGCCGGTGCGCGCCACCGCGGCATTGACGAAGCCGAGGTCGAAGTGGGCGTTATGGCCGACCAGGACCGCCCGGGTGCAACCGTTCTCCGAGATCGCGCGGCGGATCGGGCGGAACACGTGGTCCAGCGCGTCCTTCTCGACCATGGCCAGGCGCAGCGGGTTGTCGACCTTGATGCCGTTCACCTCCAGGGCCGCCTTCTCGATGTTGGCGCCGGGGAAGGGTGTGACGTGGGCAAAGACGGTCTCGCGACGGACCAGCTGCCCCTGTTCGTCGACGCCGAGGATCACCGCGGCGATCTCCAGCAGGGCGTCGGTCTGGGCGTTGAAGCCGCCGGTCTCGACGTCGACGACGACCGGCAGGAAGCCGCGGAAGCGTTGGCCGACCTTGGGTTTGGCGACAGCGATGTCCATGGAGCGGCGGGTCGGATCGGGGGCAGGGGATGCGGCTGCATAGGATACCTGCCGGGGAGGCTCTTGAGCGGGTCATCCCCCGCTATAATCGCGGCCCCCGCGACCCCACCCGCACAGGTTTTCCTCATGAGCAAGCCGCGCAAGATTGCGCTCGCCTACTCCGGCGGCCTCGACACCTCGGTCATCCTCAAGTGGCTGCAGGACGTCTACCAGGCCGAGATCGTCACCTTCACCGCCGACATCGGCCAGGGCGAGGAGCTGGACCACGTCCGCCCCAAGGCCCAGCAGTTCGGCGTGAAGGAGATCTTCATCGACGACCTGCGCGAGGAGTTTGCGCGCGATTTCGTCTTCCCGATGTTCCGCGCCAACGCCCTGTACGAGGGTGAATACCTGCTCGGCACCTCGATCGCCCGTCCGCTGATCGCCAAGCGCCTGGTGGAGATCGCCCGCCAGACCGGTTGCGACGCCATCAGCCACGGCGCCACCGGCAAGGGCAACGACCAGGTGCGCTTCGAGCTGGGCGCCTACGCGCTCTGGCCCGAGGCCAAGGTCATCGCCCCCTGGCGCGAGTGGGATCTCAACTCCCGCGAGAAGCTCCTGGCCTACGCCGAGCAGCACCAGATCCCCATCGCCAAGAAGAAGGGTGGCGGCTCGCCCTACTCGATGGATGCCAATGCCCTGCACATCTCCTACGAGGGCGGCGGCCTGGAGGACCCGTGGTGGTGCCCGCCGGACGACATCTGGCGCTGGACGAAGAACCCGGAGGATGCTCCGAACGAGCCTGAGCTGGTCACGATCGAGTTCGACAAGGGTGACGCCGTGGCCGTCAACGGCCAGCGCGGTACGCCGATCCAGATCCTCGAGCGTCTCAACCAGCTGGGCGGCAAGCACGGTATCGGTCGTCTCGACCTCGTCGAGAACCGCTATGTCGGCATCAAGAGCCGTGGCTGCTACGAGACCCCCGGCGGCACGATCCTGCTCAAGGCGCACCGCGCGATCGAGAGCCTCTGCCTCGACCGCGAGCAGGCGCACCTCAAGGACGAGCTGATGCCCAAGTACGCCAGCCTGGTCTACAACGGTTACTGGTGGAGCCCGGAGCGGCGCATGCTGCAGGCGCTGATCGACGCGTCGCAGGAGCGCGTCAATGGCGAGGTCCGGCTCAAGCTGTACAAGGGCAATGTCTACAACGCGGGTCGCCGGTCGAAGGACTCGCTGTTCGACGCCACGCTGTCGACCTTCGAGGACGATCGCGGCGCGTACAACCAGAAGGACGCCGAGGGCTTCATCCGCCTCAACGGCCTGCGGCTACGCACCGGGGCGAAGCGCGACCAGCGCTGAGGTTGTCCGCCAGCGCCGACTCGGCTTGCCGTCGATCCCGCGCCGGGCGGCGCGGGTCCCTCGCCGGGGGCCTCGTGCCGCACAACCAGAAGGACGCCGAGGGCTTCATCCGCCTCAACGGCCTGCGGCTGCGCACCGGGGCGAAGCGCGACCAGCGCTGAGCCGCGATTCGTCGAGGATGCACACGGAAGGGCCCGCGATGCGGGCCCTTCTGCCTTGGGCAGCAGATTTGCGGGCTTGTGCGCGACGCAGCCGGCTCCTTAGGCTGCACCCATGACTGAACCTCGTCGCGCCGAATCAATCCCTGAGTGCTGCACGCTGCAGGCCAACGGCCTGGAGTTCGGCGCCCTCGCGCTCGGCGAGGGACCCCTGGTGCTCTGCCTGCATGGTTTTCCCGACACCGCCTGGAGCTTCGTGCCGGTGATGCGGCGCTTGGCGCCGGCGGGCTACCGGGTCGTCGCGCCCTTCATGCGCGGCTATGCGCCGACCGCGGTGCCGGCGGACGGCGACTACCGGGTCACCACCCTGGCCGATGACGTGCTGGGTCTCGTTGACGCCCTGGGCGGGCGGGCGGCGGCCGTGATCGGCCATGACTGGGGTTCGGTCGCCGCACACCTGGCGGTCCTGCGCCGTCCCGAGGGTATCGAGCGACTGGTCGCCTGTGCCGTCCCGCATCCCGGTCACTTCCTGTTCCGGCCGCGCCTGCGCCAGCTGCGTCGTTCCTGGTACATGGCGTATTTCCAGCTGCGCGGCCTGCCGGAGCGGCGCATCCTGGCCGACGATTTCCGCTGGCTGGAGCAGCTGATTCGCAGCTGGTCGCCGGGCTGGGAGTTCCAGCCGGCGGACCTGGCCCCGCTCAAGGCGGGGTTGCGCGAGCCGGCGCGCCTCGCGGCGGCCCTGGGCTACTACCGTGCCCTGCCGCGCAGCCTGGCCGTGCCCGGTGCGCTGGCCTTGCTGCGTTCAGCAGTGCCGGTGCCGACGCTGGCGATCTGCGGCGGGCAGGACGGCTGCATCGGTCCGGAGGTCTTCGAAGGACAGGCGCCGCGCTACGCCGCGGGGCTGGAGCTGTTCCGGATGGAGTTGGCCGGGCACTTCATGCAGTGCGAGCAGCCGGAGGCCTTTGCCAACCGCGTGCTCGCATTCCTGCGCGGGCCTGCGGCAGGCGGCGCTAGAGCCTGAACGACTCGCCGAGGTAGACCCGGCGCACGGTCTCGTTCTGCAGCAGGTCGGCGGGCGCGCCCTCGGCGATCACCTTGCCCTCGGCCAGGATATAGCCACGCTCGCAGAGCGAGAGCGTCTCGCGGACGTTGTGATCGGTGATCAGCACGCCGATGCCGCGTTCCTTGAGGTGGTGGACGATGGTCTGGATATCACCGACCGCGATCGGATCGACGCCGGCGAAGGGCTCGTCGAGCAGGATGAAGCGCGGGTTGGCGGCCAGCGCGCGGGCGATCTCGACGCGGCGGCGCTCGCCGCCGGAGAGCGCCTGACCTTCGGCCTCGCGGATATGGCCGATGTGCAGGTCGTTGAGCAGCTGCTCCAGCTCGCGCTGGCGGCCGGCACGGTCAAGGTCGGGGCGCAGTTCGAGGATCGCCAGGATGTTGTCGGCGACCGACAGCTTGCGGAAGACGCTGGCTTCCTGCGGCAGGTAACCCAGGCCCAGGCGGGCGCGGGCGTGCATGGGCAGGGCGGTGATGTCGCGACCGTCGAGCTCGATGCGGCCGCCGTCGGCCGCGACCAGGCCGACAATCATGTAGAACGAGGTGGTCTTGCCGGCGCCATTGGGTCCGAGCAGGCCGACGATCTCGCCGGCCCGCAGGCTGAGGGAGACATCGCGCACCACGGTGCGCTTCTTGTAGCGCTTGACCAGGCCTTCGGCCCGCAGGACGGCGGTGCTCAAGGGGTGGTTTCCTTCATCGGCGGCGGCTGGATCACGATCTTTACCTGGCCGGCGTCGCCGCCGGCCGCGCGGATGCGCCGGGCATTGACGTCGTAGCGGATGGACTCGCCCACGATCTCGTCGCTGCCGCGGGTCAGGCGGGCGTCGCCGACCAACTCGACCACGCCCGTCGCCGAGTTGTAGTTCATCTGCCGGGCGCGCGCGCTCACGGCCTGCGCGGCGGGGCCGGTGGCGCCGGGGGTGCCGGCATGGTCGAGCGTGGCCGGGCCGCCCGCGACGCGGGCGTCGAAGTCGCCATTGGCCAGTTGCTTGAGATCGAGGCTGTCGCCCTTGAGCTGCAGGGTCTCTGAGCTGAGGGCCACGTGGCCGAGGTAGCGCATCGGCCCGCCCTGTTCCCACTCGGCGCGATCGGCGGTCACCGTCACGGGGCCCGTGGGGCGCGTGGTGACCTTGCCGCGTGCCGGCTCGCCGGCGGCCTGCGCGGCGGTGGCCAGCAGCAGGACGATCGCGGCCAGCTCAGCCCGGTGCGACATGACGCATCTCCACGCGGTTGAGCAGGCGCAGGCGCTGCCCGGACCAGTCGGCCTCCAGGCCCACGGCGTCGACCTCGGTGCCAGGCGAGCGCAGCTGCACCGGCTCCTGCGAGCGGATGGTGCGCGCCTCCCAGTCGACCCAGACCTGGCGGGCGGCGATGGTCACCGGCGCGCCGCGGCGGTCGCGGCCTTCGATCTGGACGGCGGGCCCCAGGCGCATGCGGGTTTCGCCGGCGGGCACGCGGCCCTGGGGAGCACGCAGGGTCCAGGCGCCCTGGCGGCCGCCGAGGCGGTCCAGGCCGACGCCACTCAGGCGCAGGGCCTCGTCATCGTAGTAGTCAGCGCGCTCGGCCTGGGCCTGGAAGCGTGGCAGGCCGTCGGCGCCGTAGCGGGTCCACTGCACGCCCTCCATGCGGTAGCGCGGCTGCTCCGTGCCGTCGGCGCCGGCCAGGGCGACCGGCTCCGGCAGGCGGTCGTTGAGGGCGAGCCAGACCGCCAGGCCCACGAACAGCACCGGGAGGAGGAGCACGAGTCCGCGCATCAGCGGGCGTGACCCGCGGCGCGCGCATCGAGGATCAGGTCCACGGCCTCGCGCACGGCGCCCTGGCCGCCGACGTAGTGGCTCACCCAGTGGGCGGCACGCAGGGCCTTGGGATGGGCATCGGCGACCGTCAGCGCCAGGCCCACGCGCTCCATCAGCGGCAGGTCGGGAACATCGTCGCCCATGTGGGCACATTCATCGTCGCTGACGCCCAGTTCGGCGCAGATGCGCAGGTAGGCGGGCTCCTTGTCCTCGGTGTCGAGGGCGATATGGCGCACGCCCAGCCACTGCAGGCGCTGGCGCATCGATTCGGAGGGGCGGCCGCTGATCACGGCCACGTGCAGGCCGGCCTTGAGCATCAGCTTGATGCCCAGGCCGTCGCGCACGTAGTTGGTCTTGGTTTCCTCGCCGTTCGGGCCGATGTACAGCTTGCCGTCGGTGAGCACACCGTCGATGTCGAGGAACAGGCAGCGGATGCGGCGGGCACGGGCCAGCACCTCGTCGGCGTTGAGGGCCGCGCTCATCACACCACCCCCGCGCGCAGCAGGTCGTGCATGTGCACGACGCCGGCAAGCTTGCCGGCCGTGTCCTTGACCAGCAGCACGGTGATCTTGTGCTGCTCCATCAATGCGACGGCCTCGGCGGCGAGCTGGTCGGGGCCCAGGCTCTTGCCGCCCGGCGTCATCACCTGGTCGATGGTGGCGCTGCGCACGTCGATGCCGTGGTCGAGGACGCGGCGCAGGTCGCCATCGGTGAAGACCCCGAGCACGCGATCCTCGCCGTCGACGACCGCGGTGATGCCCAGGCCCTTGCGGGTCATCTCCACCAGCGCCTGGGTCAGCGGCGTGCCCGGCGCCACGCGCGGCAGGCGCTCGCCCCGGTTCATGACGTCGCCCACCTTGAGCAGCAGGCGGCGGCCCAGCGAGCCGCCGGGATGGGACATCGCGAAGTCCTCGGGCGTGAAGCCGCGGGCCTCGAGCAGGGCCACGGCCAGGGCATCGCCCATGGCCAGGGTGGCCGTGGTGCTGGCGGTGGGGGCGAGGTTCAGCGGGCAGGCTTCCTGCGCCACGGACACGTCGAGATGCACGTCGGCGGTCTGGGCCAGGGTCGAGGCCGGCTTGCCGGTCATGGCGATCAGGGGGGCCTGCATGCGCTTGAAGAGGGGCAGCAGGGTGACGATCTCGGCGGTTTCGCCGGAATTGGAGATCGCGATCACGACGTCGGCGCGGGTGATCATGCCCAGGTCGCCGTGCGAGGCCTCGCCCGGGTGCACGAAGAAGGACGGCGTGCCGGTGGAGGCGAGCGTCGCGGCGATCTTGTTGCCGATGTGGCCGGACTTGCCCATGCCCGTGACCACGACCCGGCCGCGGCAGGCGAGCATGAGCTCGCAGGCACGGACAAAACTGGCGTCGATGCGGCCGATCAGGGCGGTCACCGCGTCGCGTTCGATTTCCAGGGCGCGGCGGCCGAGGGCTTGGAGCTGAGGGGCGTCCATGGGGGCTCGTCTTGAGAGTGGCAAAGTATACGGGAAGGCCTGCCGCCACCGACCCCTGCGAGTCTCTGCCGTGACGCCGTTCTCAGACCCCGTCGACCTGCGCCGGTTCCGCGCGCCGCTGTTCTTCACCGGTGCGGGCCTTTCGGCCGAATCCGGTGTGCCCACCTATCGTGGCCAGGGCGGGCTCTGGGCCCGGTATCGCTACGAGGACTATGCCTGCCAGCGGGCCTTCGACCGCGATCCGGCCGGCGTGCTGGACTTCCACGCCCTGCGCCGCACCCGCGTGCTGGAATGCCAACCTCATGCCGGGCATCGGCACCTCGCCGCGCTGCAGGAGGCCCTGCCGCAGCTGCGCGTGGTCACCCAGAACATCGACGGCCTGCTGCAGCGGGCCGGCGTGCGTGTCGACGCCGAACTGCATGGCAGTCTCTGGCGCCTGCGTTGTGCGCGGCACGGGGTCCGCGTGGACGACCGGGCCGGCGAGTTCGCGACGCGCCGCTGCCCGGCGTGCGACGCCTGGCTGCGGCCCGACATCACCTGGTTCGGGGATGCGGTCGACTCGGCCCTGTTCGCCCGCGTGGGTGACTGGGTGGCGACCTGCGACCTGTTCGTCGCGGTCGGCACCTCCGGCGTGGTCTGGCCGGCTGCGGGGTTTGCGCAGGCGGCGCGCGATGCCGGGGCCCGGATGATCGAGATCAACCCTGAGCCCTCGGAACTGTCGGCGCTCTACGACGACTGCCGCCGCGGGCCGGCCAGCGATCTCATCCCGGCGCTGTTTCCGCGGCCTTGAGCCGGTCGTAGGCGGCCAGGGCCCGGTCGCGGCTGGCGGCCAGGTCAATGATCGGTCGGGGGTAGCTCGAGCCCAGCTGGACGCCGGCCCGGGCCAGCGTGCCCGGCGCAGCCAGCCAGGGCGCATGCAGGGCCTCGGTCGGCAGCGCCGCAAGTTCGGGCACCCAGCGCCGCAGGTAGACGCCCTCGGGGTCGAACTTCTGCGACTGGAGCAAGGGGTTGAAGATCCGGAAGTAGGGCGCGGCGTCGGCACCGCAGCCCGCGGCCCATTGCCAGCCCAGCGTGTTGTTCGCGAGGCTGGCGTCCACCAGCGTGTCCCAGAACCAGTTCGCACCCTCTTGCCAGGGGATCAGCAGGTTCTTGGTCAGCAGCGAGGCCACGATCATGCGGACCCGGTTGTGCATCCAGCCGCTGCGCCAGAGCTGGCGCATGCCGGCGTCGACGATCGGGATGCCGGTCTGTCCGCGCTGCCAGGCCTGCAGGTCGCTGCCGTACTCGCCCGGTTCACGCCAGGGAAACGCGGCGAAGCGTTCATACATCGGCGTGGCCGGTGTGGCGGGAAAGTGGTAGAGCAGGTGATGTCCGAATTCGCGCCAGCCCAGCTCGCGCAGGTAGTGCTCGGCGTCGGCGGCGATCGAGGGCGCCTGGGCCTGCTCGCGCAGGACGGCCGCGCGGATCTGCTGCGGGCCGATCTCGCCGAAATGCAGGTGCGGCGACAGGCGCGAGCAGTTGCCGAGGGCGGGAAAGTCGCGGCGCCCGTGGTAGCCCGCCAGCCCCTCGTCGAGGAAGCGCTGCAGGGTCGCATGGGCGCCGGCCTCGCCCGGCTGCCAATGGGCCGGGAATTCCGCGTCCCAGGGGATGCGCGGCAGCAGACCCAGCGCGGACAGCGGCAGTGCGTCGGGGCGCCGGTCGGGGCCGGGAATCTGCTCCGGGGCGGGCGTGATGCGCAGCGGCGGCAGCTCGGCGCCGAGCTTGCGCCAGAACGGCGTGAACACCCGGTAGGGCTCGCCGCCGCCGGTCTTCAGTTCCCAGGGTTCGCGCCAGAGCGCACCGTTGTGGCTCTGGACCTCCAGGCCATCCGCACGCAGCGCCTGCTTGATCGCCTGGTCTCGACTGATCGCCGCGGGTTCGTAGAGGCGGTTCCAGTACACGGCGGACGCCCCGGTGTCCCGGACGAGGTCGCGCAGCGCGTCCAGGCTGGCGCCGCGCCGCAGGACCAGCGGGTTTCCGCGCCGCGCGAGCGCCTCGCCCAGCGCCTGCAGGCTGTGGTGCAGCCACCAGCGACTCGCGCCGCCAGGGGACCAGGGGGTCTCGGAGGCGGGATCATCGATGTAGACCGGCAGCACCTGCGGGTGTCGCTCCAGGGCCTGCTGCAGGGCCGGGTTGTCGGTCAGGCGCAAGTCGCGCCGGAACCAGACCAGGGCCAGGCTCATGGACGGCCTCCGGCGGATGGTGTGTACAAAAAGCAGATAAAGATCATAATAGACAATATATAATCACAAAGCCCCGGTCTGCTCTTGCAGGCAGAGCCGTATAATGCGCGCCCTCATGAGTACCTCCCCGGCGCCGGCACTCGCCATCCGCGGCATCCACAAGGCCTACGGCAAGACCGTGGCGCTCCGCGGCGTGGACTTCGACATCGCCCGCGGCGAGTTCTTTGGCCTGCTCGGCCCCAACGGCGCCGGCAAGTCCACCCTGATCAGCATCGTCGCCGGCCTCGTGCAGGCCGACGCCGGCCAGGTGGCGGTGCTCGGTCACGACACGGTGAGCCAGTTCCGCGCCGCCCGCCGCGCGCTGGGCGTGGTGCCGCAGGAACTGGTGTTCGACCCCTTCTTTACGGTCCGCGACATGCTGCGGATTCAGGCGGGCTACTACGGCTGCGGCCGCGAGAGCTGGCCCTGGATCGACGAGATGCTGGAACGCCTCGACCTGGCCGGCAAGCGCGACCAGTCGATGCGTGCCCTGTCCGGGGGCATGAAGCGGCGCGTGCTGATCGCCCAGGCCCTGGTGCACCGGCCCTCGGTGGTGATCCTCGACGAGCCTACTGCCGGCGTGGACGTCGAACTGCGGCGAACGCTCTGGGCCTTCATGACCGACCTGCACCGCCAAGGCACGACCGTGGTGCTGACCACGCATTACCTCGAGGAGGCCCAGGAGCTGTGCTCGCGCATCGCCATCCTCGACCGCGGTGCGGTCCAGGTGATCGAGCCGACCGCGCAGCTGCTCGCCCGCCACCCCTTCCGCTTCCTGCGCATCAAGCTTGCCGATGGCGGCCAGCTTCCCGAGGCGCTGCGGCCCCTGGTCTCGGGCGAGGTCAATGGCGCGATCGAGCTGAAACTGGAAACTGGCCGTCATCCGGTGGGCAGCGTCTTCGAGGCCCTGCGCAGTGCCGGCCTCGCCGTCGAGGACGTGCACACCCGCGAGCCGGACCTGGAGGACATCTTCGTGCAGCTCACCGCCCGCGACCGGGCCGGGGCAGGCGCATGACGCCGGACCAGATCGGCTTCACGACCCTGCTGTACAAGGAGATCAAGCGCTTCTGGTCGGTGCTGGGCCAGACGGTGACTGCGCCGGTGATCACGGCGCTGCTGTACCTACTGGTGTTTGCCCAAGCCATGCAGGGCCGGGCAATGGTGTATCCGGGCGTGAGCTATACCGAGTTCCTGGTGCCGGGCCTGGTGATGATGACCGTGATCCAGAACGCCTTCGCGAACACCTCCTCGTCCCTGATCCAGTCCAAGATCATGGGGAATCTCGTGTTCCTGCAGATGGCACCGCTGGGACCGCTGGAATGGTTCGCCGCCTACCTGGTCGCAGCCCTGGTGCGCACCCTGCTCGTGGCCGCGGCGATGCTGGCCGTCACGCTGCCCTTCGTGCCGCTGCCGGTCGCGCAGCCCCTGGTGCTGCTCGCGGTGTTTCTGCTCTCCGCGGGCAGCCTCGCGGCGGTTGGCATGATCGCCGGCATCGTGTCGCAGAAGTTCGACCACATCGCTGCGTTCACCAACTTCTTCATCACGCCGCTGAGCTTTCTCTCGGGCGTGTTCTACTCGGTGCATGCCCTGCCGGCCTTCTGGTACCAGGCCAGCCACTTCAACCCTTTCTTCTACATGATCGACGGCTTCCGCTACGGCTTCTTCGGCCACGCGGACGTGCCCATCGCCAGCAGCCTGCTGTGGTGCGGCGGCTTCTTCGGGGTGTCGGCCGCCGTCTGCCTGTGGATGCTCATGACCGGTTACAAGCTCAAGAAATGACCATGACCAAGGAACAGATCCAGGCGCTCATCCTGGCGGGCCTGCCCGGCGCCCAGGTGAGCGTTTCCGGCGACGACGGCCAGCACTTCGAGGCCGAGGTGGTCTGCGCCGAGTTCGCCGGCAAGACGCCCGTGGCCCAGCACCGCATGGTCTACGCCACCCTGGGCGAGAAGATGGGTCGCGAGATCCATGCCCTGAAGCTGCGCACCCGCGCCGCCTGATCCCGTCGGAATCCCGAGAATCCCATGGACAAATTCGTCGTTGCCGGCAGCGGCCCTTTGAGCGGCGCGGTCGATGCCGCCGGGGCCAAGAATGCCGCCCTGCCCATCATCTGCGCCGCGCTGCTCTCGGACGAGCCACTGCACCTGGACAACGTGCCCAAGCTCTGGGACATCAACACGGCGCGCAAGCTGCTGCTGCAGATGGGCTGTACCGTGGAGCAGCCCGATCCGCACCAGATGGTGATCGACGCCAAGCCCATCACGACGCATATCGCCCCCTACGAGCTGGTGCGCACGATGCGCGCCTCGATCCTCGTGCTGGGTCCGCTGCTGGCCAAGCGCGGCGAGGCGCATGTCTCGCTGCCCGGCGGCTGTGCGATCGGCGCCCGCCCGGTCAACCTGCACCTGATGGGCCTCGAGGCCATGGGGGCCAAGATCACGCTCGAGGGCGGCTTCATCCACGCCAAGGCGGCGAAGCTCAAGGGCGCCCGCATCATGTTCGACACGGTCACCGTGACCGGTACCGAGAACCTGATGATGGCTGCGGCCCTGGCCGAGGGCGAGACCGTGCTGGAGAACGCCGCGCGCGAGCCGGAGGTGGTTGACCTGGCGCGTTGCCTGCGCGCCATGGGGGCCAGGATCGAGGGCGACGGCACCACGACGATCCGCGTCCAGGGCGTGCCGGCCCTGCACGCCGCGCGCCACTCCATCCTGCCGGACCGCATCGAGACCGGGACCTTCCTGGTCGCCGGCGCGGTTACCCGCGGCAAGGTGCGTGTCAACAAGACGGACCCGTCGATGCTCGATGCCGTGCTGGTGAAGCTGCAGCAGGCTGGCGCCAAGATCGCCACCGGCACCGACTTCATCGAGGTCGACATGCAGGGCCGCCGTCCGCATGCCGTGAACATCCACACCATGCCGCACCCGGGTTTCCCGACCGACATGCAGGCCCAGTTCATGGCCATGAACTGCGTGGCCGAGGGCGTGGGCGTGATCAAGGAAACCATCTTCGAGAACCGCTTCATGCACGCGGTCGAGCTGATGCGCCTGGGCGCGGACATCCAGATCGAGGGGCACACCGCGGTCATCACCGGCAAGGAGCGCCTGCAGGCCGCGCCGATCATGGCCACGGACCTGCGCGCCTCGGCCTCGCTGGTGATCGCTGCCCTGGCCGCCGATGGCGAGACCTTCATCGACCGCATCTACCACATGGATCGCGGCTACGACGATATCGAGGGCAAGCTGGCCGCCCTGGGCGCGCGCATCAAGCGCGTTCGCTCGCTGATCTGAGAAACCCCCGGGGGCGGTTACAATGCCGCCCCCTTTCTTCCCGTACGGAATCCCGGCGCGATGACCGGCCTCACCATCGCCCTGTCCAAGGGCCGCATCCTCGACGACAGCCTGCCGCTGCTGACCCGCCTGGGCCTGGAGCCGGCCGGCGACATCGACCGCCTGCTGCGCGTGCCCTCGCGTCGCAAGGGCACCTCGCTGCTGATCATCCGCCCCGCCGACGTGCCGACCTACGTCGAGTACGGCGCCGCGGACCTCGGCATCGTCGGCAAGGACGTGCTGATGGAACACGGCGGCGAGGCCCTGTACGAGCCGCTGGACCTGCGTTTCGCAAAATGCCGCCTGTCGGTGGCCGCGAAGAAGGATGGTCCGCGGCCGGACGGCGTGCGCCGCCTGCGGGTCGCGACCAAGTATCCCGAGATCACCCGCCGCCACTTCGCCGCCAAGGGCGAGCAGGTGGAGATCATCAAGCTCTACGGTTCGATGGAGCTGGCCCCGCTGGTGGGCCTGGCCGACCTGATCGTCGACCTCGTGGCCACCGGCGGTACGCTCAAGGCCAATGGCCTGGTCGAGATCGAAACCATCGCCGAGGTCACCTCGCGCCTGGTGGTGAACAAGGCCGCAATGAAGACCAAGAACGCCGAGATCCAGGCCCTGCTGGCGCAGTTCCGCGAGGCGACGGCGGTGAGGGCCGGCTGATGGACGTCCAGCGCCTCGATACCCGCGACGCGGAGTTCGATGCCCGCCTGACGGCGCTGCTCGACCGCGCGCCGGAGACCAGCCCCGAGGTCGCGCGCGTGGTCGACGAGATCATCGCGGCGATCCGTGGCCGTGGCGACGCAGCCCTGGTGGAGTACTCCAACCGCTTCGACCGGCGCCGCCTGGCCTCCGCCAGCGAGCTGGAGGTGCCGAAGGCCGAATGGGCGGCGGCCTGGGCCAGCCTGCCGGGTGAGCTGCGGGCGGCGCTGGAGCAGGCAGCGCAGCGCATCCGTGCCTACGCCGAACGCCAGGCGCTGGCGAGCTGGGAATTCGAGGACGGCCTGGGCAATCGCCTGGGCCAGCAGGTTACGGCGCTCGAGCGCGTCGGCATCTACGTGCCGGGCGGCAAGGCCGCCTATCCGTCTTCGGTGCTGATGAATGCGATCCCGGCGCGCGTGGCCGGCGTCGACGAGATCATCATGGTGGTGCCGGCGCCCGGCGGCGAGCTCAATCCCGCGGTGCTCGGGGCCGCGCATCTGGCCGGTGTCGATCGTGTATTCACGATCGGCGGCGCGCAGGCGGTGGCGGCCCTGGCCTACGGTACGGCGACGATTCCCGCGGTCGACAAGATCGTCGGCCCCGGCAATGCCTATGTCGCCGCTGCCAAGCGTGCGGTGTTCGGCAAGGTGGGCATCGACTCGATCGCCGGCCCCTCGGAGATCGTGGTGATCAGCGACGGCGGCAGCGATCCGCGCTGGATCGCCATGGACCTGTTCTCGCAGGCCGAGCACGGTGAGGACTCCGAGGCCATCCTGATCTCACCGGATGCCGCCTTCATCGAGCGCGTGGCCGCGGCCATGGCCGAGCGCGTGCGCAGCCTGCCGCGCGAGGCCATCATCCGCACGGCGATCCGCGACCGTGGCGCCCTGATCCTGACCCGCGACCTGGACGAGGCCATCGTGGTGTCGAACCGCATCGCGCCCGAGCATCTGGAGCTCGCGGTGGCCGAGCCGCGCGCCTGGCTGCCGAAGATCCGCCACGCTGGCGCCATCTTCCTGGGCCGCCATGCCCCCGAGGCCTTCGGGGATTACTGCGCGGGCCCCAACCACGTACTGCCGACCGCGCGCGCCGCGCGTTTCTCCAATCCGCTCGGCGTCTACGAATTCCAGAAGCGCAGCAGCCTGATCGAGTGCACGCCGGACGGTGCGCGGCCCCTGGCGCAGATCGCCGGCCGCATCGCCGATGCCGAGGGCCTGCAGGCCCACGCCCAGAGCGCGCGCGACCGCGGCTAGGCGGGGCCGCGCTCCGCCTGGCAGCGCGCCACCACGGCGCGCAGGGCGCGATAGCCCTCGACCAGGCGCGGTCCGGGGCGTCCGAGCCAAGCCTCGGTGATGGGGACCACGTGCCGGCGGCGGATGGCGGTCACGTCCTGCCAACCCTCGCGGCGCAGCACGACCTCGGCCCGGTAGTTCTCGAGCTTCACCCCGCACCAGGACATGACGATGGCCTCGGCTTCCGGCGCCCCGGTGGGCGTGGCCGTGGGGCTTGCGTGTCCGTCGAGAGCATTGCGGCCGCCGGCGCGACGGATCAGGTCGTCAACCCAGGAGCCGGCGGCGGCGCCGATCACCGGCTTGGGCCACCACTCGACCAGGATGCGTGGTGCCTCGGCGGCGAGCGGTTGCGGCGGCATCGCTGCCTCCATCTCCGCGACCAGCTGTTCGCCACGCGCGACGACGCCCAGGGCCGCGGCGATGCGGCGGATGTCGCCGTAAACGTCGGCCAGCGAGCGCGGATCCATCACCAGGCAAGGCAGGCCCTGGGCCTGGAACTCCGCGACGATGCGCTCGTGCCCCGGCACGGTCAGCGAGGTCAATACCAGGTCGGGCTGCAGGCCCGGCACCTGCCGTGTGTCGAGGTCGAGGTCGCGTCCGAGCTGGACGAGGTTGCGCACCACCTCTGGCGGGTAGTCCGAATCGCTGTCGACGGCGACCAGCTGGTCCGCGCAGCCCAGGGCGCAGACGATCTCGGTGTTGGAGCAGGTGTGCGAGACGACCCGCACGCCGGGCTCAGCCTTCCAGCGTGGCCAGGGCCTTGCGGGCGTTGAGCTTGAGGGCGGTGCGCAGGGCGGCGGCGATCAGGCCGCCCGTGCCCGGGATCTTGGGCTCGAAACGGATCACGTAGTCGATGGCGGTGGCGCCACCGGCGTCCCTCAGGTCCACGGTGCCGAGGTGGTTCCGGATCGGGCTGCCGCGGGTCACGGTGTACTCGATGCGCGAGGCCGGCTCGAAGGTGACGATGGTCTCCTCGAAGGCCAGCGGGCCGGGGCCCATGCGGCGCACCGAGCCCAGGCCGTTGACGTCACCCTGGCCGTCTTTGACCCGTTCGCAGGTGCCACCGAACAGCCGGGCGAACTTCTGGTGGTCGGCCAGGAAGGCGAACACGCGTTCGCGCGGGGCCTGGACCGTGGCCTGGAAACGGACTTCCTGCGACATGCGCGACTCCGGAAAAATTTTTCGAGGGCGGCACTGTAGCAAAGCCGCATCGGCGATAATGGTGATGGGAGTCGGCCGGGTAATCGCCGCCGCGCAAGCGGGGGAGGAAAGTCCGGGCTCCACAGGGCAGGGTGCCAGGTAACGCCTGGGCGGCGCGAGCCGACGGACAGTGCAACAGAGAGCAGACCGCCGATGGCCCGCAAGGGCACAGGCAAGGGTGAAACGGTGCGGTAAGAGCGCACCGCGAGTCTGGCAACAGACCGGCACGGTAAACCCCACCCGGAGCAAGACCAAATAGGGAAGGAGTGCTGCGCAAGCGGCACGACGCGCGGCCCGCGCGCCTTCCGGGTAGGTTGCTGGAGCACGGCGGTGACGCCGTGCCTAGAGGAATGGTTGCCGGGGCGCCGCAAGGCGCTCGCACAGAACCCGGCTTACAGGCCGACTCCCTCTTTTTTCGCGTTCGCCCCGGGGGGTGGTGAAGCGCACCCCACCGGCGGAGTTTTTTTGTCGGCGATTGTGATTAAGTATTAATTAATGTCTGTTTAATATTTTTATTCGCACATTTCTCCGATGCGGGGGCCTCCGCCGTCCCCCGGAACCCGCTCCACGCCCCTCCGATCAGCGGGGCGACTTTAACTAAGTGCGCTAAGTCGATGTTTATAAATGGAAAGGAAAACCGACCCCCGGATTCGGCTAAGCCGCTGTTTTTGCGCCAGAAATTGCTTGCGGCGGGGTAGTTGCTCGGGTATAGTCGCCCGCAAGTGGTGAAAAGTGGGAGATAGTGGGGGCAACTCCACAAAACGACGTGTTCACGGGCCAGCATCAACTGACGATCGACGAGAAGGGGCGCCTGGCGATCCCCGCGCGCTTCCGTGCGCAGCTCGAAGAGCGTTGCCGCAACCAGCTGGTCATCACCATCGGTCCCAATCCCTGCCTGGAGATCTTTCCGCTGCCGGAGTTCGAGCGCATCGTCGCCGACATCCAGCAGATGGAGGACCGCGATGTCGCCGAGCGCCTGAAGCAGGTGATCGTCGGTTTCGCGGTGGATACCGAGATGGACAAACAGGGCCGCATCCTGCTGCCGCCCCAGCTGCGCAAGCGCGCGCGCCTGGATGGCAGCGCGATGCTGATGGGCCAGCACACCCGCTTCGACCTGTGGTCCCTGCCGGAATGGGAGGCCCGCTTCGGCGAGACTTCCGAGCTGTTCGCCGCACTTGGCGACGCGTTCCGGACGCTGAAGCGGTGAGCCGCAGGCATGCCCTTCGACTCCGCGCCCGCGCCGCTCCAGCCCGGGACTGACGCCCCCATGACTGCCCACCGGCCAGTGATGCTGGATGAAGCGCTGGCCGGCCTTGCCCTGCGCCCGGACGGAACCTACCTGGACGGCACCTTCGGCCGCGGTGGGCACAGCAGCGCGATCCTCGCCGCACTCGGTCCTGCGGGACGCCTGCTGGCGCTCGATCAGGATCCGGCCGCCGTTGCCCATGCCCGCGAGCGCCTCGGTACCGATGCCCGCTTCGCGATCGCGCACCGCAACTTCTCCGAGATGACAGCCGTGGCCGCCGAGGCGGGCCTGGTCGGCCGCATCGACGGTCTGCTGCTGGACCTGGGCGTGTCCTCGCCGCAGCTCGACGAGGCGGCCCGCGGCTTCAGCTTCGGCAAGGACGGTCCGCTCGACATGCGCATGAACCCGGAGGCCGGCGAACCGGCCTCGGCGTGGCTGGCGCGGGCGGCGGAAGAGGAGATCGCCGACGTGCTCTGGCGCTATGGCGACGAGCGCAACAGCCGCCGCATCGCCCGCCGTATCGTCTCCGTGCGGGCCGAGACGCCGCTGCTGCGCACGGCGCAGCTGGCGGAACTGATCGCTGGCGTACCGGGCCCTCGTTCGCACGGCATCCATCCGGCCACGCGCAGCTTCCAGGCGATCCGCATCCACATCAACCGCGAGCTGGCGGTGCTGGAGGCGGCGCTGTCCCAGGCTGTCGACCTGCTGGCGCCGGGCGGCCGCCTGGCGGTGATCAGCTTCCACTCGCTGGAAGACCGCATCGTCAAGCGCTTCATCCGCGATGCCTCGCAGACCTCGGCCGACGGCGAGGTGCTGAATCCGACGCTGCGCCGCATCGCCAAGCAGTTCCCGTCGCCCGCCGAATGCTCTGCCAACCCGCGCGCGCGCAGCGCCGTGCTGCGCGTGGCGGAGAAGCGCGCATGACGCGCGGCCTGCTCATGGTGCCGCTGGCGCTTTCCGTGGCCGTGCTGATCTCGGCCCTGCTGGTGGTGCGTACCAAGCACGAGAACCGGGCACTGGTGAACGAGATCGAGCAGCTGCGCGGCGAGCGCGAGCGCATCGAGATGGAATGGGCGCAGCTGCAGCTGGAAGAGGCGACCCTGGCGCACAACGCCCGGGTGGACCGCATCGCCCGCGAGCAGCTCGGCATGACCGAGCCGCGCGACTACGTGATCGTGCACGCCCGGCCATGACCGCCCTGCGCAATCTCACCGCCGAGCCGGTCGCCGCCTGGCGCCGCTACCTGGTGCTGGGCGCCATGGGCCTGGGTGCGATCATCGTCCTCGGACGTGCCTTCCAGCTGCAGGTCCTCGAGCGCGAGTTCCTGCTCAAGGAAGGCAACAAGCGTCACATCCGTACCGTGATGATCCCCGCGCATCGTGGTGCCATCCTCGATCGTCGCGGCGAGCCGCTGGCGCTGTCGGCGCCCGTGGAGACGATCTGGGCGGTGCCCTCGGCGCTGCTGGAGTCGCCGCGCCATGTGGTCGCGTTGGCCCAGCTGCTGGGCCGCCGTCCGACCGAGCTGCAGAAGTTCCTGCAGGCGCGCATCGACCGCAAGTTCGTCTACGTCAGCGATCCGCTGTCGCCCAGCGAGGCCAAGCGCGTGCTGGCGCTCAAGGCGCCGGGCGTGTTCTCGGAGCCGGCCTACGCCCGTTATTACCCGGCGGGTGAGATCACCGGCCAGCTGGTCGGCTTCACTGGCCGTGACGGCGACGGCCTTGAAGGCGTGGAGAAGGCACAGGAAGCCGCGCTGGCCGGCCAGCAGGGGCGCCGCCAGGTGATCCGCGACCGCACGGGCCGCGTGGTCGAGGACAACCTCGATACGCTGGAGACCCAGGCCGGCGAGGATGTGCAGCTCACCATCGACCTGCGCATCCAGTACCTGGCCTACCGCGAGCTCAAGGCGGCGGTGGCCGAGCACAAGGCCCGCGGCGGCCTGGTCGTGGTCGCCGACAGCGCCACCGGCGAGGTGCTGGCCGTGGCGGCCCAGCCGGGCTTCAACCCCAACAACCAGGGCGAGCGCCGGTCCAAGGGCACGCGCCTGTCGGCCATCGTCGACAGCTTCGAGCCCGGCTCGACGGTCAAGCCGCTGGTCGTTGCCCAGGCGCTCGAGACCGGGCTGTACCAGGCCAGCAGCCTGATCGACACCACGCCGGGTACCTACAAGGTGGGTGCGCTGACGGTGCGCGACGTGCATCCGCAGGGCCTGGTGAACCTGTCGACCATGCTCAGCAAGTCCAGCAACGTCGGCGCCGCGAAGATCGGCATGACGCTCGGGGCCGAGTCCCTGTGGAATGGCTACCAGCGCTTCGGCTTCGGCGAGCCGGTCTACACAGGATTCCCGGGCGAGGTGGGGCCGGTGCTGCGCCACTTCAGCGAGTGGGGCCAGATCGCCACCGCCACGGCGTCCTACGGCTACGGTTTCTCGCTCAACGCCATGCACCTGGTGCGGGCCTATGCGGCGCTGGCCAACGACGGCCTGATGCCGCAGCTCAAGCTGGTGAAGTCGG
Source organism: Solimonas sp. (assembly GCA_036275615.1). Classification (GTDB taxonomy): domain Bacteria; phylum Pseudomonadota; class Gammaproteobacteria; order Nevskiales; family Nevskiaceae; genus Solimonas. The sequence continues at coordinate 38,695 of DASUDL010000037.1, forward strand.
GTGCGCCGCTGCCGCCGCAGCGCGCCATCTCCGCCAACACGGCGCGCACCGTGCGCCACATGCTGGAGCAGGTGGTGCTGCCGGGCGGCACCGCGACCCGCGCTGCCATTCCCGGCTACGGCGTGGCCGGCAAGACCGGCACGGTGCGCAAGATCGCCGAAGGCGGTGGCTACGACGGTGGCCGCCACCAGTCCCTGTTTATTGGCATGGTGCCGGCCGAGCGTCCTCGCCTGGTCGGGCTGGTGATGATCGATGAGCCCGGCGCCGACGCCTACTACGGCGGCCTCGTGGCCGCCCCCGTGTTTGCCCGCGTGATGCAGGGCGCGGCGCGACAGCTGCAGCTCTCGCCGGATGGCAGCCGCGCGCCGGACCTGGCGCCGCCGAACGCCTCGCGCACGGTCGCGCTGCCGATCGTCCCTACCGCCGCGAGGCCGCAGACATGAGCGCGCCGCGCTCCCTGCAGAGCCTGCTCGCCGGCTATGGCGCACCGGCGCCGGACCTTGAGGTCACGGGTGTCGAGATGGATTCGCGCCGGGTGGCGCCGGGCGACCTGTTCCTGGCCTGCCAGGGCAGCGGCGGTCCGCGGAGCCACGGCCTGGCGCACCTGGAGCAGGCCCTGCAGCGAGGTGCTGCCGCGGTGGCCTGGGAACCTGCGGCCGGCTGGGCGCAGCCCGAGATCGCCGTGCCCGAGATCGCCGTCGAGCGCCTGTCGACGCGCGTGGGCGAGATCGCCGCGCGCTTCCATGGTCGGCCCTCGGAGCGCCTGTTCAGCGTTGGTGTCACCGGCACCGACGGCAAGACCTCCACCGCCTATCTCATCGCCCAGGCCCTTGACCGCGCCAATGCGCCCTGTGCCTACCTCGGCACGATCGGCATCGGCCGCGTCGGCCAGCTCGGGCGTGCCACCCACACCACGCCCGACCCGGTGAGCCTGCAGCGCCTGCTGGCGCAGTTCCTGGGCGAAGGGGCGCAGGCCTGCGCGATGGAGGTTTCCTCGCACGCGCTCGACCAGGCCCGCGTTGCCGGCATGCACTTCGACGCCGCGGTGCTCACCAACATCACGCGCGATCATCTCGACTACCACGGCACGGTGGAGAACTACGCGGCTGCCAAGCGCCGCCTGTTCACCTGGCCGGACCTGGGCTGGGCCATCCTCAACCGTGACGACGCTCATGGCGCGCGTTGGGCGACAGAGCGGTCCGGTACGACGCAGGTGCTGGTGTACGGCCTGGAGGGTGTCGTACCGGCCGGGCCGCACGCGATCGGTCGCGAGCTGCGCCTGACACCGCAGGGCCTGTCGCTGCGGGTCGAGACGCATCGCGGGTCGGCGCAGCTCGAAAGCCGGCTGCTCGGTCGCTTCAATGCCTACAACCTGCTCGCCGCGATGGCGGTGCTGCTGTGCAAGGGCCTGGAGCCGCAGGCAGCGGCGACCCTGCTGGCGCAGTCACAGACCGTGCCGGGTCGCATCGAGGGCTTCCGCGGGCCGCGCGCGGCGCCGCTGGTGGTCGTCGACTACGCCCACACGCCCGATGCCCTGGGCCAGATCCTGCGCGCCGTGCGTGCGCACACGCCGGCCCGCCTGATCTGCGTGTTTGGCTGCGGCGGAGATCGCGACCGCGGCAAGCGCCCGCTGATGGGCGCCGCCGCGGCGGAGCTCGCCGACGAGGTGATCGTCACCGACGACAACCCGCGCAGTGAGGTGCCGGCCCTGATCGTCAGCGAGATCCTTGCCGGCATTCCCGCCAGCCGTCGTCCGGCCGTGCAGGTCGTGCACGAGCGTGCCGAGGCGATTCGCGCCGCCGTGCTGGCGGGGGGCGCCCAGGATGTCGTGGTCGTGGCGGGCAAGGGCCACGAGGATACCCAGACCTATGGTGGCGAGGTGCGCGCCTTCAGCGACCGCCGCTTTGTCGCCGAGCTGCTCGGAGCACCCCTGCCATGCTGAACCTGAGCGAAGCGGCGACCCTGGTGCAGGGCGAGTGCCGCGGCGAGGCTCTGTTCCTGCGCGTCACGACCGACACCCGCCAGCTGCAGCCGGGCGACCTGTTCGTGGCCCTGCGCGGCGAGCGTCACGACGGGCACGCCTACGTGGCCCAGGCCCGCGCCGCCGGCGCGGTTGCGGCGCTGGTATCCGAGTGGGTCGATGTCGAGCTTCCGCAGCTGCGGGTGAGCGATACCCTGTCCGGCCTCCAGGCCCTGGCTGCAGGCTGGCGTGCGCGCCACCAGCTGCCGGTCGTGGCGGTGACCGGCAGCAACGGCAAGACCACCACCAAGCAGATGCTGGCGGCGGTGTTCGCAGTCCGTGGCGAGGTGCTGGCCACCCGCGGCAACCTCAATAACCACATCGGCGTGCCGCTGACCCTGCTGGGCCTCGGCGAGCAGCACCGCACCGCGGTGATCGAGATGGGCGCCAACCATGCGGGCGAGATCGCCGCGCTCACCGCAATCGCCCGCCCGGACGTGGGGGTGATCACGCAGGCCGGCGATGCGCACCTGGAAGGCTTCGGTTCGCGCGAGGGGGTGGCCCGGGCCAAGGGCGAGCTGTTTGCGGGCCTCCGCAACGGTATCGCCGTGATCAATGCCGACGACGTCTATGCGCCGCTCTGGCTGCAACTGGCCGGCCAGAACTCGGTGATCCGCTTTGGCTGCGGCGTGCATGCCGACGTGCGCGCCGAGCAGATCGAGACGCAGGCGCTCGGTACGCGCTTCCGTCTGGAGACGCCTTCGGGCGCGGCCACCGTGCGCTTGCCGCTGCCCGGCCGCCACAACGTCATGAATGCCCTGGCCGCAGCGGGCTGCGGCATCGCCCTGGGACTGGATGTGCAGGACATCGCCGCCGGCCTCGAGCGCGTCGAGGGTGCGCAGGGTCGTCTCTCCTGGAAGACCACGCGCGAGGGCGCACGCCTGCTGGACGACAGCTACAACGCCAACCCCAGCTCGCTGCGTGCCGGCCTGGAGCTGCTCGCCGGCCTGCCGGCACCGCGCTGGGCGGTGCTGGGGGGCATGGCCGAGCTGGGCCCGGATGCGGCGCGCCTGCATCGCGAGGCGGGCGAGACCGCCAAGCGCCTGGGCATCGACCGGCTCTACGGCCTGGGCCCGATGGCGGCCGAGGCGGTGCGCGGCTTCGGTGCGGGCGGGGAAAGCTTCGAGGATGCCGCGGCGCTGGTCGCGGCTCTGCAATCGCAACTGGATGCAACCGTGACCTTGCTGGTGAAGGGGTCCCGTTCCGCGCGCATGGAGCGCGTGGTCGCGGGCCTGACCGGCGGCACGACGGGGGAGGCACACTGATGCTGTATCACCTGGCCGAATTCCTGAAGGCGCACATCAGCGGCTTCAACGTCTTTACCTACCTCACCTTCCGTGGGGTGCTCGGCATCCTCACGGCGCTGGTGTTCTGCTTTGCCTTCGGGCCCTGGATGATCGAGCGGCTGTACCGCTTCAAGTTCGGCCAGCCGGTGCGCGAGGACGGCCCGCAGTCGCACCTGAAGAAGACCGGCACGCCGACCATGGGCGGCCTGCTGATCCTGTGTGCGATCACGGTGTCGACCTTGCTCTGGGCCAATCTGACGAACCGCTTCGTCTGGTTCGCCCTGCTGGTGACCCTGGCCTTCGGTGCGGTGGGCTTTGCCGACGACTACATCAAGATCAAGTACAAGAATCCCAAGGGCCTGCCGGCGAAGCAGAAGTACTTCTGGCTGTCGCTCGCCGGCTTCGGGGTCGCCACCCTGATCTTCGCCACCGCCAAGGCGCCGGTCGAGACCACGCTGATCTTCCCCTTCGTCAAGGACCTGACGATCTCGCTCGGCATCTTCTTCATCCCCTGGGCCTACCTGGTCATCGTCGGCAGCAGCAATGCGGTCAACCTCACTGACGGCCTCGATGGCCTGGCGATCATGCCGACCGTGCTCGTGGCCTCGGCGCTGGCCGTGTTTGCCTACGCCAGCGGCAACGCTGTGATTGCCAAGTACCTGGGCATCCCCTACATCCCCGGCGTGGGCGAGGTCGCGATCTTCTGCACGGCGATCGCCGGCGCCGGCCTGGGGTTCCTGTGGTTCAACGCCTATCCGGCGCAGGTGTTCATGGGCGACGTCGGCGCGCTGGCGCTGGGTGCGGCCCTGGGCGTGGTCGCGGTCATGGTCCGGCAGGAGATCGTGCTCGCGATCATGGGCGGCATCTTCGTGGCCGAGACCTTCTCGGTGGCGCTGCAGGTCCTGTACTTCAAGTACAGCGGCGGCAAACGCATCTTCCGCATGGCGCCGCTGCACCACCATTACGAGCTCAAGGGCTGGCCGGAGCCGAAGATCATCGTGCGCTTCTGGATCATCACCCTGATCCTGGTGCTGATCGGCCTGGCTTCGCTGAAGGTGCGCTGAGACCGCCATGAGCGTCTACGCCAGGCAGAAAATCCTCGTGGTCGGGCTGGGTCTGAGCGGCAGCTCCGCGCTGCGCTACCTGGTGCGCGAGGGGGCCCTGGCGGTGGCCACGGACAGCCGTGCCGAGATCAAGGGGCTGGAGGCCCTGCGCGCCGAGTTTCCGCAGGTCGAGTTCCGCCTGGGCGGCTTCTCGGCGCCGGCACCGCTGTCGCAGCTGCGCATGGCCGTGCTCTCGCCGGGGGTTCCGGTCGAGGACCCCTTCGTGCGGGAACTGGCCGCCGCGGGGGTGGAGATCGTTGGCGACGTCGAGCTGTTCGCGCGCGCCGCGAACGCGCCGGTGATCGGCATCACGGGCTCGAACGGCAAGTCCACCACCACGACCCTGGTCGGCGAGATGGCCCGGGCCGCGGGCCTGCGCGTGGGCGTGGGCGGCAATCTCGGTACGCCGGCGCTGGACCTGCTGGACCCGCAGGCCCAGCTCTACGTTCTGGAGCTGTCCAGCTTCCAGCTCGAGACGACCTCGAGCCTGCGTTGCAAGGCCGCCACCATCCTCAATCTCTCGCAGGATCATCTCGATCGCCACGGTACGATGGCCCACTACGGGGCGGTGAAGGCGCGCATCTTCCATCACTGCGAGTCGGCCCTGGTCAATCGCGACGATCCCGAGACCCTGCGCCTGGGCCCGCCCGGCGCGCACAGCTTTGGCATCGACGCTCCGGCGGCGGGCCAGTACGGCCTGGTGCGTCATGAAGGAGCGGACTGGCTGGCCTGCGGCGACGAGCGCCTGCTGCCCCTGTCGGAGCTGCGCATCTTCGGCCTGCATAACGCGGCCAACGCCCTGGCCGCGCTGGCCCTGGCGGATGCCGCCGGGCTTCCGCGTGCGGCCTCGCTGCAGGCGTTGCGCAGCTTCCGCGGCCTGCCGCATCGCTGCGAGTTCGTCGCCGAGCTGGGCGGCGTGCAGTACTTCAACGATTCCAAGGGCACCAACGTCGGCTCGACGCTCGCGGCCCTGCTGGGCCTGCCGGCACCGATCGTCTGGCTGGCGGGCGGGCAGGGCAAGGGCCAGTCCTTCACCGAGCTGCGGGCGGCCCTCGCCGCCAAGGGGCGTGCGGCCGTTCTGTTCGGCGAGGACGCGCCGGCCATCGAGCGCGACATCCTCGGCAGCCTGCCGGTGTATCGCGTACCCGACATGAAGGCGGCCCTGCGCAAGGCACGGGACCTGGCGCAGGCGGGTGATCGCATCCTGCTCTCCCCAGCCTGTGCCAGCTTCGATCAGTTCCGCAGCTACGTCGACCGCGGCGAGCAGTTCCGCGCGGCGGTGGAGGCGCTGCGGTGAGGGCCGCGCTCGCCGGCATCGGCGACCTGTTCGCCGGCAACCTGCGCCTGCCGCAGCTGCCCAGCGCACGTCACGGCCTCGATCCCTGGCTGTGCGGCGCCGTGGCCATGCTGCTGGCCCTGGGCCTGGTGATGGTGGCGTCGGCCTCGGTTGCGCATGGCGAGAAGGTCACTGGCGAACCCTTCTACTTCTTCTACCGTCAGCTGGCCTTCATCGGCCTGGGGCTCGTGATCGGTGGAGCGCTGTACTGCGTACCCATGCGCCAGTGGGAGCAGACCAGCGTCTGGCTCTATGTATTCGCACTGTTCCTCCTCGTGATCGTGCTGGTGCCGGGCGTAGGCGTGAAGGTCAACGCCGCGCGGCGCTGGATCGACCTGGGCCTGTTCCGTCTTCAGGCCTCGGAGGCCGCGCGCCTGGCGCTGATCCTGTACATGGCCGGGTACATCGCCCGCCGCCAGGCCGCACTGCAGAACAGCTTCAAGGGGCTGGCGGTGCCGATGATCGCCCTGCTGGCGCCCTGCGCGCTGCTGCTGCTGGAACCCGACTTTGGTGCCACAGCGATCCTCTGCGGCGTCGTGTTCCTGATGCTGTTCCTGGGCGGTGCCCGGGTGCACTACTACCTGGCCCTGGTGGCGCTCGGCGCCGCGGCGCTGGCAGCCATCGCCGTGGCGGCGCCTTACCGACTCAAGCGCCTGCTCAACTTCATGAACCCCTGGGCGGACGTCGAGAACGGCGGATGGCAGCTCGCGCAGTCGCTGATCGCCGTAGGCCGCGGGGACTGGACCGGGGTGGGGCTGGGCAACAGTGTGCAGAAGCTGCTGTACCTGCCGGAGATGCACACCGACTTCATCTTCGCGATCCTGGCCGAGGAACTGGGCCTGGTTGGCATCGCAGCATTGCTCGGACTGTTTGCGGTCGTGGTCCTGCGCGTCTATGCGATCGGCCAGCAGGCGGAGGTCGGCGGCCGCAGCTTCCAGGCCTATCTCTGCTACGGCCTGGGCGGCTGGCTTGGCCTGCAGGCCCTGATCAACATGTCGGTCAACATGGGCCTGCTGCCCACCAAGGGCCTGACGCTGCCGCTGCTGTCCTATGGCGGCTCCTCGCTCCTCACGGTTTGCGCGATGCTGGGCCTGATCCTGCGCGTCGACTACGAGAACCGCCGTGCCGCCTTCGGCGTGCGGTCGGCCGAGGACGGCCAATGAGGCTCATGATCATGGCCGGCGGCACGGGCGGGCATGTCTATCCGGCGTTGGCCGTGGCGCAGCAGCTGCGCGCCGAGGGTCACGAGGTGGTGTGGATGGGCACGCCCGCCAGCTTCGAGGCGCGCGTGGTGCCGGCTCAGGGCATTGCCATCGAGTACGTTCAGGTGAGCGGCCTGCGCGGCAAGGGGTCGCTGGCCTTGCTGCAGGCGCCGCTCCGGCTGGTCCGCGCCGTGCTGCAGGCCCTCGCGGTGCTGCGCCGCGTGCGTCCGGACGTGGTGCTGGGCATGGGAGGCTTCGCGGCGGGCCCGGGGGGGCTGGCGGCCTGGCTGAGCCGGCGTCCGCTGGTGATCCACGAGCAGAATGCGGCGGCCGGCCTCACCAACCGCCTGCTGGCGCGCCTGGCGCGCAGCGTGCTCCAGGCCTTCCCTGATACCTTCGCCGGCGGCCGTACCGTGGGCAATCCGGTTCGCCAGGGCTTCGCCGAACTGCCAACCCCGGCCCAGCGCCTGGCGCATGCCGCGCCGGCGCGCGTGCTGGTGATCGGCGGCAGCCAGGGCGCGCGGGCGCTCAATGAACGCGTGCCGCAGGCCCTGGCGCAGCTGGCGCCGGCGGAGCGACCACAGGTTCGCCACCAGGCGGGACGCACCCTGGAGATCGCGCAGCAGTCCTATGCCGTGGCGCAGGTCGAGGCCGAGGTCACGGCCTTCATCGACGACATGCCGGCCGCGCTGGCCTGGGCCGACCTGGTGATCTGCCGCGCCGGCGCATCGACCGTCGCGGAGCTGTCGGCCGCGGGCAGCGCCAGCGTGCTGGTGCCGTTCCCGCACGCGGTCGACGATCACCAGACGCGCAATGCCGAATACCTGGCCCGTGCCGGGGCCGCCGTGCTCCTGCCGGAGCACGAGCTCGATCCGGTGCGGCTGTCGGGCCTGCTGCGCGAGCTCCTGGCCGACCGTGCTCGCCTGCAGGGCATGGCCGACGCCGCCCGCAGCCGCGCCTGGACCGACGCCATCCCCCAGATCGCTGGCGAATGCCTGCGCCTAGCCGCCTCCGGAGGCCGCTGATGGACAAGCCTGTCGACTTCAAGCGCCTGATGGACCGCCCGATGCGTCGCGTACGCCGCATCCACATGCTGGGCATTGGCGGTTCGGGCATGGCCGGTATCGCCGAGGTGCTGCTCAATCTCGGTTACGAGGTCAGCGGCACCGACCTCAAGGCCAGCGCCGCCACCGAGCGCCTCATGGGCCTGGGTGCGAAGATCCATTTTGGCCATCGTGCCGAGAACGCGCACGGTGTCGACGCGGTGGTCGTGTCCACCGCGGTGAAGGCCGACAATCCCGAGCTCGTGTACGCACACGAGCACCGCGTCCCGGTGGTGCGTCGCGCCGAGATGCTCGCGGAGCTGATGCGCTTCCGCTACGGCATTGCCCTGGCGGGCACCCACGGCAAGACCACCACCACCAGCCTCGTGGCCAGCGTGCTGGGCGAGGGCGGGCTCGATCCCACCTACGTGATTGGCGGCAAGCTCAAGTCGGCCGGCGCCAATGCGCGTCTGGGCGCGGGCTCCTACCTGGTCGCCGAGGCCGACGAGAGTGACGCCTCCTTCCTGCACCTGTCGCCGATGATCGCGGCCGTCACCAACATCGACGCGGATCATCTCGAAACCTACAACCACGACTTCCGCCGCCTGCGCGCGACCTTCGTCGAGTTCCTGCATCGCCTGCCGTTCTACGGCCTGGCGGTGCTGTGCATCGACGACCCGGTGGTGCGCGAGACGCTGCCGGAGGTCGGGCGTCCCATCCTGACCTACGGGTTTGCCGAAGACGCCGACGTGCGCGCCGTGGATGTGCGTCCGGAAGGCGCGGGTGCCCACTTCACGGTCGTGTTCCGTGATGGCACGCGCGAGGAGTTCCACCTCAACCTGCCCGGGCGCCACAACGTCCAGAATGCGCTGGTCGCGGTTGCCGTCGGGCGCGAACTGGGCGTGGACTTCGCGGCCATGCGCCGGGCCTTCACGGCCTTCGCCGGCGTCGGCCGGCGCTGCGAGCCGCACGGCGAGCTGAAGCTGGCGCAGGGTGCGGCACTGCTGGTCGACGACTATGGCCATCACCCGCGTGAGGTGGCCGCCACCTTCCAGGCGATGCGTGCTGCGCATCCGACGCGCCGCCTTGTGGTCGCCTTCCAGCCGCATCGCTACACCCGTACCCGCGACCTGTTCGAGGATTTCTGCGAGATCCTCAGCCAGGCCGATGCCCTGGTGCTGGCCGAGGTCTACGCCGCCGGCGAGGCGCCGATCGAGGGCGCCGACGGCCGCGCGCTGGCGCGCGGCATCCGCGCTCGCGGCAAGGTCGAGCCCGTCTTTGTCCGCAGCGTCGCTGAGCTGCCCGAGGCCCTGTCGGCCATGCTGCGCGATGGCGACCTGGTGCTGACCCTCGGCGCCGGCGACATCGGCGGGCTGCCGGCCCAGTTGGTACAGCGCTTCAACGGGACGGTGCGGTGAACGGCCTGCTGCTCGAGAACGAACCGCTGGCGCGCCACACCTCATGGCGCGTCGGGGGGCCGGCCGACCGTTACTTCGAGCCGGCCTCTCGCGCCGACCTGGCCGCCTTCGTGCGTAGCCGGCCGGTGGATGAGCCGCTGACCTGGATCGGCCTGGGGAGCAACCTGCTGGTGCGCGACGGCGGCGTGCGCGGCAGCGTCATCGGCCTGCACGGCGCGCTTGATGCGCTGACTCGCGAAGGCAGCGATGAAGTACATGCCGAGGCCGGCGTGCACTGCGCGCGCCTGGCCAAGTTCGCGGTCGGCGAGAAGTTCGCCGGTGCCGGCTTCTTCGCGGGCATCCCCGGAACCGTCGGTGGTGCCCTGGCGATGAATGCGGGCGCCCATGGCGGCGAAACCTGGGACGTGGTGCGCGAAGTCGAGGTCATGTACCGCGATGGCCGCTGCGAGTGGTTGCCGCGCTCGGCTTTCCGCTACGGGTATCGCCATGTGGAAGTTCCGGCCGGTGTGGCCGGCTTCGTGGCCGCACGCTTTGCGTTTGCTGCCGATGCCTCGGGGACCGCGGAAGCCGACATGAAAGCCTGGCTGGCCCGGCGCCGTGCCACGCAGCCGGTCGGCAAGCCCTCGGCCGGCAGCACCTTCCGCAATCCGCCCGGCGACCATGCCGCGCGCCTGATCGAGCACTGCGGGCTCAAGGGATATCGCATCGGCGGCGCGCAGGTTTCGACCCTGCACGCCAATTTCATCATCACCGAGGATGGCGCCCGCGCCGCGGACGTGGAGCAGCTCATTGCCCACCTGCAGCACGTCGTCCTCGAACAGACCGGCGTGCGCCTCGAGCCCGAGGTGCGTGTCGTGGGAGTGGCGTCATGACGGGGCAGACCAGGGACGCGCAGGCGTTCGGCAAGGTGGCCGTGCTGTATGGCGGCTGGTCGGCGGAGCGCGAGGTGTCGCTGTGGAGCGGCCAGAACGTGCACGAGGCCCTGCGACGCCGCGGCGTGCAGGCCGACCTCGTCGATGTGAAGGATCCGGCCCAGCTGTTCGCGCTGCGCCAGCAGGGCTACGTGCGCGCCTTCAACATCATGCACGGCACCGGCGGCGAGGACGGCACGGTGCAGGCGGTACTCGACCTGCTCGGCATCGCCTATCCGGGCAGTGGCGTGCTGGCCTCGGCACTGGCCATGGACAAGCTGCGCACCAAGCGCATCTGGAAGGCCGAGGGCCTGCCGACGCCGGAATTCCTGATCCTGGCCTCCGTGGCGGACGCCGAGCGGGCCGCGGAACGGCTCGGCTATCCCTTCATCATCAAGCCGGCCGCCGATGGATCCAGCGTCGGCGTAACCAAGGTCAAGAACCCGGAGCAGATCGCCAAGGCCTACGCCGACGCCCTGGGGCCGGGTCGCGTGGTGATGGCCGAGCGCTTCGTCGCCGGTGGCGAGTACACCTGCGCGATGCTCGCCGGCGAGCCGCTGCCGCTGGTGCGTATCGTCCCGGACGGCGAGTTCTACGACTACCACGCCAAGTACATCTCGGAGAAGACACAGTACCTGTGCCCGGCCGGGGTCGAGGCGGCGCACGAGCAGCGCCTGCAGCAACTGTGCGCGCAGGCTTTCGAGCTGATCGGTGCGCGCGACTGGGGCCGCGTCGATTTCCTGATGGGCGACGACGGCCAGCCCTGGCTGCTGGAGATCAACACCCTGCCGGGCATGACCTCGCACAGCCTCGTGCCGATGGCGGCCCGGGCGCGTGGTGTCGACTTCGACACGCTGTGCTGGCGCCTGCTGGAGACGACCCTGGAGGCGGGTGGATGACCGCCCTGGCCATGACTGCCGACGATTTCAGCGAAGAGGACCGTGAGGACGACGTGGCTGCGCCACGCCGCTACGGCAATCTCGCGCTCGGCGTCTCGGCCCTGCTGGTGCTGCTCGCCGGCGCCTGGATGACCTTGCGGCTGAGCGGCGCTGCCGGCGTGACTCAGCTGCAGATCGAGGGTGAGTTCGAACGCGTGACGGCGGCCGAGGTGGCAGCCGAGGTTCGTCCTTTCCTCGTCACCCGCTTCAGCGAGCTTGACCTCGAGAGTGCACGCCGCGCCCTCGAGCGCCTGCCCTGGGTGGCCCGGGTGCGCGTGGAGCGCGTCTGGCCCGAGACGCTGCGCGTGCGCGTGTGGGAGCGCCAGCCGTTCGCGCGCTGGAATGACGACGCACTGTTGGACCGTGAGGCCCAGGTGTTCCGCCCGAAGCTCGAAGGTCTTGCGGCCGAGCTGCCGCAGCTGAGGGGCGGGGCCGGCAGCGAGGCGGTCGTGGCGACCATGTTCCAGACCTTGGCGCAGCGCCTGCAGTCCACGCCGTTCGCGCTGGCCGGCCTGGCGCGCGACGCGCGTGGCGAATGGACGGCCCGCACTCGTGACGGCGTGGAGCTGCGCTTCGGTCGCGGCGACCCGGTGCAGGCCCTCGAGGCCGTGATGCAACCCATGCAGCAGGCGCTGCAGGAAAGGATGACGCTCGTGAACTACGTGGATCTCCGCTACACCAATGGCTTCTCGGTGGGCTGGCGCCCGGCGCCCCAGACCCTGCCCGAACCAGCGGACGGCGGGCAGGGAGGCTGACATGGCGCGACGGGAAGAACGCAATCTGCTGGTGGGGCTCGACGTGGGTACGTCGAAATGCGTGGCCGTGGTGGGCCAGGTGATGCCTGAAGGGCATGTCGAGGTGGTGGGGCGCGGCGAGCATGTCTCGCGCGGCATGAACCGCGGCGACGTGGTGAACATCGAGGCCACCACCCAGGCGATCAAGCGCGCCGTCGAGAATGCCGAGCACATGGCCAACTGCCGTGCGCAGTCGGTGTACGTGGGCATCTCGGGCACCCATATCAGCAGCCTGAACTCGACCGGCGTGGCGCCGGTGCGGGCCGGCAGCGTGTCGGAACGAGACGTCGACAGCGTGATGGATGCGGCCCGGGCGATCGCGATCCCGGCCGACCGCAAGATCCTGCACGTGATCCCGCAGGAATTCGTGGTGGACGGTCGCGAGGGCATCCAGGAGCCGATCGGCATGCACGGCGTGCGCCTCGAGGCGAAGGTGCATGTGGTCACCGGCTCGATCTCGGCGGCGCAGAACATCTACAAGTGCGTCGAGTCCTGCGGCCTGCGCGTCGACAAGCTGATCCTGCAGCACCTGGCCTCCAGCTACGCGACCCTGCTCCCCGACGAGCGCGAGCTGGGCGTATGCCTGGTCGACATCGGCGGCGGCACCTCGGACATTGCCGTGTTCAAGGGCGGCACGATCCGTCACACGGCGGTCCTGCCGATCGCCGGCAACCAGGTCACCAACGACATCAGCGTGGCCTTCCGTACGCCGGGCCCCTTCGCCGAGGAGATCAAGGTGAAGTACGGCTGCGCGCTGCCGCAGTTCGCGGCCGGTGGCGAGGACATCGAGGTCAAGGGTGTGGGCGACGCCCCGGCCCGACGCCTGTCGCGGCACACGCTGGCCGAGGTGATCCGGCCGCGCTACGAGGAGCTGTTCCGCTTCATCCGCAAGGAACTGCACCGCTCCGACTGGCACGAGCTGATCGCTGGCGGCCTGGTGCTCACCGGCGGTTCGGCGCAAATGCCGGGTGTGGTCGAGCTGGCCGAGGAGGTGTTCGGACTGCCGGTGCGTCTGGGCCTGCCGCAGAACGTGCAGGGGCTCAAGGACGTGACCCGCAACCCGGCCTACGCGACCGCGGTCGGCCTGCTCATGTACGGCCGCCAGAGTCAGCCGCAGGTGCTGCGCGCGCCCACCCAGGGCGCCGGCTACTGGCTGCAGCGTGCGGGCGAGTGGCTGAAGGGCAGTTTCTAAGCGCCGGCGATGACGTGAATTAGTCGAGTTTTTACGAATTTTGTTATTGACATTGGCACAGTGAGGTTTTATTTTAAATTGGCGTAAAAGTTTCTAAAAAAAAACGGCGAACCCGCAGGCGTCAGACCAGCGCCGGATCGGGTTCCAGAAGAAGCGGTATCGGGTGAAACGGCACACGCAGCGCGGTGACGCGCAGGAGCACAGACATGGGCGGACAGGCAAAGGAAATTTTTGAATTCGAGGATGGTCAGCGCAAGCGCGCCGTCATCCGCGTCATCGGCGTCGGCGGCGGTGGTTGCAACACCGTCAACCAGATGACCGTGGCGGGTATCGAGGGCGTGGACTTTGTCTGCGCCAACACCGACCGCGATCACCTCGAGCGTTGCACCCCAACGAACCAGCTGCAGCTGGGCGCGGAGATCACCCGCGGCCTCGGTGCGGGTTCCAACCCGGAAATTGGCCGCCAGGCGGCTGAGGAAGACCGCGATCGCATCCGCGAGATGATCGAGGGCACAGACCTGCTGTTCCTTACCGCCGGCATGGGCGGCGGCACGGGCACGGGCGCGGCGCCGGTGATCGCGCAGATCGCCAAGGAACTCGGCATCCTCACGGTGGCCGTGGTGACCAAGCCGTTTGCCCACGAGGGCAAGAAGCGCATGGCCGTGGCCCACAAGGGCATCGACGACCTGCGCCAGTACACCGATTCGCTGATCCTGATCCCGAACGAGAAGCTGGGCCTGGTGCTCGGCACCAAGATCACGGTCATGAACTGCTTCAAGGCGGCCAATGACGTGCTGCAGAACGCTGTGCAGGGCATCTCTGACCTGATCACCCGTCCGGGCCTGGTCAACGTCGACTTTGCCGACGTCAAGACGGTGATGTCCAACCGCGGCATGTCGATGATGGGTATCGGCATCGCCAGCGGCGAGGGTCGCGCCCAGAAGGCTGTGGAGATGGCGCTGTCCAGCCCGCTGCTCGACGACATCGAGCTGCATGGCGCCCGCGGCCTCCTGGTCAACGTCACCTGCGACGAGTCGCTGACCATGGAGGAGCTGGAGTACATCAACTCGCGCGTCTCCGAGATCGCCTCGGACGAGGCCGATGCCAAGTGCGGCATGTCGATGAACCCCAACCTCAATGGCGAACTGCGCGTGACGGTGGTGGCGACGGGCCTGCACGGCCATCGCGCCGCTGCCGCGGCGCCGGCCCCCACGGTGGTCCCGGTCAACCAGAAGGTGACGCCTTTTGCGCCGCGCCAGGTGGAACCGGCCATGCCGCCGCTCAGCAGCAGCCACTACGACATCCCGGCCTCCGTGCGCGTGCAGCAGCCGCGTCGCGTGGCGGCGGGCGGCGGTTTCCCGCAGATCGACGAGGACATCATCAACATCCCCGCCTTCCTGCGGAACCAGGCGGACTGAGGGATCCCCCGCCCCTCGGGGCGGGGCGTGTCGCCGTGTTAAACTTTCGTGTCAAGTGGGCGTGGCACCGTCCCCGGTGCCACGCCCTTTCTTTATGGGTCTAACGACACGCATGGTCCGTCAACGCACGCTCAAGCAGGCTGTCCGCGCCAGCGGCATTGGCCTGCATTCCGGCCGCAAGGTGTACATGTCGCTGCTGCCGGCAGGTCCGGACACGGGCATCGTCTTCCGCCGCACCGATCTCGCGCCGTCGAGCGAGGTGCCGGCCCAGGCCCAGCTGCTGCGCGAGGCGGTCATGTGCAGCACCCTGGTGGCCGACGATGGCACCAAGATCATGACGGTCGAGCACCTGATGTCGGCCTTCGCCGGCCTGGGCATCGACAACTGCCTGGTGGAGCTGTCGTCGCCGGAAGTGCCGATCATGGACGGCAGCTCCGGGCCCTTCGTGTTCCTGATCCAGTCGGCCGGCATCCACGAGCAGGATGCCCCCAAGCGCTTCCTGCGCATCCGCCAGCCCGTGCAGGTCCAGGACGGCGACAAGTGGGCCCGCTTCGAGCCGCACGAGGGCTACCGGCTCACCTTCAACATCGACTTCCAGCACCCCGTGTTCAAGACCTCGGGCCAGAAGGCCGTCGTGGATTTCTCGACGGCCAGCTATGTGCGCGAGGTTTCCCGGGCCCGCACCTTCGGTTTCATGCGCGAGCTGGACACCCTGCGCGCCAACAACCTCGGCCTCGGGGCGAGCCTCGACAATGTCGTCGCCCTCGACGAGTACCGGGTGGTCAACCAGGACGGCCTGCGCTACGAGGACGAGTTTGTCCGCCACAAGATCCTGGATGCCGTCGGCGATCTCTATCTTCTGGGATATTCGGTGATCGGCGCTTATACTGCCTATAAGTCCGGCCATTCCCTCAACAACAAGCTGGCGCGGGCGGTGCTCGCCGACCCGAATTGCCACGAGCTGGTCACCTTTGAGGACCAGGAAGCCCGGGCGCCGATCGCCTTTGTCCGGGGAAGCCTGACAGCCGCGGCCTGAGCCGTCTTGGGGGTCATGCGGGCCCGTTCATCGGAAAATCCCTCAGAAGCGTCGCGGATTCAGCCACTTGCCTTGCGCCAGCGCGGGCCCGGCTGCTATGGTCCGGGCTCAAGCGTCTGCTGTCGGGGGGCGAACCCGGGTTTCAAGCCGGGTACAGCCAAGCTGATATCGGTCGTTGAGCCACGCCAGGAGGGCGCCGCTGCGGGTTCGCAGGGGTATCAGGGCAGCCGCTGAAGCCGAGTACAACACCAGGGTTTCACCGCGGATGTTGACAAGCCGGATCTGCGTGATCCAGGCCTCGGAACTCCAGTCGCGCAGCGCGCGATTGAGTTCCTCGAGCCGGCGCGCACGCGACAGCACGTCGCCCGGCCCGGAGGGCGTTTGGCTCAGCCACTGGTTGAGCAGCAGGGGATCGCGGGTAGAGGACTTCATCGTCGTACATGGACATTATAGTTGTCAGCCATAAGCGCGGTCGCACTTGGCGACTCAAGCTCGACGCCCGCCACTTCCTGAGCTGGCTGCCCTACGCCGTGGTTGCGAGTCTCGTGCTCGCCTTCAGTTTCCTGTTAGGTTTCTGGGCGCGCGGCGAAGGGGCCGTCCTGCCGCAGTCACTCGTCACCTCCTGGGCCCAGGAAGTCCGCGACCAGCGCGCCGCCCTGGTCCAGGCCCGCTCCGAAGCCGAACAGAACGCCGCCGCCCTGGCGCGTCGCCTGGCCCAGCTCCAGGCCCACGTCATGCGCCTCGATGCCGCCGGCCAGCGACTGACCGAGATCGCCGGCGTGCAGCAGGGCGAATTCAACTTCTCCCAGCCGCCGCCGATGGGCGGTCCGGAACCGGCCTACGGTTCCGCCACGACCCTGGATCCGGTCCTGGCGTCCCTGCAGAACTTCGAGCGCCAGCTCTCCGACCGCGAGCGCCAGTTCCGGGTGCTCGAGGACCTGCTGCTGGCCAGCCGCCTGCAGAAGGAAGTGCGACCCTCGGGCTGGCCGGTGGAAAGCGGCTGGATCAGCTCGCTGTTCGGCGTGCGCACGGACCCCTTCACCGGCCGCCTCACGCACCATCTCGGGATCGACTTCGCCGGCCGCATCAACTCGGAGGTGCTCTCGGTCGCGGCCGGCATCATCACCGTGGCCGGGGACCGGGACGGCTACGGCAACCTGATCGAGATCAATCACGGCAATGGCTACGTGACCCGCTACGGTCACAACAGCAGCCTGCTGGTGAAGGTCGGCCAGCGGGTCAACAAGGGCCAGGCGGTCGCCCGCATGGGCTCGTCCGGTCGCTCGACCGGGCCGCACGTGCACTTCGAGGTGCTGTTCAATGGCAACCTCGTCGACCCCGAGCAGTACATCCAGGCCGCCCGCTAGCCGCCGCCATCGCGGCCCTTGAAACGGCCGCGATCACCCCAAGCAGGGCATAATAGCCCCTTCGCGTCGAAGGTCCTTGCCGCCTCGCCCTCCTGCGGGGCTCTCAGAACTCAAACCTATGCTCAACCAGCTGCTGGCTCGCGTCTTCGGGAGCCGCAATCAACGCATCCTCAAGGGCCTGGAACGGATCGTCGCCCAGGTGGCGGCACTCGAAGGGAAGGTCTCGGCGCTCTCTGATGCCGAACTCGCGCAGCAGACCCTGCTGTTTCGCGAGCGGCTGGCCAAGGGCGAGACGCTCGAGGCCCTCCGCCCCGAGGCCTTTGCCGTCGTGCGCGAGGCCGGCAAGCGGGTCATGGGCATGCGCCACTTCGATGTGCAGCTGATCGGTGGCGCGGTCCTGCATCAGGGCAAGATCGCTGAAATGCGCACGGGCGAGGGCAAGACCCTCGTCGCCACCCTGCCGGCCTATCTGAATGCGCTCACGGGCAAGGGCGTGCACATCGTCACGGTCAATGACTACCTCGCGCGTCGTGACTCGGAGTGGATGGGCCGTATCTTCCGCTTCCTGGGCCTGAGCGTCGGTGTGATCACCGCCGGCCAGACGCAGCAGGAGAAGCGCGAGGCCTACGCGTGCGACATCACCTACGCGACCAACAACGAACTGGGCTTCGACTACCTTCGCGACAACATGGCCTTCGCCCTCACCGACAAGGTGCAGCGCGGCCACCACTACGCGATCGTCGACGAGGTGGACTCGATCCTGATCGACGAGGCCCGTACCCCGCTGATCATCAGCGGGCCGACCGACGACGATCCCGAGCTGTATCGCCGCATCAACGCCCTGATCCCGAAGCTGCAGCCGCAGAAGGAAGAGGACGGCCCGGGCGACTTTGCGGTGGAGGAGAAATCCAAGCAGGTCCACCTGACCGAGGCCGGGCACGAGAAGGTCGAGGAGCTGATGCGCAGCAGCAAGCTGCTCGGCGACGACGACAGCCTCTACGACGCGGCCAACATCGTCCTGCTGCATCACCTCAACGCGCTCCTGCGTGCACACCACCTGTACAAGCGCGACGTCGAGTACATCGTCCGCAACGGCCAGATCGTCATCATCGACGAGTTCACGGGCCGCATGATGGCCGGGCGCCGCTGGAGCGATGGCCTGCACCAGGCCATCGAGGCCAAGGAAGGCGTGCAGATCCAGCAGGAAAACCAGACGCTGGCGAGCATCACCTTCCAGAACTACTTCCGCCTGTACGGCAAGCTCTCGGGCATGACCGGCACGGCGGATACCGAAGCCTTCGAGTTCCAGAGCATCTACAACCTCGAGGTGGTCGTGATCCCGACCAACCGCGCGATGGTCCGCAAGGACCAGGGCGACCTCGTGTTCATGAATGCGCAGGACAAGTTCCAGGCGGTGATCGGCGAGATCAAGGAAGCCCACCAGCGTCGGCAGCCGGTGCTGGTCGGTACCGCCAGCATCGAAACCTCGGAACTGCTGTCCGGCCTCCTGAAGAAGGAGGGCATCGTCCACGAAGTGCTCAACGCCAAGCAGCACGAGCGCGAAGCCGAGATCGTGGCCAATGCGGGGCGCCCGGGCATCGTCACCATCGCCACCAACATGGCGGGCCGCGGCACCGACATCGTGCTCGGCGGCAACCTCGAAGCCGAGCTGGCGAAGCTGCCCGAGGACGACGCGTCCGGCCGTGCCGCCGCCAGGGCCGCCTGGCAGCAGCGCCACGAGCAGGTCAAGCAGGCCGGTGGCCTGTACGTGATCGGTTCCGAGCGTCACGAATCGCGCCGCATCGACAACCAGCTGCGTGGCCGCTCCGGCCGCCAGGGCGACCCCGGCGCCTCGCGCTTCTACCTGTCGCTCGACGACACCCTGATGCGCATCTTCACGCCGCCGCGGATGCGCGCCATGCTCCAGGGCCTTGGTCTCGAGCCTGGCGAGGCGATCGAGCACCGCTGGGTCACTCGGGCGATCGAGACGGCGCAGCGCAAGGTCGAGGCGCACAACTTCGACATCCGCAAGCAGCTGCTGGAGTACGACAACGTCGCCAACGACCAGCGCAAGGCGGTCTACGAGCTGCGCGACGGCATCATGGGCGCCGAGCGCGTCACCGGCATGGTCGACGACATTCGCCCGGATGTGGTCAACGCGGTCATTGATGCCTACATCCCGCCGCAGACCATCGAGGACCAGTGGAACATCGACGGCCTCCAGGACGCCCTGAAGCGCGATTTCCAGCTGGAGCTGCCCATTCGCCAGTGGCTCGATAACGAGCGCGAACTCAACGAGAAGGGGCTGCGCGCCCGCATTGTCGAGGCGGTGAAGGCGGCGTACGAACAGAAGAAGGCCGAGGTCGGCGCGCCGGTGCTCGAGCACTTCGAGAAGGCGGCAATGCTGCAGGCACTGGATACGCTGTGGCGCGAGCACCTCGCGGCCATGGATTACCTGCGCCAGGGCATCCACCTGCGCGGCTACGCGCAGAAGGATCCGAAGCAGGAGTACAAGCGCGAGGCCTTCGGCATGTTCAACGACATGCTGGCGCGCTACAAGCATGACGTCATCTCCCTGCTGGCACGCGTGCGGATCCAGACCGAGGCCGAGGTGCAACAGGTCGAGGAGCAGCGTCGTCGCGATGCTGCCGCGCTGGAGCGCAAGATGCAGCTCAAGCACGACGAGGCCCCCGCCGCGCCGATGAATGATCCGCCGGCCGACGCGGGCACTCCGCGCCGCCTGGAGCCTGCTGCTGCGCCGGAGAAGCCGCAGACGGTCGTGCGTGAGTTGCCCAAGGTTGGTCGCAACGATCCCTGTCCTTGCGGGAGTGGCAAGAAGTACAAGCAGTGCCACGGCGCCCTCATCTGAAGCCGCGGATCGGCCTGCTGCGCGTCCCCGGGTCGCGCTGAGCGTGCTCGCCGTACTCCCGTACGGCCGTGCGCACGCAACGCCACCCAAGGCCCGCTCACAACGGCTGCTCGCGCAGCTTCGCTGGCACCCGGCGAACTGACAGCGCAAAATAACGAGGCGCCCGGAGCTGTTCCGGGCGCCTTTTGTTTTGGGTGAATGCCATGGCCGTGAACCTCCAAGCCCCCACCGCGCTGCATCCCGTGCCTGGCGTCCGTCTGGGCGTGGCCGAGGCGGCAATCAAGAAGCCGGGGCGCAAGGACCTGCTGCTGATCGAGCTGGCGCCGGGCAGTCGCGTGGCGGGGGTGTTCACGCAGAACGCATTCGCCGCGGCACCGGTACAGATCTGCCGCGAGGTGCTGGCCGGGCAGGGCGCGGTGCGGGCGCTGCTGGTGAATTCGGGCAATGCCAATGCCGCCACCGGCAGCGGCGGCGTCGCCGATGCGCGCGCCACCTGCACGGCGGTCGGCCAGGCGCTGGGCTGCGCTGCTACCGCGGTGCTGCCCTTCTCCACGGGAGTCATCGGCCAGCGCCTGCCTGTCGCCCGCATGACGGCGGCCGTGCCCCAGGCCGTGGCCGACCTTCGCGCCGACGGCTGGCTCGACGCCATGCGCGCCATCATGACCACCGACCTTGTGCCCAAGGGCGCGAGCCGCAAGATCCGCACCTCGCAGGGCGAGATCACCGTGACCGGCATCGCCAAGGGCGTGGGCATGATCCACCCCGACATGGCGACGATGCTTGGCTACGTCGGCACCGATGCGCGCCTGACGCCGGCGGCCACCCGCCAGGCGCTTCAGGACGCGGTGGCGCAGAGTTTCAACTGCGTCACGGTCGATGGCGATACCTCGACCAACGATTCCTGCGTGCTCTTCGCCACGGCGCAGACCGGCAGCGAGGACATCGACGCCGGGCATCGGGACTACCCGGTGATCGCCGCGGCGATCGCCGAGGTCTGCCGCGAGCTCGCGCATGCCATCGTCCGCGACGGTGAGGGTGCGACCAAGTTCATCACCATCCGCGTGCACGGGGCGGCCGACGCCCGCGAGGCTCGCCAGGTGGCCCTGTCGGTAGCTCATTCGCCGCTGGTGAAGACGGCGATGTTCGCCTCCGACGCCAACTGGGGTCGCATCGTCATGGCCGTGGGCAAGGCCGGGGTCGCCGGGCTGGATCCGGCCCGCGTGGATGTGAGTCTCGACGACGTGCAGCTGATCGCCGGCGGCGAACCGCATCCGGCCTATCGCGAGCAGGACGGTGCCGCCGTGGTGGCACGCGAGGAGTTCACCATCGGCATCGGCCTGGGTCGCGGCGCCGCCGAGGCCACGGTCTGGACCTGCGACTTCAGCTACGACTACGTGAAGATCAACGCCGAGTACCGGACCTGAGGTCGTCGCGATGCGCCCGGTCATCGCGGTCGCGGCCGGCTGCCTGCGGCATCCGGATGGCCAGGTGCTGATCGCCCAGCGCCCGGAGGGCAAGATCGCTGCCGGGCAATGGGAGTTCCCGGGCGGCAAGATCGAGCCGGGCGAGTCGGCCCATGCAGCCCTGGTTCGGGAACTGCACGAGGAGCTGGGCGTCGAGGTGCGTGCGGCCCGGCCCCTGATCCGGGTGCGCCACGACTACAGCGACCGCACCGTGGTGCTCGACACCTGGTTGGTCAGCGACTGGGCCGGCCAGCCGCAGGGCCGCGAGCGCCAGGCCTTCGCCTGGGTGCACCCGGAGCGTCTGCAGGACTATCCGCTGCTCGCGGCTGACGGGCCGATCGTCACCGCCCTGCAGCTGCCCGGCGACTATGTGTTCACGCCGCCCGACTACGAGCCCACCCTGGCCGCCGCCGCCCTCGCGTCCCTGCCACGGGGCAGCCTTCTGCGCCTGCGCTGGCCGGCCCTCGACGGGCAGGCCTATCGCGCTGCGGCGGCGCGCCTGCTGCCACTGGCGCGCGCGCAGGGTCTGCGCGTGATCCTTGATCGCGATCCGGAGGACGCCCTGGCCCTGGGCGCCGACGGCTGGCACGCGACCGAGGCGCAGCTGCGGCAGCTGCGGTCACGGCCGGCGAAGGCCCCGGCGTTGTGCCTGGCCTCGACCCATTCCCTGGAAGCGCTGCAGCGCGCCCGTGCCCTGGGCTTCGATGCGGCGGTGCTGGGGCCGGTGCAGGTGACGCGTTCCCACCCCGATCGCCGGCCGCTGGGCTGGACGCAGTTCGGCGAATGGGTGGCGGCGGCGGGTCTGCCGGTCTATGCCCTCGGTGGTGTGGGGCCGGCCGCGCAGGTGCAGGCGCAGGCAGTCTACGCGCAGGGCATCTGCGGGATCAGCGCCTACTGGCGCTGAGACGGGTCGACATCCGGCGTCTGGTCGTCGGCTGCGACCCCGTACTGCCCGGAAAACCAGGCACCCAGATCGACCAGCCGGCAGCGTTCCGAGCAGAAGGGGCGGTGCGGATTGCCCGTATCCAGACGCGTGGAATCGCCGCATTGCGGGCAGGCCGCAATCCTTGGACGGACTGCCGGGGCACCGCTCACAGCACGCAGCACTGCAGCTGGAAGTCGATGCGCTCCTGGGCCTGCTGGGCGCGGATGTTGACGTCGCGGGCACTCATGAAGCGCACCGTGAAGCGATGGCGGCCGGCGCTGATCTCCGGGTACACGCCCGCACCGGGCGCCACGAGCACACGCACCAGCAGGCAGGGGCCGGTCGGCGTATGGATGTGGATGCCGTTCTGCGCCTGGACGTCCTGGGCCGGCACGCTGTTGCGCAGCAGGCGCAGGTACAGGTTGATGGCCTGCTCGAAGGGACGCAGGTCGGCGAACCAGGCGTCGAGATCGCGGCGTACGCGATCGTAGGGCTGGGACAGCCAGGCGTGGTAGTGCGGCAGGTCGAAGCCGCAGGTGCCGCCCGGGATGCCCGAGCGGTTGAGGATGCCGTTGAGGAAATCGCTGCCGCGCAGCAGGGAGCCGGCGAACTGCGTGGCGAGCTGTTGCAGGCTGTTGAGCGCCTGCGTGATCTCGACCTGGACCCCCTGCAGGCGCTCCTGGTCGATGCCGGGCCGGGCAGCCAGCCGTGTCAGGTGCAGGTGCTGGTCGGTCAGCTCCTTGAGGATCTCGTTCTTGAGATCCGAGCGCGAGATCACCACCAGGATATCCAGCAGGCTGTGCAGGCTGGCCCGGGCGCCAAAGTGGCTGTGGTCGTCGCGGTGGTGGCGGTGCTGGGCGAACAGCAGTTCGAGGCGCAGGAAACTGCGCACCCGCTCGGTGAGCGGCTGCTCGAAGGCTATGGGTTCCGATCCCTGCGTCACGCGCGACCCGGCAGCGAGTAAACCCAAATGATGAACGAGAACTACGGATGCGGCAAACGAAGCCCGGGTGCCGGTGCGACACGGCCGGCCGCAAGCGCGAGGTAGTGCGCATGCAGCACGGCCACGGCTGCGCGGGCCTGCTCCGGGCTGCCGCTGTTGTCGATCACGTCATCGGCGGCGGCGAGGCGGGCGCTGCGGGAGGTTTGCGCGGCCAGGATGCCCTCGGCGGTCTCGCGCCGGCCGCCGTCGCGCAGCATCAGTCGCCGCAGCTGCTCGGCCTCGGCTACGTCGACCACCAGCACGCGGTCGACCAACTCGCGCATGCCGCCCTCGAGCAGGATGGCCACGCTCAGGATGCAGTAGGGCTCGGTGCGGGCCTCGCGCCAGCGGCGCATCGCGGCACGGATGGCTGGATGGGTGATCGCCTCAAGGCGGCGCCTGGCCCCGGGATCGGCGAAGACCCATTCCCGCAGGCGCCGACGGTCGAGCTGTCCATCGCCCAGCAGGGCGGTCGGGCCGAAAGCTTCGGCGATGGCGGCCAGCGCCGGTGTGCCCGGCGCCACCACGTCGCGCGCCACCTGGTCGGCATCCAGCACCGGGACGCCGAGGTCGACGAAGGCCTGCTGGACCAGCGACTTGCCGCTGGCGACGCCGCCGGTCAGTCCGACCGTGAGCGTGCGGGTCATGATCAACCGGCGCCCAGGCTGAGGAGGTAGGCGCCGCGCAGGTCAGCGCCCCAGATCAGCACGATCCAGCCCGCGCCGGCCAGGTACGGTCCGAAGGGCAGGGGCACCTCGCGGCGATGCCGCCGCAGCAGGACCAGGCCGATGCCGACGGCGGCGCCCACGAGGGACGACAGCAGGATCACCATCGGCAGCGCCTCCCAGCCGAGCCAGGCGCCGAGCGCACCCAGCAGCTTGAAGTCGCCGTAGCCCATGCCCTCCTTGCCGGTCAGCAGCTTGAACAGCCAGTACACCGACCACAGGCTCAGGTAGCCGGTGATCGCCCCGATGATGGCGGCCGCGGGTCCCACGAACACGGTGGCGAGGCTGGCGGCCAGGCCCAGCCACAGAAGGGGCAGGGTGATGTCATCCGGCAGCAGCTGCGTGCGCAGGTCGATGACCGATAGCGCCAGCAGGGCCCAGGTCAGGAGCAGGGCCAGCGGCAGGGCTGCCGACCAGCCGAAGCGCCAGGCGCAGGCGGCCGACAGCGCGCCGCAGGCAGCTTCCACGAGCGGGTACTGGATCGAGATGGCGGTCCGGCAGCCGGCGCAGCGCCCGCGCAGCAGCAGCCAGCTGATCACCGGGATGTTCTGCCAGGGGCGGATGGCCGCGCCGCAGCCTGGGCAGCGCGAGGGCGGCTGGGCCAGCGAGAAGATCTCCTGCGGTTCTGCCGGCAACTGCAGGATCTCGCGGGCCTCGCGCTGCCAGGCCAGTTCCATCATGCGTGGCAAGCGCAGGATGACCACGTTGAGGAAGCTGCCGACCAGCAGGCCCAGCAGGGTCGTCGCGAACAGCAGGAAACCGGGGCTGCCGCGCAGCCCCTCGATCAGGGTCATGGGGAGCCTTGCTCAGCCGACGGCCTGGCCCATCTTGAAGATCGGCAGGTACATGGCCACCACCAGGCCGCCAACCATCACGCCCAGTACGGCCATGATCATCGGCTCGAGCAGGCTGGAGAGCGCATCGACGAGGTTGTCGACCTCGGCCTCGTAGAAGTCGGCCACCTTGGCGCACATGGCATCCAGCGAGCCCGATTCCTCACCGATGGCGACCATCTGCGTCGCCATGTTGGGGAAGATGCCGGACTGCTGCATCGTCAGTTGCAGCTGCTGGCCGGTGGCCACCTGGTCGCGCATTACCAGGATGGCTTCGGTGAAGATGATGTTGCCGGCTGCCTTGGCGACCGACTCCATGGCTTCGACCAGCGGCACGCCGGCCGCGAACATGGTGGACAGGGTGCGGGCGTAGCGCGCCACGGCGGATTTGTACAGGATGTCGCCGATCACCGGGATGCGCAGCATCACGCGGTC
Organism: Solimonas sp.; assembly: GCA_036275615.1. Taxonomy (GTDB): domain Bacteria; phylum Pseudomonadota; class Gammaproteobacteria; order Nevskiales; family Nevskiaceae; genus Solimonas. The sequence continues at coordinate 63,991 of DASUDL010000037.1, forward strand.
CATGATGCGCCGGAAATTGGCCGAGCGTCGGTGGGTCTCCAGGAAGCCGAAGATCGTACCGCCGGCCACGGCCAGGATCAGCCACCACTTGTCCTGCACGAAATGGGACAGGTTGATGACCATCATCGTGAAGGCGGGGAGGTCGGCGCCAAAGCCCTGGAACAGGTCCTGGAACTGCGGCACGACGAAGTACAGCAGGATGCCGGTGACGATGAAGGCGACGACGACGACGGCCGTCGGGTAGGTCAGGGCCTTCTTGACCTTCTTCTTGATCGCCTCGGTCTTTTCCTTGTAGGTCGCCACCTTGTCGAGCAGGGCTTCCAGGGTACCGGACTTCTCGCCGGCATCGACCAGGTTGATCACCAGATCGTCGAAGTAGAGCGGGAACTTGCCAAGGCTCTCGGCGAAGGAACTGCCACCTTCGATGTGGGCCTTCATCGACATGATCAGCTCGCCCATGCTGGGATTGTCATGGCCGCGGCCGACGATCTCCAGCGACTGCACCAGCGGCACGCCGGCGGACATCATCACCGCCATCTGTCGCAGGAAGATGGCGATGTCCCCGGTCTCGATCTTCTTCTTCTTCTTGCCGAAGATGAGGATCTGCTTGTTGACCTTGATCGGGTTGATGCCCTGCTTGCGCAGTTGACCCTTGATGAAGGCCTCGGACGGGCCATTGCTCTCGCCCTTGACCCGGTTGCCCTTGCGGTCCGTGCCTTCCCACTTGAAGGTGAATTCCTTCGCTGCCGTCACTGCCTGCGCCATCGTGCTGGTCCTTGTATGACGAGCGGTTACCGTCACTCACCCATGGTACAGGCGTTGGCCTGCGCCAGGTCAATGTGACCGTTCTTCACCTTGCGCAAGGCCGACTGGCGCAGGTCCTTGATGCCTTCCTTGTGGGCCTGGTCGGCGATGTCGATCGCATTGCCGCCCTCCATCAGGATGCGGCCCATGGCCTCGGAGAAGGGCATGACCTGATACAGGCCGGTACGGCCCTTGTAGCCGTTGTCGCACTGGTCGCAGCCCACGGCCTCGAAGATCGTGAAGTTGGGGTCGGAGACCTCCTCTTCCGTGAAGCCCAGCCGGATCAGCTCCTGCTTGGGAATTTCGACGGGGCGCTTGCATTCCTTGCAGAGCTTGCGCGCCAGTCGCTGGGCGATGATCAGGTTGAGGGTCGACGCCAGGTTATAGGCCGGGACGCCCATGTTCATCAGGCGCACCAGCGTCTGCGGGGCGTCGTTGGTATGCAGGGTCGAGAGCACCAGATGGCCCGTCTGGGCCGCCTTGATCGCGATCTCGGCTGTTTCCAGGTCGCGGATTTCACCGACGAGGATGACGTCCGGGTCCTGACGCAGGAAGGCCTTGAGCGCCGCGGCGAAGGTCAGGCCAACCTTGGGGTTCACGTTGACCTGGTTGACGCCGGGCAGGTTGATTTCCGCCGGGTCCTCGGCCGTGGAGATGTTGACGTCCTCGGTATTGAGGATGTTCACGCCGGTGTACAGCGACACGGTCTTGCCGGAGCCGGTCGGACCGGTCACCAGGATCATCCCCTGCGGCCGGCTCAGGGCCTTGAGATAGGCCTCCTTCTGCTCCGGCTCGTAGCCCAGCGCGTCAATGCCCAGCTGGGCCTGAGAGGGGTCGAGGATACGGCAGCAGATCTTCTCGCCGAACAGGGTCGGGCAGGTGCTGACGCGGAAGTCGATAGCCTTGGTCTTGGAGATGTACAGCTTGATGCGGCCGTCCTGCGGGACGCGGCGCTCGGCGAGGTCCAGGCGCGACATCACCTTGACGCGGGCGGCGATGCGGCCCGCCTGGTTGATGGGCGGCTGCGAGATCGTCTTGAGCTCGCCGTCCTTGCGGTAGCGGATGCGATAGGTCTTCTCGTAGGGCTCGAAGTGGATGTCCGAGGAGCCTGAATTGATCGCGTCAACCAGGATCTTGTTGACGTAGCGGATGATCGGCGCGTCTTCGGCATCGGACTTGGTGACGTCGTGCCCCTGGAGCTCGGCCTCGCCATCGGCGACGCCCAGGTTGTCCAGGTCGGCATCGCCGAGATCCATGTTCTGCGACGACTGGGCCTGGACGGCGGCGTCGATCGCCCTGACCAGCTTGTCCTCCTCGACCAGGATGGCCTCGGTCTGGTTGCCGGTCGCGAACTTGATTTCGTCGAGGGCCTGCAGGTTCGTCGGGTCGGCGACGGCGACATAGGTCTTGCGGCCGCGGTTGAAGATCGGCAGCGCGTGGGCCTTGCGCAGCACCTTCTCGCCGATCTCCTTGGTCAGGTCCGGGTCGACCTCGAGCACGCTCAGGTCGACCAGGGGTACGCCGAACTCGATGCTGGCGGCCTCCGCGATCCGCGCGGAGGAGGCGGCCTTGGCCTCGACCAGCACCGCGACGAACGGCGTGCCGCCCTTCAGGGCCTTGACCTGGTACTCCTTGGCCGCCGCCTCGGTGAGCACGCCGTCCGCCACCAGGCGGCGCGCAAGGCCACCCAGGAAGACATTGCCTTGCGGAGGCGGTGCGTTGATCGCCATGGTTGGTTCACCTCGTACGGTAGGTCTGCAATATAGAGCCTTGGCCGGCGGGGAAAAACCCCCTCGGGCAGGCGGCTGCGGGCGAGTCGTGCACAATAGCCGCTGCCGACTCCACCGCCTGCCGCTCGTGACCACCCTCAGCATCGTCCTGCCCGCCAAGAACGAGGCGGAATCCCTCAAGCTTCTCCTGCCGCGCCTGCGCCAGGCCCAGCCGGGGGCCGAGATCATCGTGGTGGACGACGGCTCGACCGACGGGACGGCGGCGCTGTGCCAGGCCCATGGGGTCTCGCGGGTGGGCAGCCCTTACTCGATGGGCAACGGGGCTGCGATCAAGCGCGGCGCCCGGGCGGCCCGCGGCGAGGTGATCGTGTTCATGGATGCCGACGGCCAGCACGATCCCGAGCTGATCGCCCGCCTGCTGGCGCGCCTCGACGAAGGCTACGACATGGTCGTCGGCGCTCGCGGCCGCGATGGACAGGCGACGGTCAGCCGCGGCCTGGCCAACCGCTTCTACAACCGGCTCGCCAGCTGGATGACGGGCCACCCGGTGCTGGACCTGACCTCCGGCTTCCGGGCGGTGCGGGCCGCGAGGTTCCGCGAGTTCCTGCACCTGCTGCCCAACGGGTTTTCCTATCCGACCACCATCACCATGGCGTTCTTCCGCAGCGCCTATCCGGTCTACTACGAGCCGATCCCGGTGTATCAGCGCGTGGGCACCAACAGCCATATCCGGCCGATGCGCGATGGCCTGCGCTTCCTGCTGATCATCTTCAAGATCGCCACCCTGTATTCGCCGGTGAAGCTGTTCGCGCCCGCGGGTCTGGCTTTCTTCCTGCTGGGCCTGGGCCACTACGCCTACACCTTCGCCACCGAGGGCCGCTTCACCAACATGAGCGCCCTGCTGCTCAGCGCCGCGGTCATCGTCTTCCTGATGGGGCTGGTCTCGGAGCAGATCACCTCGCTGACCTATCG
>DASUDL010000038.1:0-31370 GCA_036275615.1 Solimonas sp.
GACCACCTCGTCGCGCACCGGATCGACCGGGCCGACGTAGTAGATGACGCGGTTCGTGAAGTCGACCGGCAGCTTCTCGCCCTTGGCCAGCATGTCCTGGATGCGCTTGTGCGCGGCGTCGCGGCCGGTCAGCATGCGGCCGTTGAGCAGCAGCGTGTCGCCGGGCTTCCAGCTCGCCACCTCGGCCGGCGTCAGCGTGTCCAGGTTCACGCGGGCCGAGGTTTCCGTGTTCGGCTGCCAGGCGACCTGCGGCCAGTCGGACAGGCTGGGCGGCTCGAGCTTCGCCGGGCCGGACCCGTCGAGGTGGAAATGCACATGGCGCGTCGCCGCGCAATTGGGGATCATCGCCACCGGCAGGCTGGCGGCGTGGGTGGGGTAGTCCATGATCTTGACGTCGAGCACCGTGGTCAGGCCGCCGAGGCCCTGGGCGCCGATGCCCAGCGCATTGACCTTCTCCAGCAGCTCGAGGCGCAGCTCCTCGATCTTCGTCAGTGTCTCGCCGCGCGCCTTCTTGTCCTTCACGAGGTGGATGTCCACCGGCGCCATGATCGCCTCCTTGGCCATCACGGTCGCCTTCTCCGGCGTGCCGCCGATGCCGATGCCGAGGATGCCCGGCGGGCACCAGCCCGCGCCCATGGTCGGCACGGTCTTGAGTACCCAGTCGACGATCGAGTCGGACGGGTTGAGGCAGACCATCTTCGACTTGTTCTCGGAGCCGCCACCCTTGGCAGCGCAGGTCACTTCCACGTGATCGCCCGGGACGATCTCGTAGTGGATGACCGCGGGCGTGTTGTCCTTGGTATTGCGGCGCGCACCGGCCGGATCGGCCAGCACCGAGGCGCGCAGGGTGTTGTCGGGGTGCGTGTAGGCGCGGCGCACGCCCTCGTCCACCATCTCCTGCACGGAGAGCGTGGAGTCCCAGCGCACGTTCATGCCGACCTTGAGGAACACCACGCAGATGCCGGTGTCCTGGCAGATCGGACGCTTGCCCTCGGCGCTCATGCGCGAGTTGGTCAGGATCTGGGCGATGGCGTCCTTGGCCGCAGCGGACTCCTCGCGCTCATAGGCCTCGCCCAGGGCCTGGATGTAGTCCAGCGGGTGATAGCAGCTGATGTACTGGAAAGCGTCGGCGATGGACTGGATGAAATCGTCCTGGCGGATGGTCGTCATGGCGGGCGGGGACAGGCGGGAAATCGGCGGAGCGCGATTCTAGCGCGCGCCCGACCCGCCGGGGCCAACCGCCCCGCCCCATCCGCGACCGTGACGCCTCAGTGCGCCGCGTACAGCCGGTGGCTGTGGTGCGTCACCGGCTCCCAGAGCGACAGGCCCCGCTCGATCGCGGCCGGCGGGATCAGCAGCGCGCCCTCGCCGCCGGCGGCCACATCCACGAACGCCGACTCCAGCACGCGCACCAGGGCACGCACGTTGCCGTGCCAGCGGCACTCGCGGATCAGTTTCCAGCCGGCCTCGTCCACGCCCTGCGGCGCCACCCAGGTGGTGCAGCGCTGGGCCAGGCGCGACAGCGTGGTGGCGGTGACCGCAATCATGTCCTCCTCGCGCCGATGCAGCTCCGGCACCTCGAGCACCGCCGCCCCGAGGCGCGTGAACTCGTCGATGTGCACCGCCTCCTGGAGACTGGCCCAGGTGCGGTTTGAGGCAAAGAGGATGGCGCAGTCGACCGGCTGCTTGGCGGATGCGCCGAGCGGCAGGTACTGGCCGTTGTCGAGCGCCTCCATCAGCACTTCCATCACCGCGCCCATGACGCCGTGGCTCTCGTCGAGGAAGCACACGCCGTCGCGCGCCGTCGTGAAGGCGCCGTGGCGGGCGCCGGCGCCGGGAAAGGCGCCAGAGACGTGCCCGCACAGCAGGGATTTCACGGCGGCCTTGTCGCCGGTGTTCTCGGAGGCGAGGTTCACGGAGACAAAGCGTCCGCGGTTGCGCACGCGGTAGTAGTAGTACGCCAGCGAGGTCTTGCCGCTGCCGGGGCCGCCCAGCAGGTAGACCCGGTGGATGCCGTTGTCGGCATAGGCCTGGATGCGGGTGGTCAGGGCCTGCAGTTCGGGACTGAAGGTGTAGAAGCAGCGCCAGGCCGTGTTCTCGACCTCCGCCGCCACCGGCATGCGGATGCAGTTGTGGGTGGCGCCATGCTGGAGGCGACCGGGCAGCTGGCGCAGTGCATCCTCGCTGTCACGCGCCAGGATCAGGCGCAGGCCCGAGAGCCGGTCCTGCTCGCCGCGCCGCTGCAGCCAGCGCCCGAGGTGGACGAGCTGCCGCGGCTGCACCGCGACGATCAGGCTGGCCGGCTGGCCCTTGCCATGCGCTGCCATGACCCGGTCGGCGAGGCTGTCCAGTTGCTCGGGCTCCAGGAACAGGGCCAGGGCGAACTCCGAGGAGGCCACGACCGGCGCCGCACCCTCTACGGGCGCCACCGGCAGCGGCGGGGCCTCCAGGGCGTAACGGCAGCCCTCGGGCAGCAGGCGCGGCAGGGTCTCGAGCAGATCGGGATCGCGCAGTCTGAGTTCGGGCGCGTAGACGGTGAGGAACGGCGGCGGCAGGGCCGCGCGCTGCGGGGTGTCCTCGGCGCCGTTGCGCAGCCAGCCCATCTTGAACATGCTCGGTTCCCTCCGACGTGTGGCCGACAGCCTAGTCGGCGCCGTTCCTCAGGGCCGCCGCGACCGACGGAGCGGCCGGGCGTCCCGACCGGCGGCAAGCCCGCCCCCGGTCAACCGCCCCGGGTCGAGCAGGCGGCGCAGTTCGGCCTCCGGCATTCCGGTGCGTTCCCGGGCCACCTCGAGTATCGGCCGTCCCTCGCGATAGGCCTGCTTGGCGATCTCCGCTCCCTGCTCATAGCCCAGCACGGCATTGGCCGCGGTGATCAGCACTGGATTGCGGTGCAGCGCGGCATCGATCCGGTCGCGACGCACCCGGAAACCGGCAATGGCGCTGTCGGCCAGCAGGCGGCTGGCCCGGGCCAGCAGTTCCAGGCTCTGCAGCAGGTCGTGGGCGATCAGGGGCAGCATCACGTTGAGCTGGAAGTTGCCGCTCTGCGCCGCCAGGGTAATCGCGGCGTCGTTGCCGGCCACCCGCGCCGCCACCATGCACACCGACTCCGGGATTACCGGGTTGACCTTGCCCGGCATGATGCTGGAGCCGGGCTGCAGCGCCGGCAGCTCGATCTCGCCCAGGCCCGCCAGCGGGCCGGCATTCATCCAGCGCAGGTCGTTGGCAATCTTGGTCAGGGCGCCAGCGAGAACCTTCAGCTGCCCCGACAGTTCCGCCGCCGTGTCCTGGCTGGCCAGGGCCTCGAAGTAGTTGGGGCTGGGCTGGAAGCGCAGGCCGGTGCGTCGCGACAGGGCCCGGGCAACCTCGCGGCCGAAGCGCGGGTGCGCGTTGATGCCGCTGCCCACGGCGGTGCCGCCCTGGGCCAACCGGTGCAGGCGGGGCCGCAGACCCTCCAGGCGGGCGCGGGCCAGCGCGACCTGCTCGGCCCAGGCTGAGAGCTCCTGGTCGAAGCGCAGGGGCATGGCGTCCATCAGGTGGGTGCGGCCGGTCTTGACCACGCGGCGCAGGCTGCGGCCCTTGCGCCGGATCACCTGCTCCAGATGCTTGAGTGCCGGCAGCAGTTCCTGGTGCAGCGCCAGGGCCGCCGACAGGTGGATCGCGGTGGGAATGGTGTCGTTCGAGGACTGGCTGCAGTTCACGTGGTCGTTGGCATGCACCTCGCGACCCAGGCGCCGCCCGGCCAGGGTGGCGATGACCTCGTTGGCGTTCATGTTGCTGGAGGTGCCGGACCCGGTCTGGAACACATCCACCGGGAACTGGGCGTCGTGCCGGCCTGCGGCCACCTCGAGCGCCGCGTCGCGGATGGCCCGTGCCCGCGCCCGATCCAGTTGGCCCAGCTCGGCGTTGACCTCGGCGGCGCAGGCCTTGATCAGCCCCAGGGCGGCGATGAAGCGCGCCGGCATGCGCTGGCCGGAGACTGGGAAGTTCTGCACCGCGCGCTGGGTCTGTGCGCCCCAGAGGGCATCGTCCGGCACCTCCAGCGTGCCGAAGCTGTCGTGGACGCGTCGCGTCCGGGGTCCCGCGGCGGGCCTCGAGGGGGGCTGGGCCATGCGTCGCTCCTGCGGTCGTGCCGTCGAGCACGTAAAATACCGCCCCAGCCTATCTCACCGGCCCGCGGGCCGCCTGTCGCCGTCGATCCCAGCAGACCCCATGAACCTGACCTCGCTGTCCGCCATTTCCCCGATCGACGGCCGCTACGCCGAAAAGACCGTCCAGCTGCGCGAGATCTTCAGCGAGTACGGCCTGATGCGGTATCGCATCGTGGCGGAGATCCGCTGGCTGGAGGCGCTGGCCGCCCATGCCGGCGTCCCGGAAGTGCCGCCCCTGGGCGCGCCCGCCCGCGAAAAGCTGCAGAAGATCGCCGCCGGCTTCACCCTGGACGAGGCCCAGCGCGTGAAGGCCATCGAGGACACCACCAACCACGACGTCAAGGCCGTGGAGTACTACCTCAAGGAGAAGATCAGCTCGCACCCGGAGCTGGGTGGCATCAAGGAGTTCATCCACTTCGCCTGCACCTCCGAGGACGTCAACAACCTCTCGCATGCGCTGATGCTCAAGGACGCCCGCGACAAGGTGCTGCTGCCGATGCTCGACAAGGTGCTGGCCGCGGTCAGCGCGCTGGCCCGCACCTACGCCGAGCAGCCCATGCTGTCACGCACCCACGGCCAGCCTGCCTCGCCCACCACGCTCGGCAAGGAGATGGCCGTCTTCGCGCAGCGCCTGCGCCGCCAGCGCGAGCAGTTCGCGCAGGTGGCGATCCTGGGCAAGATGAACGGTGCCGTCGGCAACTGGAACGCACACTTTGCTGCCTATCCGGACGTCGACTGGCCGGCGCTCTCGCGCGAGTTCCTGGCAGGCCTGGGCATCGACGAAAGCCCGGCCACCACCCAGATCGAGCCGCACGACTACATCGCCGAGTACTTTCACGCCTTGTCGCGCTTCAACACCATCCTGGTGGATTTCTGCCGCGACATCTGGAGCTACATCTCGGTCGGCTACTTCAAGCAGAAGACCGTGGCCGGCGAAGTCGGCAGCTCGACCATGCCGCACAAGGTCAACCCGATCGACTTCGAGAACGCCGAAGGCAACCTGGGCCTGGCCAACGCCATCCTGCAGCACCTGGCCGAGAAGCTGCCGATCTCGCGCTGGCAGCGCGACCTCACCGACTCCACCGTGCTGCGCAACCTCGGCGTGGGCGTGGCGCATGCGCTCATCGCCTACCAGTCGGCGCTCAAGGGCATCGGCAAGCTCGAGGGGGATGCCTGGCGCATGGGCCAGGACCTCGAGGGCAACTGGGAAGTGCTGGGCGAGGCGATCCAGACGGTCATGCGCCGCTACGGCCTGCCGGAGCCCTACGAGCAGCTCAAGCGCCTGACCCGTGGCCAGAAGATCGGCCGCGACGCGATCCGTGACTTCGTCTCCGGCCTCGCGCTGCCCGAGGCGGAGAAGCAGCGCCTGCTGCAGATGACCCCCGCCACCTACACCGGCAACGCCCTGCAGCAGGCCAAGGCCGTCTGAGGACCCCATGATCGATCCCACCGCCGCCGATGCCGGTACCCCGCAGCGTCTGGATGGTGGGGTCGCCTACACCGGCGCTCTCGAGCAGTTGTTCGGGCTGGCGCGGCACCAGGTGGCGATCCTGAGCCATGCCCTGCCGCGCGACATCTACGGCGCGCAGGCCGTGGTCGACCGCATGCAGACCTTCCTGCTTGGCAGCCCGCGGGCCCAGGTTCGGGTGCTGGTCCACCAGCCGGACCTGGCGATGCGCCGGGCCCACCGCTTCGTCGAGCTGGCGCGCCGCCTGTCCAGCCGCGTGGAGTTTCGTCAGCTGGCCGAGGAGCACCGCAGCACGTCGGAGGAGTACGTGATTGCCGACGAGCAGGCCCTGCTCTACAAGGAAAACCACGACCAGCTTTCCGCGATCTGGCGACCGAACTCACCGCTGGATGCGCGCCTCAAGCTGCGGGCCTACGAAGAGCTGTGGAACGGGGCCACCCCGGCGCGCGAGTTCTACGCACTGGGGCTCTGAGGACCACGCCCCGCCGGCGGCGTCTTCAGCCCGTCGACTCTTCCGGCTTCACCCGCTCGCGGGCGCGGATCTTCGCCCGCACGGCCTCGGGGATCGCCACCGGACGCTGGTTCTCGTAGTCGAACCAGACGATCACCCCGCGGGTCACGCCGACCGGACGTCCGTCCACGAAGAGACCCGCCAGACTGTTCATGGAGCTGCGCCCCAGGCGGGCGATGCGAAAGCCGACCTGCACCGTCGAGGGATGATGCAGCTGGGCGATGAAGTCGGCGCCGATGCTGGCCAGGATCAGGCCGCTGGTCTTCCAGAAGCTCGCGTCATCGCGCATCAGCTCGCTGAAGTAGTCGAGGCGCGCGCTCTCGTCGAAGGTGAAGAAGCGGGTGTTGTTGACGTGACCCAGGGCATCGAGATCGGACCATCGGGTCTGGATCTCGATGACGTGACCGAAGTCCTCGAGGCGCAGCGGCTCTTTCATGTGGGGTTTCCGGAAGCAAGGCGGGCGCGCCGCTGGCGCGCATGTTCGACGATGCGCAGCTTGTCCTCACGGCTGGACGAGGACCAGGCCGCAATCTCGCGCAGGCTGCGCCCGCAGCCGATGCAGATGTCGCGGGCGTCCAGCTTGCAGACCTGGACACAGGGCGAGGCGACGGGCTGGAGGACGGATGGCTGCATGGACACGCGGAACGCTGGCGGGCGCGATGCCGCCCAAAAAAACACCCGGGCATCATACGACGCCCGGGTGCTTGGAACAGCGGTTGAACCTTACTGCGCGTCGAGCTTGAACTCCACGCGGCGGTTCTGAGCGCGGCCGCCGTCGTTGGCGTTGTCGAAGCGCGGCTGGGTCTTGCCGGCGCCGCTGGCGCTCAGGCGGCTGGCATCCACGCCGTGGCCGATCAGGTACTGGCGGACCGACTGGGCGCGCTGCTCGGAGAGCGTGATGTTGTAGCCATCGGTGCCCTTCGAGTCGGTGTGACCGACGATCTCCGAGCTCAGGCCCGGCTGGTTCTTGAAGGTCCGCGACACGCTCTGCAGGATGCCCTTGGCCTCCGAAGTCAGCGAGGCCGCGTCATAGTCGAAGTTCACGCCCGGCAGCACGGCGGTCTGGTCCACCACGCAACCCTTGGCATCCACGCTCAGGCCCCGGTAGGTCGCCGGGCAGCTGTCGGCGTCGTTGGCCACGCCATCGCCGTCCTCGTCGTTGCCGGTGTCGACCGGGCAGCCACGGGCGTCGACCGGCGTGCCGGAGGGCGTCAGCGGGCACTCGTCGCGGCCATCGGCCACGCCGTCGCGGTCCGAATCCGTGCCGCAGTCGGTGCGGCCGGTCGACGGGTCGACCACGGCCACTTCGCACTCCTGGGCCGGTTCGGCAGCCGACTCGGACGGCGTGAAGAACGGCGTCAGCGGCACCTGCAGGCCCAGGCCAACGCGGTAGTCGATCAGGAGATCCTCTTCCGGAACCGTTTCGTCATTGAGCTGCGTCAGCACGCGGCTCTCGAAGCGGATCGCCGAGCCCCACCACTTCAGCGGGAACAGCAGGCCGGCGCCGAGGTTGGCACCGAAATACTCGCCCTTCTCGCCGCGCACATCTTCCTGCACCGCGCCGATGCCGCCGAGCACGAAGGGCTTGAAGGCCGGACCGGACTGGGCATTCTCGCCCCAGCCGAAGGTGCCGAAGTCGTACACGAGGTCCAGCATCAGGCCGCGCTGATAATCCTTGTTGCCGTCGATGTTGCGCTCGCGGCCCAGGTCGTGGAAGGTCAGTTCCGCGGCCCAGCGGCTGTAGCCGTAGTCAGCCAGCGACATGCCGGCAAACACGGAAAAGCCCTGGCCGTCGTCGGATTCACGCTGGCTGTCGGGGAACTCCACCAGATAGCTGGCACCCACGTAGGGGATGTCGTAGGCATCCGGCGACACGGCGGCTGCGGAACCCGCCCAGACCAAGCCCGCCGCAGCGGCGCACAGCGCTTTCATACGCATGATTCTTCACTTCCCCCGACCGTTAGTTGAGACATCCTTATCGCCGCGGACTGTAAAGGATTCGCGACGAACGCAGCAACCGCTGAAAGCCCTCAGGCCAGCGCGCGGGCGCACTCGGCGACCAGGGCCGGTCCGCGGTAGATGAAACCACTGTAGACCTGCACCAGGTCGGCCCCGGCGGCGCGCCGCTGCGCAGCGTCGGCACCACTGAGGATGCCCCCCACGCCGATCAGGGGGTAATCCGCCCCGACCCGTGCGCGCAAACGCCGCAAGGTGTCCTCGGCGAGCGGCCGCAGGGGCGCACCGGACAGGCCGCCGGTCTCCCGGGCCAGGGGCTCGGCATCCAGGCCGGGCCGGGTGATGGTCGTATTGGTGGCAATCAGGCCATCGATGCCGCACTCGCGGGCCGCCAGGGCGATCCCGTCGAGCTGGGCGTCGGAGACGTCCGGCGCGATCTTCACCAGGATGGGCTTGCGGCGACCCTGGCGCTGCGCCAGTTCGGCGCGCGCCCGGTCGATGCTGCCCAGCAGTTCGCGCAGCTTCTGCTCGTCCTGCAGGTCGCGCAGGTTCTTGGTGTTCGGCGAGGAGATGTTCACCGTCACGTAGTCGGCGGCGGCGTAGACCTTGCGCAGCCCGATCAGGTAGTCGTCGGCGGCCTTCTCGATCGGCGTATCGGCATTCTTGCCGATGTTGATGCCCAGAACGCCCTGGAAGTCCGCCTCCTGCACCTGCTGCAGCAGGTAGTCCACACCGCGATTGTTGAAGCCCAGGCGATTGATGATGCCCTGGTGCTTTGGCAGGCGGAACATGCGCGGCTTCGGATTGCCGGGTTGCGGCCGCGGCGTGACGGTGCCGATCTCGACGAAGCCGAACCCCAGGCGCGACCAGGCCCGCAGGCATTCGCCGTTCTTGTCGAGACCTGCGGCCAGTCCCACGCGGTTGGCGAACTTCAGGCCCAGCAGCTCCACCGGCGCCGACACCGACGCACAGGCGAAGGGCGCCGTGCTCAGGGCCGGGAAGCGGCGGAAGGATTCGATGGCGAGGTGATGCGCCTGCTCGGCATCGAGACGGAACAGCAGATTGCGGGCAAGTTCGTACATGTCAGGAAGGAAGCGCCGGCGTCTGGGCCGGGGCGAGGCGGGATCTGAGCAGGCGGGGCAGCGGCAGGCGACGGGCGGCGACGGCGCGCAGGCTGCCCAACTCCTCGTGCAGCTTGTCCTGGGTCAGCGTGACCGGCAGGCGGGCGACGCCGCGCAGCAGGTCGGCGAGCAGGCGCTTCTTGGACTCATTCTCGTACAGGGTGCCGAAGCTGCCAGCCGCCGCGAACAGGGCACGCGACAGGTGCAGGTAGTCGCGACGCAGGACCAGGCCGGTCTGCTGGGTGTTCGACATCAGGTGCAGGACAGTCTGGCCGCGCCGGTGCAGACCCTCCACACCGCCGCGACGCAGTTCGAAGACGATGTTGCGCAGGGTCAGCGGTACCACGCCTTTCTTGCGCAGCGTCTCGTCGAGCGCGGCCTTGATCTCGTCGCGGCGGGCACGGTTCTGCTCCGGCTGGGTGCTGACTTCGATCAGGGTCTCGGTGAGCAGCTCGGTGTCCGCCAGGATCGCGCCGGCCAGGTAATCCCAGACCAGCGACCACTTGCCTTCGAGCGGCACCACGTTGCCCCAGTCGATCAGGTGCAAGGTGCCGTCGGCGCCCACCATCACGTTGCCGGGGTGCAGGTCGCCGTGCATCTCGCCGTGCACGCAGACGTGGTACAGCAGGGTGTACAGCAGGCGCTCGGAGATGCTGCGCTGGAAGGCCCGGCGCTGGGCGCGGGGCATGCGCCCCAGGGCGCGCGTCAGGCTGGCCGCGTCGGAGAGGTACTCCATCTCCAGGATGCGGTGCGAATGCCCGAACAGCTCCGGCACCCGCCACATGTTCGACTTCAGGCTGCGCTGGTAGAAGCGCAGGTGGTTGCGCGCCTCCTGCTCGAAGTCGAGCTCCTCGACGAAGCCGGCGACGAATTCGTCGACCTGCTCCTGCATGGCGCGCAGGAATGGCGCGAGCTTGGAATGCGGCGCCCAGTACTGCGACGACATGATGGCCAGGCCCAGTACCAGCTTGCCGATCATGAATTCGCGGTCGATGTTGTGGCGCCCCACCTTGATCACGACCGGACGCAGCACCTCGCGCCCGTCCTCGATGAAGGGCTTCTTGGCGAAGTACACCGAGCCGATCGAGCCCGACTTCACCGGCCGCGCCGGGTCGAAGTCGAGATACAGCTTGTGTGGCGGCTTGCCGTGGCACTCCATGAAGGCCGCGATCACCTCCTCCTCGCTCATCGGCGGCACGTCCTCGTGGAATACCGCGAGTTCGCGCGCGATCTCCTCGGGCAGGAAGTCCGCATTGGCGGCCGCCGCCTGCGCCATCTTGATGAAGAAGGGTCCGAACTCGCGGACCATCTGCGCGACGATCTTGGCCTGCGCCCCGAAATCCTTGGGGTCGGCCTGGAAGAAGGGCTTGATGTAGCGGATCGCCTGGATCTGGCGGCGCACGATCAGCACGTCGTTGCGCACCACGGCCGCGCGCCGCAGCAGCTCGTTGAGCTGCCACTGGTTATAGCGGCGGCCGGCCTTCAGGAGATTGATGATCTCCACCAGCATCGGCTCGTAGGTGCGCACGACCAGGCGCACCATGTCCAGGCTCAGCTCGCCCAGGCCCTTGAGTTCCGGCGAGGAAAACAGCTCGTTGAAGAAGGTCCAGAACTCCTGGACCAGCTGCTCGGGCACCGGCACGGGCGAGCGCGCCACCACCTGCTCCACCACGAACCGGATCAGGTCCTCGGTGGACTGCTCGTTGGGAATGACCCGCTTGCGGCGCAGGTAGGCGGTGAGCCGCTCCGTCTGGCGCAGCAGGGCGTGGCCATACAGGCCCTTGAACAGCTGATCGACAACCTGGGTCAGTTCCTCGCGGGTGACGTCGTGGTCGCTGGCCAGCAGGCGACCCAGCGGCACCAGGCTGCGCGAGAGCCGGTAGGTCGAAACGGTGAAGGAACCCAGCTCGCTGAGCAGTCCCGGCTTGGCATCGTCGGCAGGCGTCATTGCGGCGCAGTTTCCGGGTTCCTGGAACCCGTTTCCAGAGGTGCGACCGGAGGTCGCGGCGAACGCGCCGCCCGCCGGCGCAAAAAAGCCAATGCCGTCAAGGCTTCAGCAGATGTCCCAGCTTCGCGACCTTGGCCGCGAGATAACGTTCGTTGTACGGATTGCGCCCGGTTTCCAGCGCGACGCGCTCGACCACCTCGACACCGTCGGCCTGCAGGGCATCGAGCTTGCGCGGATTGTTGGTCATGAGGCGGATGCGGCATAGCCCCAGGTCCCGCAAGAGTTGTACCGCCAGCCCGTACTCCCGGGCGTCTGCCGGGAAGCCCAGCTGGTGATTGGCCTCGACCGTGTCGGCACCGCGATCCTGCAGGGCGTAGGCCTTGATCTTGTTGCCGAGGCCGATGCCACGGCCTTCCTGGCGCAGGTACAGCACCGCACCCCGCCCTTCCCCGGCGATCTTCTGCAGCGCACCTTCCAGCTGGGAGCCGCAGTCGCAGCGCAGCGAGAACAACGCGTCGCCGGTGAGACATTCCGAGTGGATCCGCACCAGCGGCGGTTCGCCAGACAGCTCTCCCAGGGAGAGCACGACATGCTCCTTGCCGTCCTGCGAACGGAACACCTGGATGCGGAATTCCGCGAACGGCGTCGGCAGACGCGATTCGGCGAGCGGTTCCAGGATGTGGCGAGGCGCGGTCACGGGCAGCAAGGGTGGCATGCGGGGGCGTGAAGTCTAAGGGGCCGGGGCGCGGCATGCACGCCACGCACCGGCCCCTCCCGCCCGGACGCCCGGGACGACCTCAGGCGCCGAACCAGTTCTGGCCGCAGACGCGCAGGGTGCTGCCGTTGACGCCGCCGGCGGCCGGCGTGCCGAAGAAGGCCACCGCCTCGGCGATGTCCTGGGGCAGGCCGCCCTGCGACAGCGAGTTGATGCGGCGCCCGACTTCGCGCGGGCCGACCGGCATGGCGGCGGTCATGGCCGTCTCGATGAAGCCGGGGGCCACGGCATTGATCGCACCACCGCGCTTGGCCATGACCGGCGCCATCGCCTCGACGTAGCCGATCACACCGGCCTTGGTGGCGCCGTAGTTGGTCTGGCCGGCGTTGCCGCCGATGCCGCCGATGGACGAGATGCAGACCATGCGGGCGCCATCCTTCAGGCCATCCTTGAGCAGGCCCTCGTTGATGCGCAGGATGGCACCGAGATTGATGTCGAGCACCATGTCCCAGAGATGGGGGGCCATGTTGCGCAGCATCTTGTCGCGGGTCACGCCGGCGTTGTGGACCACCAGGTCCAGGCCACCGAATCGGCCGCCGACTTCGGCGGCGATGCGGGCGGCGGCATCCTTGGCGGTGACGTCGAGGGCCAGGCCCACGCCATTGATCTTCGCCATGGTCTCGCCCAGGCCGCCCTCGGCGGACGGGTGGTCCATGCCGATCACCTGGGCGCCTTCGCGTGCCAGCACCTGGGCGATGGAGGCGCCGATGCCGCGCGCCGCGCCGGTCACCAGGGCGACCTTGCCGTTCAGGCTGCCCGGCAGGGCGATGAGCTTCTTCGACGGCGCCGGGCCGACGCTCAGCACCTGGCCGGAGATATAGGCCGAGTGCTCGGAGGCGAAGAAGCGCAACGGCGCCTCGAGCTGGCCATCACCGCCCGGGAGCACCTCGAGCAGGTTCACGGTCGTGCCGTTCTTGCCCACTTCCTTGCCCAGCGAGCGGACAAAGCCGCGCAGGGCCGTTGCAGCGGTCTTGCGGCCGATATCGGCCTGGCCTTCCGGCGAGCGTGACACGACGATCAGGCGGCCATTGGCGGACAGGCCGCGGATCAGCGGCTGGAAGAAGTCGTAGAGCTCGCGCATCTGCGCCGGCGAGGACAAGCCGCTGGCGTCAAAGGCGAGCACGCTGCTCTTCTTCTCGCCGCTGTCCGGCGCCGGGTTGCCGGCCACGCTCAGGCGCAACTTCAGCGCCGCCGCCTTCACCGGGCCCAGACCCGTATGCTCGGGCACGATGCGCAGGCTGGCGCCGGCACCCGCCAGGGCCTGCAGCACCGGCTCGCACAGCTCGGCGCCATTGGCGGCGCCGACCAGGGCAAAGCGCTCGGCCAGCGGCTGACCGGCCCAGGCCTCGCTGGCGCGCTTCAGGCGCGGCGGCGTGGGCAGGCCCAGCAGCGCGGCAAACGACTTGCCGAAGGACGAGGAAGTGAAGTCCATGTAACGGTCGCTCATCGCAACTCCTTGAAGGCTTTGTGGCGGCGCGAACCGCACGGAAATTTGAGGGCTGGCATTATCGCAGTGCGCCTGCGGCGCGCCCAGCGCCAACGACCACGGATCGCGCGCCGCTGCCGCCATTGACGTTGGTCGCCGTCTGTCGGATAGTCGGGCGCCCGCAGCTGTCGGGGAAACGACGCGCGGGAACATGGCCGGGAAACACAACGATACGGTCCCGGGCATCGCCGCACGCATCGCGGGGCCGGTGCGACTCAAACAAATTCTGGAGGGTTGGGAGCTGCTATGAAGAGCAAAGCCTGGATGATGGCCGTTGTCTCCGTCGCGGTCGGCGTCGGCACCTACCTCGGCCTCAAGGCATTTGCTCCTCAGGGCCTGTACGAGGAAGAAGCCGTGGCGATGGTGACCGAAGACCAGGTCTTCGGCGGCACCCTGGCCCCCGCCCCGATCGAGGACGCGCCCGCCGCGGAGGTGACGTCCGCCACCGATGCCGCTCCCGCCGAGATGCCGACGGACACGCCGGTCGAGGACGCTGCCGCACCGGCCGAGACGCCGGCTGAATCTACCGAGGTGGCGGCCGCCGAGCCGGCACCCGTCGAGCCCGAACCCGCGCCGGCGCCCGTCGAGACCGCTCCGGCACCCGAGCCCGAGCCGGAACCCGCGCCGGCCCCGAAGCCGAAGGCCAAGCCCAAGGCGCAGCCGAAGCCCGCGCCGGCCGAGGCCGCGACGTCCTGGTGGCTGCCGGAAGGTCCCAAGTCGCAGCTGTCCGTGGTCTACGCCGGCTCGATGTCGGGCCAGAAAGCCATCGCCGTGCTGTTCAACGGCGCCTTCGACGATGCCAATGGCGCCAACCAGCAGATCGTCGTGACCAGCGGCGGCAGCAAGGTCGCCGGCAGCTGGTCCGTCAGCCCCAACAACAAGCGCATGCTGACCTTCCCGGTTGCCAAGTCGGGCAGCTACCGCGTCAGCGTGGGCGCCAAGCTCACCGACCGCACCGGCCGCAAGCTGGGTCGCGTGCAGGCCGGCCCGGTCTCGGTGAAGTAAACCCGACACCCGGCGCCACCGCGCCCGGCCCTGGCGACTCCTGCAGTCGGCACGGCCGGGCGTTTTCGTTTCCGCCCTCCCTCCCCATTCTTTCGAGGATTGCCGCATGCCCACCCAACTCTTCGACCTCAGTGGTCGTGTCGCCCTGGTCACCGGCTCCTCGCGCGGCATCGGCGAGGCCATCGCCACCCTGTTCGCCGAACAGGGCGCGCACGTGATCCTGTCTTCACGCAAGGCCGAGGACCTCGAGAAGGTCAAGGCGCGCATCGATGCCGCCGGCGGCAAGGCCAGCGTGATGGCCGCCCATGCCGGCAACAGCGCTGACATCCAGCGCCTGATCGCGGACATCGGCGCCCAGCATGGCCGCCTCGACATCCTGGTCAACAACGCCGCCACCAACCCCTACTTCGGTCACATCTCGGACACCGACATGGGCATGGTCGACAAGACCCTGCAGGTGAACATCCGCGGCTATTTCGAGCTGTCGGCGCTGGCCAGCAAGCTGATGAAGACGCAGGGCCGCGGCGCGATCGTGAACATCGCCTCGGTCAACGGCGTGCGGCCCGGCATGGCGCAGGGCATCTACTCGATCACCAAGGGCGCCGTGATCAACATGACCCAGGCCTTCGCCAAGGAATGTGCGCCCTGGGGCGTGCGCGTCAACGCCATCCTGCCCGGCTTCACCGATACCAAGTTTGCCTCGGCCCTGATCAAGAACGAGGCGATCCTGAAACAGTTCCTGCCGCTGGTACCGCTGGGCCGCGTGGCACAGCCGGCCGAGATCGCCCCGGCCGCGCTGTACCTGGCTTCCGACGCGGCCAGCTACGTCACCGGCACCACCCTGGCCGTCGACGGCGGCTACCTGGCCTGAGATGACGTCGCGCATCCTCGAGAGCGAGCGTCTCTACCTGCGGCCCTACACCTGGGACGACCTCGGCGAGCTGCGGCGCCTGAACAGCGACCCCGAAGTCATGCGCTACCTCGGCGGCGTGGAGTCCGAAGACGCCACGCGCGCCATGCTGCGTGACCGCATCCTCGCCTATTACGACGCCAATCCGGGGCTGGGGGTCTGGGCCACGCACCGCAAGGCCGACCACGCCCACCTGGGCTTCCATCTGCTCAACCAGGTGCGCGAAGGCAACGAGATCCAGGTCGGCTACCGGCTGTACCCCGAACACTGGGGCCAGGGGTATGCCACCGAGATGGCCCGCGCCCTGCTCCGCTACGGCTTCGAGGAGCGCCAGTTGCCCGAGATCGTCGCCATGGCCGATGTGGGCAACACCGCCTCCCGGCACGTGCTCGAGAAGATCGGACTGGTCTGGTATCGCCAGCACCCCTACGTGGGGCTGGACTGCCACTGGTACCGGACCAGCCGCGAGGCCTGGCTGGCCGCGGCCGGCTGATCCGGGCCCGCGGTCCGGCTCGCCGCAGCGCCGACGGGTCGGTACACTCGCGCCCCCATGCTGATCGGCCTCAAGAATCTCAGCCTTCGCGTCGGCAGCACCGTGCTGCTGGACGACGCCCAGTTCTCGATCGAACCCCGGGAGCGCGTGTGTCTTGTCGGCCGCAACGGCGCCGGCAAGTCGACCCTGTTCCGCGTCCTCTCCGGGACCCAGGCCTCGGACCAGGGCGAGGTCGTCAAGGCCAGCCATGTGCGCCTGGGAAGCCTGGCCCAGGAAGTCCCGGCCGGGGACAAGGGCAATGTCTATGCCCTGGTCGCGCGTGGCCTGGGCGAGATCGGCGACATCGTGGCCCGCTACCACGACGTGCTGCTGCACAACCCGAACGATCTGAGCAAGCTCGGCAAGCTGCAGGCCCAGATCGACCGCCTCGACGGCTGGGCCATGGAGCACCGGGTCCAGACCATCGTCTCGCGGCTGGACCTTCCGGCCGAGGCCGACTTCGAGTCGCTCTCCGGCGGCATGAAGCGCCGCGTGCTGCTGGCGCAGGCCCTGGTCTCGGAACCGGACCTGCTCCTGCTCGACGAGCCGACCAATCATCTCGATATCCCGAGCATCGCCCTGCTCGAGGATGTGCTGCTGCAGTACCCGGGCGCGATCCTGTTCATCAGCCATGACCGCGCCTTCGTGCGGCGCGTCGCCACCCGCATCTGCGACCTCGACCGCGGCAAGCTGACCAGCTGGGACGGCTACGACGGCTGGGTCAAGGGCAAGGAAGAAGCCCTGCATGCCGAGGCGCGCCAGAACGCGCTGTTCGACAAGCGCCTGGCCGAGGAAGAGGCCTGGATCCGCAAGGGCGTCGAGGCCCGACGCACCCGCAGCGCCGGACGCGTGACCCGCCTCCTGGAAATGCGCCGCACCTACAGCGCACGACGCAACCTCGAGGGCGACGCAAAGATCGTGGTCCAGGAGGCGGAGCGCTCCGGCAAGCTGGTCGCCGAGCTCAAGGGCCTGAGTCATGACTTCGCCGGCCAGCCCATCGTCCGCAACCTCTCCACGCTGATCCAGCGCGGGGACAAGATCGGCATTATCGGCCCCAACGGCGCGGGCAAGACCACGCTGCTGCGCCTGATCCTCGGACAGCTCCAGCCCCAGCAAGGCGAGGTGCGCCACGGCAGCAAGCTGGAGATCGGCTACTTCGACCAGCTGCGGCGCCTCGCCGAGGACCGTACCGCGGTCGAGGCCATTGGCGACGGCCGCGAGTTCCTGGAGATCGATGGCCAGCGCCGGCACGTGATCACGTACCTGCAGGACTTCCTGTTCACCGCCGACCGCTCGCGGGTGCCGGTGCGCGTGCTCTCCGGTGGCGAGCGCGCGCGCTTGCTGCTCGCCCAGCTGTTCGCCAAGCCCTCGAACGTGCTGGTGCTCGACGAGCCGACCAACGACCTCGACATGGAAACCCTCGACCTGCTCGAGGAGCGCCTCGTCGAGTACAGCGGAACCGTGCTCCTGGTCAGCCACGACCGCGAGTTCCTCGACAACGTCGTGACGCGCAGCCTGGTGTTCGAGGGCGATGGCCGGGTCGGCGACTACGTCGGCGGCTATGCCGACTGGCTGCGCCAGCGCACACCACCGGCCGAACCCGCCCGGACACCCCGTGCCACCGCCAAGGCCGCGCCGGAGCCCGCGCCGGTCGTGATCGTGCCGACGCCCGCCCCTGCGAGCCGCCTCAACACGCGTGAGCGCCGCGAACTCGACGCCCTCCCCGGCCGCATCGAGAAGCTCGACGCCGAGCAGGCGGCGCTGGCCGCCCAGATCAGCAGCCCTGACTTCTACGCCAGGCCACGCGAACAGCAGGCGGCCGCGGAGCAGCGCCTGGCCGATATCGAGCACGAGCTCGCCACCGCCTATGCGCGCTGGGAAGCCCTCGAGGCCCTGAAGTAGACGACCCGCAAGAAAAAGCCCGACCCTCCTTGCGGAGTGCCGGGCTGTCGTTGCGCCTGCCGGCCGGGCATCCGGCCCGCGAGATTCAGGCGGTCGTGGCCTTGGCAGCGGCGGCCTTCTTGACCATGGTCTTGCGCGTGGCCCAGACCACGAGCTTCTGGTAGCTCGACGGCAGCAGGCGGACCATCAGGTCCAGGCCCACCGCATCCGGCCCCACCAGCACGCGGCGCTTGTTGCCTTCCACGCCGGCGATGATGATGCGCGCCGCCTTGTTGGCCGTGGTGATGAAGTTCTTCTCGAAGTTCGCAGTGGCATTGGCCTTGTCCACGCCCAGCTGCTCGATGCTGGTATCCATGCGTGCGGACCTGGCGATATTGGTCTTGATGCCACCTGGGTGGACGCTGGTCGCGCTCACGCCGCAGTTCTCCATGTCCAGTTCCTGGCGCAGCGACTCAGTGAAGCCGCGCACCGCGAACTTCGCCGCGTTGTAGGCCGACTGCGAGGGAATTCCGGCCAGGCCGAACACGCTCGAGGTGTTGATGATGTGGCCTTCGCCCGCCGCCTTGAGGTGCGGCAGGAAGGCCTTGGTGCCGTACACCACGCCCCAGAAATTGATGTTCATCAGCCACTCGAAGTCGTCGTAGCTCATGCCGTCGACCGTCGCGCCCAGGGCGACGCCGGCGTTGTTGAAGATCAGGTTGACCTTGCCGTGGTCGGCAACGACCTGGTCGGCCCAGCCGTAGACCTGCTCGTGCTTGGCCACGTCCACCTTCTGCTGGGTGACCTTGACGCCGTAGGCGCCGGCCAGCTTGACCGTCTCGGCCAGGCCCGCGACGTTGACGTCGGACAACGCCAGGTGGCAGCCACGCTTCGCGAGTTCGATGGCCAGTTCGCGGCCCATGCCGGAGCCGGCGCCAGTGATCGCTGCAACCTTGTTCTGGAAGGACTTCATGGTGATCTCGGAACCTCGGATGGAAATCGGTGGAAAGGGGGCGACCCGCGTCAGGAATCGCCCGCGGTGAGACGCCCTCCCGCGCCGGCCGTTCAGGCCTTCGCGGTCTCGCGCTCCAGGCGGTAGTCGGCCGCCTCGAAGCGGCGGGTCTCCTCGCGGAAGCGGAAGGTGAAGCCCGGCCACAGGGTGGTGTTGCGGCCGTTGGCATTGATATACCAGCTCTTGCAGCCGCCAGCGGTCCAGACCGAGGCGCTCAGCTGCGACTGCAGGCGCTGGTTGTAGGCCGCCTGCCGCTCCGGCCGCACGTCGATCGCACGGATCGCACCGGCGCGCATCTGGCGGATGGCGTCGAGCGCATAGGCGATCTGCGATTCGATGATGTAGACCATCGAGCTGTGGCCCAGGCCGGTGTTCGGGCCCATGAGCAGGAACAGGTTCGGGAAGCCGGCGACGGTCGTGCCCTTGTAGGCCTCGGGGCCTTGCGGCCAGGCGTCGGTGATGTCCTGGCCACCGCGGCCGAAGATCGCGCCGCGCGGCAGCGGATCCTGCGCCTTGAAGCCGGTGCCGAAGATGATGCAGTCGACCGGCCGCTCGACGCCGTCCGTCGTCACCACGCTGTGCGCGCGCACCTCGCGGATCCCGTCGGTGATCACGTCGACGTTCTTCTGCGTCAGTGCCGGGTAGTAGTCGTCGGAGATCAGCACGCGCTTGCAGCCGAAGCCGAAGTCGGGCGTGACCTTGGCGCGCAGCGCCGGGTCGGCGATTTGCTTGCGGATGTGGCGGCGGGCCAGGGCCTCCGGCAGCTTCATGATCTTCGGGTTGAACACGAAGCCGAGCACGCGCGTTTCCAGGAAGGCCCAGATCGCGCCGCGGAACAGCTTCTGCACCAGCGGGAAGCGACGGTAGATCGCGCGCTCGGTGGCGCCGATCTCGCGGTCCGGCTTGGGGATGATCCAGGGCGGGGTGCGCTGGTAGAGGTCGAGCTGGCCGACCTGCTTCTGGATCTGCGGCACGAACTGGATCGCCGAGGCCCCGGTGCCGATCACCGCCACGCGCTTGCCCTTCAGGTCATAGTCGTGGTTCCACAGGGCCGAGTGGAAGCGCTCGCCCTGGAAGTTCTCGATGCCCTTGACGTCCGGAAAGGCCGGCGTCGACAGACCGCCCATGCCCGACACCAGGGCGCGGCCGGTGAAACGGCGGCCGTCGCGGGTGCCGACCACCCACAGGGCGCTGGCCTCGTCATAGCGGGCGCTGACCACTTCGGCATTGAACTGGATGTGCGAGGCCAGACCGTACTTGCGGGTGCAGGCCTGCAGGTAGGCCTTGATCTCCGGCTGGCGGGCGAACATGCGCGTCCAGTCCGGGTTCTGCTCGAAGGAGAACGAATACAGGTGCGACTGCACGTCGCAGGCGCAGCCCGGATAGTGGTTGTCGCGCCAGGTGCCGCCGACATCGTCGGCGCGCTCCAGGATCTGGAAGTTCTCGATCCCCGCCTTCTTGAGCGCGATGGCCATGCCCAGGCCGGAGAACCCGGTACCCACGATCAGGATCGGGAAATCGGTCGGATCGATCTTGCCGCTCTTGCCTGCGTCGAACGCCATCTGCAGCTCCTCTTGATGTTGACAACCAGCGTTGTCACTTTACGGTTGACAATGCCTCATGTCAACATTGCCGCCATGTCGCCGACCCCGCCGCCTTCCAACCCCCCGGAAACACCCCGGACCGGCCGCCGTTTCCGCGGTGTCGCCCTGGAGGACCGCCAGGCCGAGCGCCGGAAGAAACTGATCGAAGCGGGCATCGAAGTCTTTGGCCATAGCGGCTTCCATGGGGCGACGGTGCGGCAAGTCTGTGTCGCCGCCGGCCTGACCGAGCGCTACTTCTATGAGTCGTTCAGCAACCGCGAAGCCCTGTTCGGCGCCGTCTACGACCACCAGGCCGAGCGCCTGCAGCAGCTGATCCTCGACACCGTGGCCCGCGCGCCGGCGGACCTGCACCAGTTGGTGGCCGCTGCCCTGCGTGGCCTGTACGAGGCGGTGCGCAACGACCCGCGCCTGGCCCGGATCCTGTTCATGGAAGTGTTCACGGTGCAGAACGCCATGGGCGAGCGCATGCCCAAGGCCATGGAGGGCTTCACCGCCCTGCTGGTGGGCCTGCTGCAGCGCTTTCTGCCGCCGGGGCACCGGCCCGAGGCCGACCTCACCTGGGTCGCCACCGGCCTGGTCGGCGCCAGCACCCAGATCCTGACCCGCTGGGTGCTCACCGGCTTCCGCGACCCGCTGGACCAGGTCGTCGGCAGCTGCGCCCTGCTGTTCGATGCCCTGATCGATCGCGTCACCCAACCCGTCGCCGCTTCCTGATTTCCCTGCCCAACCCGGACCTCCCATGCGCAAGCTGCTGAAGATCGCTCTCATCGCCCTGGTGCCGCTCGCCGGCTTCGCCGCCTTCGATCGCCTGGCCCCGGCCAGCGCCGCGCCGCTCAATGTCGGCCTGCAGCGCAGCCTCGGCGGCCTCGAGGCCAAGACCCTGGACATTCCCGGGTTCACGGTCGCCTACCTCGAAGGCGGCAAGGCCGACGGCGAGCCCCTCGTGATGATTCACGGCATCGGTGCGGACAAGGACAACTTCTCGCGCGTCGCCCCCTTCCTGCGCAGCCACTACCGCCTGATCTCGATCGACCTCCCGGGCTTTGGCGACAGCAGCAAGCCCCTGGATGCCGACTACGGCATCGACGCGCAGGCCCAGCGTCTGGACCAGATCCTGGCCGCGCTGAACCTGACCCAGGCACACCTGGCCGGCAGCTCCATGGGCGGCTGGATCATCGGCCACTACGCGGCCCGCCATCCCGACAAGGCCCAGAGCCTGTGGATGCTCGGCTCGGCCGGCGTGCTCAGCGCCCCGCCCTCCGAGATCCTGCAGCGCTACCGCCAGAGCGGCGAGTTCATGCTGTTCGCGCGCACGCCGGAGGAGTACGAGCGCATCCTCGACACCGTGTTCGTGGCCCGTCCCTACCTGCCCTACAGCGTGCTCAAGGTTCTGGGCGACCGGGCCATCGCCAACTACCCGCTGCACACCCGCATCTTTGCCGACCTGGTGAGCAAGCCGCAGCCGGTGCTGGAAGGTGAGCTGATGGGCAGCACCGTGCCCGCCTTGCTGGTCTGGGGCGATCAGGACCGCGCGGTGAGCCCGGCTGGCGCCGAGATCCTGCACAAGGTCATGCCGCGCTCGGAGGTCGTGATCATGCCCGGCGTCGGCCACCTGCCGATGCTGGAGTCGCCGTACCGATCCGCGCAGGACTACCTGGCGTTCCGGAAGCGGCTGCAGGCCAGCTGACACGCTCGCTGTGCGCGCGGCATGGGCGCATAATGCAGCAACATTTTGTCAGTCTGTCACTTTTGAGCGGATGCCGACTTCCAAGCGAACGCGTGCCCCTGCCGTCCGGAAGCCGGCCCCCCGGCGGGCTTACCTGAGCCGCGACCTGCGCCGGCAGACGCTGCTGGAGGTGGCTGCCGGTCTGGTCGAGCGTGAGGGCTGGACGGCCCTGACCATGAGCGCGCTGGCTGAGCAGGCCGGCACCAGCCGGCAGCTGATCTACCAGCACTTCCCCAGCCTGGAGAAGCTGCTCGCTGACACGGCCTGGCACATCTTCGAGGACACGATGCAGGGGACGCGGGCCTCGATCGCCGCCAACCCGGCGAGCCTGGCCGAGGCGGCGAAATCCGCCGAGGCGGTGACGCTGGATCTGTCGCCGGGACGCGGCGATGCGCTGTGGCAGCTGATAGCCGGTACTGCCGGCGCCTCGCCGGAGCTGGACCAGATCCGTCGCGGCCTGCGGCAGCTGATCAGCGGCGTGTGGATGCCACCGGTGCGCCAGAGCCTCGGGCTCAAGGAGGGCGACGCCCGCGCCTATGCCTGGATGGCGGTGATGGCCTTCTGGGGCATGCGCCAGCTGGTGCGCGACGGCGAACTCGATCGCGCCCGCGGCATCAAGCTGTTCAACGACTTCGTCGAGCGCCTCGCCCGCCGCTGAGTCGCAGCCCCGCTGGCCGCGTGTCTACTTGCGCAGCTTGCGGCTGGCCAGGGTCTGCGGCCGGAAGTAGCTGTCCTCGAAGTCGGCGCTGAAATCCGGATAGTCGTCGCCCGTGTAGCTGGCCGTGACGAAGTAACGCCCGCTCTGCAGATCGTGGTGCACCTCGGGGCTGCCGGTGGTGGCCGGCACGAACGGGAACGTGGTCAGGTGCGCCTCCTGGAAGCGCCAGAGCTGGCCCCGGTCGTCGTAGCAGTCCACCAGCGCAATGCTCCAGCTGTCCTCGTCGACGTAGAACACGCGCTTGCGGAAACTGTGGCGCAGGCCGTCCTTGAGGGTGGCTTCCACCACCCAGACGCGATGCAGCTCGTAGCGTGCCAGCTCCGGGGCCACGAAGCCGCGCCGGACCAGGCGTTCGTAGCTCACGCCGGGCGCGATGATCGAGGTGGCGTTGTAGGGAATGTAGAGCTCGCGCTTGCCCAGCAGCTTCCACTGGTAGCGGTCGAGCGCGCCGTTGAACATGTCGGTCTGGTCGTTGAACATCAGGCCGTCGGCCGAGGCCTTCGGATTGTCGTAGCCGACGTTCGGTGCGCGCCGCGTGCGGCCCAGGCCCGGGTTGTAGATCCAGGCACTGCGTCCACCCTCGCTCTGGTCGGTGGTCTCATGCACCAGCAGCAGCTGGCCGGCGATGCGCTTGGGCGAGAGCACCTCCTGCAGGTAGTACAGGATCAGGCCCTCGGCGATCGGCGCCGGCGCCTTCGGGTTGCCGTACTTGAGCTTCACGTCCTCGACGAT
The DNA here is from genome assembly GCA_036275615.1 of Solimonas sp. Classification (GTDB taxonomy): domain Bacteria; phylum Pseudomonadota; class Gammaproteobacteria; order Nevskiales; family Nevskiaceae; genus Solimonas. Next base: position 23,537 of record DASUDL010000038.1, read on the forward strand.
GCGCGCCAGCTGGAACGTGCCGTCCTGGGCGACGATCACCTCGTTATTGAAGCGCCGCACCGCCGCGCCGCGATACTTGAGCTTGTGGTTCCAGATCACCTCGGCGCCACTGCCGGGGATCGGGAACGGCACGCCCAGGCGCGCACCGGTGACCTGGTCGGTGCCCTGCAGCGCGGCCTTCAGTGCGTTCTCGCGGGTCGCGGCATCGACCGCCGGCGGCAGGAAGGCGCTGCGGATGCTGGGGAACACGCGCATCTGGTAGTCGGGGTAGCGCGCGAACAGCGCGCGATGGCCCTCGCTGAGCCGGTCCGCGTGCTGGGCGAGGTTGGCGCGGGTGATGGTGAAGCGCGGCTTTGCCGCCGCCCCCTGCGGCGCAATCGCCGCCTCGACCTTCGCCGGCTCGCGCTGGCGCATTGCCTGCAGCTCCGCGTAGGTCAGGCGCAACTGCTCCGGACGGTAGCGACGGCTGCCCTCCCAGGCCGGGATGCTGCCATCGGCATTGCCGGCCGCCTCGGCGCCGGTCGGGGTCAGGTCGCGGCCCAGCCGGGCCGCCTGCTCGGCACTTGCCGCCATCGCCGCCGGCGGGATGGCCGTCGCCAGCACGCCCAGCAGCAGCCCCACCATCGGATATCCGGATCCCTTGCGCATCAGCTTCTCCCCCGCGCGCCGCCATGGCTTGCGCGCTTTTTTACGATATGTAAACTTTACATGCTGTAAAGCACGCGTCAAGACGCCTGAAAATCGCAGACCGGCGCAAACGCCGGCGCAGGAGGGGACAATGAGGATCCGGAGCAGCCTGCTGGCCGCCCTGCTGACGGCAGGTCCGGCCCAGGCCGTGGAATTCGAATGGGGGCCCGTCGCCGGGGCGCTCAATACCCGGGTCTCGGTCGGTGCGGCAGTGCGCACCGAGGGACGCGACCAGCGCCTGATTGCCAAGCTGGCCGTGCCGGGCCAGCAGGATCTCTGCGCCACTCACGACTGCCAGTCGCAGAGCGGCGACCCCGGCCCCAACCTCGAACTGGTCCGCGCCCGCGGTGCCTTCTCCGGCGTCAACGAGGACAACGGCAACCTCAACTACGACCGTGGCGATCCCACCGCCGCCCTGGTCCAGGTGCGCCCACGCTTCGAGCTGGTCTGGAACGACTGGCAGTTCCAGGCCTCGGCCCTGTTCTTCCACGACCTGGTCAACACCGGCTTCGACGAGACCCACGACGACACCCGCTTCCAGCCGTCGCGTACACCGCGCAGCGGCGCGGTGGAGTCGCTGTACGCCTCCGGGCACCGCCTGGGCAACCTGTTTGTCTCCGGCAGTTTCGCCCTGGGCGAACGCGAACTGCTGCTCAAGATCGGCAACCAGACCCTGAACTGGGGCGAGGCCAACCTGGTGCAGTTCAACACGCTGTCGGAGTGGAATCCGCTCGACGCGCCGGTGCTGGGCATGCCGGGCTCCGAGCCCAGCCAGCTGCAGCTGGCCACGCCGCTGGCCGTGGCCAGCCTGACGCTCACCGACGACCTGGCCCTGGAGGCCGTGTACCAGTGGCGCTGGCGCGCGGCGAAGCTGCCGGCCTCCGGCAGCCTGCTCTCGTTCAGCGACATCGCCGGTCGCGGTCGCTATGCCATCCTCGGCTTCGGCAACTACAACGAGGATCCTGAGCGCCAGTACCGCCCCGCGGGCCTGGCCTCGACCATCTCCAGCGCCACGCGCACGGTCTACATCCCGGGCGAGGAGTTTGGTGCGCCGGGCGACGACGGCCAGTACGGCGCCCGTCTCAACTACCTCGCCGACTGGCTCAACGACGGCACCGAGCTGACCTTCCACTACCTGCGCTATCACAGCCGCTACCCGCTGCTCAGCGGCATCGCCGCCGACGCCAGCTGCACGCGTGATGCCACCGCTCCGGGCTTTGCCGGTGCCTTCGCGGCCTGCCGGGGCTTCAATGCCGCCTTCAACCCCGTCGGCCGCGAGCCGCTGCCGGTGGACACGGCCACGCTCTTCCTCGACTTCCCCGAGGACATCCGCGCCTATGGCATCAGCTTCAATACCAATGTCGGCGACTGGGCCCTGTCCGGCGAGCTGAATCACCGGCCCAACCAGCCGCTCCAGATCCTGCAGTCGGACGTGCTGTTCGCCACGCTGGGCCCGGCCTTCCCGGCGCAGGACATCGTGATCGGCGCGGGCGCGCTCAATGACCCCGCCCTCGCCAGCCAGCTGCCGGCAGCCCTGAATCCCGCGCTGCAGATCCTGCGCAACGCCGTGCTCTCCGAGCTGCCGGCCGGGACGCAGTTCACGATCCCGGGCGAGGACAGCGCGGTGCCCGATTTCCTCTCCCGCTACCGCGGCCAGACCATCCGCGCCGGCGACCTCGTGCGCGGCTACGAACGACGCCAGGTCTCGCAGCTGTCGATCACCGGCATCCGCACCTTTGCCAACAACCCGCTGGGCGCCTCGCAGATCTTCTTCGTGCTGGAAGGCGCAGCCCTGCGCGTCCACGACCTGCCCGCACAGGGCCGGCTGTACTTCGAGGGTGCGGGCGACCGCACCCATCCCTCGCCCGGCGCCGACGGCACCGGCTCGGCCGGCCTCCCGGACACGCGCCGCATCAATCCCACGCAGATGCGTCGCGGCTTCGGCGATCCCCTGTCCTACGGCTACCGAGCCCTGCTGCGTCTGACCTACGACGGCCTGCCCGGCCGGGTCACGCTCAATCCCACCTTCCTGTGGCTGCATGACCTGCACGGCACCTCCCCCGCGCCGATCCTGAACTTCATCGACGGCCGCAAGGTGCTGCTGAGCAGCCTGGGGGTCGACGTCGGCGAGGACTGGAGCCTGGGCCTGACCTACCAGGTCTTCTCCGGCGGCGGCACGCGCCACCGGCTGCGCGACCGCGACAACGTCTCGGCCTTCGTCGCCTACGTGTTCTGAGCGGTACCGGCCAACCCCCGCCGCTGCGCGGTCGGGGAAATCCGGACAGCGGACGAGCGGTATCTCAAGTTCCGGCGGCGGGCAGCCGCTACGGATACAGGGGCGCCATGTCCCGGCCCCGCCACCGTCCGGAGGTCATCATGTCCAGTGCCATTTCCGCGCTGTCCGCCAGCACCCCGCCCCCACACCTCAGCCGCTCGCGACCCGAGCAGCTGCCGCGGGCGACCACCTTGCGGGCGCAACAGGACGCCGCCATCGTCGAGGCCTCGCTGGCCACCCTGGGCAGCGGCCAGGAACCCCAGGCCCTGGTGCTGCGCGCCGCGATCGATCGCATCAACGAGCTGCTCGCGCCGGAGCTGGGCGAGGACGCGATCCAGCAGGCGCGACCCGAGGAGTTCACCCCGGAAGCCACGGCGGCCCGTATCGTCAGTCTGTCGACCGGCTTCTTCGAGGCCTGGCAGCGCCAGCATCCGGAGCTCGAGGGCGATGCCGCACTCGAGCGCTTCATGGATACGATCCGCGGCGGCTTCGAGAAAGGCTTCCGCGATGCGGAGCGCATCCTGCAGGGCCTGGGCGTGCTCGGCGGCTCGGTGGCCTCCGGCATCGCGCAGACCTATGCCCTGGTGCAGGAGGGTTACAGCGCCTTCACCGAGTCGCGGCGCAGCGCCGCCTCGGCCGACGCCGCGCCCGGCACCTAGGCCTGCAGCGGCGCCAGGCAGCCGGTGCGTTCCAGCAGCGGCTGCAGCTGGGCCCGGGCCGGTTCGGGCAGCGCGGCCCAGCGTTGGCGCAGGTCGAGATAACACTTGCCCTGGTAGGCGAAGGGCGCCTGCGCGTAAGGCTGGCCGCGCAGGTTCAGCTCGACCGTGGCGGCGCCGGCAGCCAGCGCCGCGGCATTGGCCTGCAGGAACGGCAGATACTCGGCGCCGATCATCTCCAGCAGGGCCTCGCGCACCGCGGCGCCCCGTTCCGCCTGCCACTGGCCCTCGAGGCCCGCCGCATCGTCCAGCGTGATCGTCCAGGCCTCCACGGCGGGCGCGCGCTCCCGGCAGATCCGCTGCGGCCAGGGGTCGATCGTCAGCTGCGCCAGCTGGCCGTAGAGCGCGAAGTCGGCGAGCGAGGGCCGGCTGCCGAACAGGAAGCTTGCGCCGCCCACGTGCGGCCCCAGGACATCGAGCAGGCGGGCATAGCAGCCCTCGATCAGCGGCGCGTTGCGGGCTGTGCAGCCGACCAGGGCCATGCGGCCGCGTTGGCGGTCGCGGAACATCTGCGCCGCCTGGGCCTGCGCCTTGCCGGAGAACGCCGGCATGGCATCACGCACGATCCACTGACCGGCCCACTCGGCGGTGGCATCCTCGGCCCAGCGGTAGTGAAACATCACCTTGGTCAGCCACTCGTCGGCGAAATCCTCGATCAGGTGGCAGACGAAGGCGTCGGCAGGGTCCGGCGGCAGGATCGAGCGCTCGCCCGGGTGGCGCTGCTCCAGCAGGTAGGCCAGCGGTGTCGAGTCGACACGGAATTCGCCGCTCTCCGGCAGGCGCAGCACCGGGATCAGCTTCGGTCGCACTGTCGCGAGTTCCGGCAGGGTATCGGGTGTGCCGACCTTCCACACATGCGGGAGGCGCCGGTAGCGCAGGATGGCGCGCAGCTTGCGCGAGTACGGCGAAGGATTGCCGCCGTAGAGGCGGTAGGGTTCGGAAGTCATGGGGCAGCATCCCAGGGAGTGCCGGTGAAGTAGTAGCGCAGGCGCGTGGCCAGGCCCAGCGGGCGCGGCGCACCAGCCTGCGCCGAGTCGATCGGAGGCAGCGCCGGCGCCGGGCGACGCAGGGCCTCGGTGATACCGGTGCCGGAGAGCCGGGCGTCGACCGCCGCGCGCACCTCGGGCAAGAGCGCCGCGTAGTCGCGCTGCAGCGTGGCCAGGCAGCGGCCGCGGTAGCGGATCGCCGGCAGGCGCGGATAGTCGATGCCGGCATAGCGGCCATCGAAACGCGCGCGCCCGGCCATCACCGCGGCGGCGTTGTCGTGCAGGTACGGCAGATAGGCCGCGCCCAGGTCGGCGAACACCGGATCCCAGGCGGCATCGGCGAAGTCGTCGAGCGGCGCCTCGCTCCAGGCGGCCTCGCCCGCATTCCAGACCCGCGCCACCCAGGCCCAGACCCGCGGAGCCGTGGCCGCCATCAGCGCCGCCGGGCGCGGGTCCTGGGCGTAGTGCCGGAACATCGGTCCGAACCAGGCGATATCCACCAGGCTCGGGCGCTCGCCCAGCAGGTAGGGCCGGTGCGCCAGCAAGGCCTCCAGCCAGGCCAGGGCCCGCGGATACAGCGCGGCAATGGCCTCGAAGTTCTGCGCCCGCACGCCGTCGCCGCGCAGGTAGAGCCGCTGCTGGCGCTTGCGGAAATACAGCCCCATCGCCCAGGCCGGATGGATCGTGCCGGCCGCGAGCTCCTCGCCGAGACGGCTGCCGAGATAGCGGGCATTGTCGGCCCAGGCCCAGCGCCAGAACATGGCCGGGCGCCACTGCCATTCGTCGCAGTAGTCCTCGATGAGTGCGGAAAGGAAGGCGCGGTACGGATCCTCCGGCACCAGGCGACGCTGTGGATGCTCCGCGTCCAGCCAGCGCAGCAGCGGCGTGCTGTCGCAGAGCCAGAGCCCGTCGTCGCGGCGCACGGCCGGCACCTTCATCCAGCCGGTGTTCGGCAGCACCTCGCGCAGCAGCACGTCGGTGGAGATGCGCCGCCGCTCGTAGGCGATGCGCTTGGCGCGCAGTGCGCCCTCCAGCTTGCCGCTGAAGTAGGAGACGTCCGAGAGGTAGACGCGATAGCGCGCCACGACGCTCAGGCCGCGCGGTCCAGCGCCACGTGCAGGCCTACGCGTTTCAGGCGCGCGCCCAGGTCAAAGCGCATGGCCTCGGGCAGGCCCTGATCGCGTGTCCAGGCATCGACGGCGGCGCGGCCCTGTGCGTCCAGCGCGCGGTAGGCATCCAGCACGCGCTGGATCATCCACAGGGTGTAGGGCATGGCGCCGCGGCGGTAGCGGCCCGTGCCCATCGGGAACTCGATCGTCCCGAGCATGCGCGGCAGGCGCGAGCCCGGGCTGCGCAGGCTGGGCAGCGCCTTGCGGACCTCGTCGCGGATGCCGCTGACCATCGGATAGAACTCCCGGAACACGGCATCGAACAGCGGCTGCAGCGTGTCCGGGAGCTCGTCGTCCGGCAGGAAGCTGCCCTGCCCGCACTGCGTGGTAGTCATCCGCTCCACCCAGGCCTTGAGGTGCGGGCGCGGCTCCACCAGCACGCGCCGCGGATACGGGTCGCGGCTCAGGTGTCCGTAAAGCGGGCCATAGAGCGCAAAGTCGGCCACCGAGGGGCAATGGCCGAACAGGAACGGCAGGTCGGTGAAGTGCCGGTCCAGCGCGTCGAGCATGTTCTCGGTCCAGCGGGCCTGCACCTCGTACTGCTTCGGCACCACGCCGACGCTGGGCAGGTAGCCGCGCAGGGTGCTGGCCACGTAGGCGGCCATGCGCCGCTTCAGGAAGCCGGGGAAGCCCGGCAGCAGGGCGTTGCCGGCATCGCGCTCGAACAGCGGGTAGTTCTCGGGGTGGATCCAGCGGTACTGCATGGCCAGCGGAATCCACCACTCGTCGGCCCAGGCCTCCAGCAGCAGCGCGGCGATCCTCTGGCGCGGCGACGCCGGCAGGACGGCACCCTGCGGGAAGCGCTGCTCGATCACGTCGGCGATGACCTTGGTGTCCTGCAGCCACTCGCCCTCGGGCGTGACCACCACCGGCATCACCTTGGCGCCGGTCTTGCGCGGCGCGCGCCAGAGCAGGGTCAGCGCGTCGACCGGCTGGTCGACGAAGGGCACGCGCTTGTAGTTCAGGTAGGCGCGGGTCTTGCCGCTGAAATAGGACAGGTGCCAGCCGTACAGCACATAGGGCTTGCTCACAGGCGACTCCGCAGGATCAGGAAAGAGAGGGCGATCCCGCTGAACAGCAGGATCTCCACGAGGAGGGCGGGCCCCGCCACGCCGCGCAGGGTGGCGTCGGCAACGAGATAGGCCAGGCGCATGGCCGCGAACAGCAGCAGCGTGATCGCCGCCGCCTTGAGAAAACCGCGCTCGCCGGCACCCTCGAGTGCGTTGCCGAGGGTCAGGGACAGGCCAATCATCTGGCAGCCCAGGAAGCTCACCGCGTACCAGGTATAGCTGTCGAACGGCAGGTCCGGTGACAGCCCCAGCAGATGACCGAGCCCCAGGGCGAGAAACAGAAGACCCGCGATACGAAACGCGGCGCCGTAGTGGCGCAGGGCGCGCCGTGCCTGCCGGCGTGCCGGCTCGATCGCCAGTTCACTCATCGCTGGACGATGCCGCGGGCCGCCTGGGCGAAGGCCTCGTCCTGCTTCTCGCGGTCACCCGGGTCGGGCAGCTTGAAGGGCACGGCAATGCCCTTCTGGCAGGCGGGGCGCGCCTTCAGCGCATCCATCCAGCGCCGCAGGTGTGGCAGGTTGTCGACCGAGGCACCGGACCACTTGTAGGTACGTACCCAGCACCAGTTGGCGATGTCGGCGATCGAGTACTCCTCGCCCGCCAGCCACTCCGCCTGGCCCAGGCGCGTATCCAGCACCTCGAACAGGCGCCGGCACTCATTCTGGTAGCGCTGGATCGCGACCGGAATCTTCTCCGGCAGGTAGCGGAAGAACACGTTGGCCTGCCCCATCATCGGCCCGATGCCGCCCATCTGGAACATCAGCCACTGCAGGGCCAGCATCCGCGCCTTCGGGTCCCGCGGCAGCAGCCGGCCGGTCTTTTCCGCGAGGTAGATCAGGATCGCGCCCGACTCGAACAGGGTGAAGCCGCCGTTGTCGTGGTCGACGATGACCGGGATGCGGCCATTGGGATTGAGCGCCAGGAACTCCGG
>DASUDL010000039.1:0-24176 GCA_036275615.1 Solimonas sp.
AAAGCAAAAGGGCCCACGCCAGAAGCGTGGGCCCTTTTGCATTGCCACTGGTGCGCCCGGAAGGATTCGAACCTCCGACCCCTTAGTTCGTAGCCAAGTGCTCTATCCAGCTGAGCTACGGGCGCGTTGAAACGCGTACAGCAATTGAAGCGGTGCGACTCTCATGCTGCTGCGCCGTGAGAGGGATAGCTCGGGCCTGCGGCCCCCACCCCTCGCTGGCGCTTGGGTCCGCTCTGTCGAGCGGCGCCGCATCGCGGGGCGATGCGGTCGAACCCATTCATCCGTTTATCGAGGGTTCAAATCCCCCTCGTTTCACATCTCTCAAGCTGAAAGCGGCCCTTCAGGGCCGCTTTCAGCTTGAGTGGCGGAGTGAGAGGGATTCGAACCCTCGATACGGTTTAACCCATATACACCCTTAGCAGGGGTGCGCCTTCGTCCACTCGGCCATCACTCCGGGACTGTTGCGGCGGCTTCTCTTCCACCGGACGGATCCGGGGAAAAATGGTGCGCCCGGAAGGATTCGAACCTCCGACCCCTTAGTTCGTAGCCAAGTGCTCTATCCAGCTGAGCTACGGGCGCCCATGCTCGCAGGCACAACGGCCCGCGAGGGGCGGCATTCTAGCGACCCCGGCAGGCGAAGGCAAAGGAGGGTTCAGGCAGCGGCGGGAACGGCCGGGTCGGCGTCGCCGTTGCGGATGCGATCCAGCACTTCCTCGCGGTGTACAGCGACATCGCGCGGGGCACGGACGCCGACACGCACCTGGCCACCCTTGATGCCCAGGATGGTCACCGCCACGTCATTGCCGATGACGATGGTCTCTCCGACCCGACGCGTCAGGATCAGCATGTAATTCCTCCTTGAACTGACCGGGTCAGTCTCGGAGGAAGGGCCGCCGGCGAATATCCGGCAGCACCTACCACCCACCTGTGGATATCCGGCCCGGGCCACCCGGGCCGCGACCAGCTCAGGCCGCCTGGGCGCCCGCTTCCAGGCCAAAGGCCTTGTGCAGGGTGCGGACGGCCAGCTCCAGGTACATCTCGTCAATGACCACGGAGATCTTGATCTCGGAGGTCGAGATCATGCGGATGTTGATGCCCGCGGCCGCCAGGGCCTTGAACATCCGGCTGGCGATACCGGCGTGGCTGCGCATGCCCACGCCCACCAGCGACACCTTGACGATGTCGGTGGCGCCGCGCACGTCCTTGGCACCGAGCTCGGCCACGACCTTGCGGCCGATCTCCAGCGCGCGCTCGTAGTCGTTGCGGTGCACGGTGAAGGTGAAGTCGGTCGTGCCGTCGGCGCCGACGTTCTGCACGATCATGTCCACTTCGATGTTGGCCTCGCCGACCGGGCCGAGGATGGCCGCGGCAATGCCGGGGCGGTCGGGCACGCCGGCGACGGTCAGCTGCGCCTCGTCGCGGTTGAAGGCGATACCGGAGATCAGGGGGTCTTCCATCGAGCTGTCCTCAAGCGTGATCAGGGTGCCGGGGCCGTCCACGAAGGTGGAGACCACGCGCAGCGGGACCTTGTACTTGCCCGCGAATTCGACCGAACGGATCTGCAGCACCTTCGAGCCGAGGCTGGCCATCTCCAGCATTTCCTCGAAAGTGATCTTGTCCAGGCGGCGGGCCTTGGGCTCGACGCGCGGATCGGTGGTGTAGACGCCATCGACGTCGGTATAGATCTGGCACTCGTCGGCCTTCAGCGCCGCCGCCAGGGCCACGCCGGTCGTGTCCGAGCCACCGCGGCCCAGCGTGGTGACGCTGCCGGTCTCGTCGATGCCCTGGAAGCCGGCCACCACGGGCACGACGCCGGCCTTGCAGTCGGCCAGCAGCTTCTCAGGCTCGATCTTCTGGATGCGCGCCTTCATGTAAGCGCTGTCGGTGTGGATGGGAACCTGCCAGCCCGTGTAGGAGCGGCTGGTGACGCCCGCCTTCTCCAGGGCCAGCGCCAGCAGTCCGATCGTCACCTGCTCGCCGGTCGCAGCAATCTGGTCAAACTCGCGCTGGTTGCCGCGCGGGTGGATCGACTTGGCCAGCTTGAGCAGGCGATCGGTCTCACCGGACATCGCCGAGACCACGACCACCACCTGGTGTCCCTGCGCGCGGAACGAAGCCACCTTGCGCGCGACATGCTCGATGCGCTCGACCGAGCCCATCGAGGTGCCGCCGTACTTCTGAACGATCAGTGCCATGACTCTTTCGTGTGGTTCCCGGAGACGGCCGCGGGGGCGGCCGCCGACATCCTTACAGCTTGCCTTCGACCCAGCCGAACACCGACTCGATCGCCGCCGGCAGGGCCGCCGGCTGCGTGCCGCCCGCCTGCGCCATGTCCGGCTTGCCGCCGCCCTTGCCACCCACCTGGCCGGCGACGAAGTTCACCAGTTCGCCCGCCTTCACCTTGCCGGTGAGATCGGCGGTCACGCCGGCAATCAGGCTCACCTTCTCGCCGCTGGCGGTGCCGAGCAGGACGATGCCCGAGCCAAGCTTGTTCTTGAGCTGGTCCATCAGGCCGCGCAGCTCGTTGCCCTCGACCCCCTCGACCTGGGCCGACAGCACCTTCACGCCCTTGAGCGCGCGCGCCTGGCCAGCGAGATCGCCGCCGGCCGCCGAGGCCAGCTTGGACTTGAGCGCCGCCAGTTCCTTCTCGAGCTGCTTGCTGCGCTCCAGCGCCTGCTCGATCTTGTCGGCGAGGTCGTCCTTGCCGGCGCGCAGCAGCTCGCCCGCCTTGCGCAGCTTGCCGTCGAGCTCGCGCAGGTAGGCCAGGGCGTTCTCGCCGGTGACCGCCTCGACGCGGCGCACGCCGGCGGCGACGCCGCCTTCCGAGACGATCTTGAACAGGCCGATATCGCCGGTGCGGGCCACGTGCGTACCGCCGCACAGCTCGGTGCTGAACTCGCCCATGGCGAGCACGCGCACCTCGTCGCCGTACTTCTCGCCGAACAGGGCCATGGCGCCGGCCTTGATCGCGTCGTCGTACTTCATGACCTCGGCGCTGACCGGCACGTTGGCCAGGATCGCGCGGTTGACGCGGTTCTCGATCTCGGCAATCTCCTCGACCGTCACCGGCTGGGTATGCGAGAAGTCGAAGCGGGTGCGCTGCTCGTTGACCAGCGAGCCCTTCTGGGCGACATGGCTGCCCAGCACCTCGCGCAATGCGCGATGCATCAGGTGCGTGGCGGAGTGGTTGCGGACGGTGGCGCGGCGCAGGCTGTCCGTGACCTCGGCATCGACCGCATCGCCGCGGCGCAGCGTGCCGGAAGCCAGCGCGCCGTGATGGCCGAAGACGCTGCCCTTGAGCTTCTGCGTGTCCGCCACCTCGAACAGGCCGCCGGACGCACGCAGGGCGCCGCGGTCACCGACCTGGCCACCGGACTCGGCGTAGAACGGCGTCGTGTCGAGCACGACCACGCCGGCCTCGCCGGCCTGCAGGGCTTCGACGGCCTGGCCGTCACGGTACAGGGCCAGCACCTTGGCCGGGCTGCGCAGGTGGTCGTAGCCGATGAAGCAGGTGTCGGCTCCCTCGTAGCTGAGCGTGGCGCCGGTCTTGAAGCTGCTGGCGGCACGTGCGCGCTGGCGCTGGGCGTCCATCTCGCGCTCGTAGCCGTCGGTGTCGAGCTTGAGGTTGCGCTCGCGGGCGATGTCGGCGGTGAGGTCGAGCGGGAAGCCGTAGGTGTCGTAGAGCTTGAACACCACTTCGCCGGGGATCACGTCGTTGGCCAGCTTGCCGATCGCGTCCTCGAGCAGCTTCATGCCCTTGTCGAGGGTGATCGCGAAGCTGTCTTCCTCGGCGCGGATGGCCTTCTCGATCTGCGCACGCTTCTCGGTCAGCTCCGGGTAGGCGCCGCCCATGATCTCGGCCAGCGGCGCGACCAGCTTCCAGAAGAAGGGCTCGTTGATGCCGAGCTTGTACCCGTGACGGATCGCGCGGCGCATGATGCGCCGCAGGACATAGCCGCGGCCCTCGTTGGACGGCAGCACGCCATCGACGATCAGGAACGCCGTGGCGCGGATGTGGTCGGCGATCACCTTCTGCGAGGCATTGGCATAGGCCGGCTGGCCCGCCAGCCGGGCCACCGCCGTCACCAGGTGGCGGAAGGTGTCGGTCTGGTAGTTGTCGTGCTGGCCCTGCATCAGCGCACTGATGCGCTCCAGGCCCATGCCGGTGTCCACGGACGGAGCGGGCAGCTTCGTCATCGTGCCGTCGGCGGCGCGCTCGAACTGCATGAACACCACGTTCCAGATCTCGATCCAGCGGTCGCCGTCTTCCTCGGGCGAGCCCGGGGGGCCACCCCAGATGCCCTTCTTCCCGTCGGGATCGTGGTCGTAGAAGATCTCGGTGCAGGGGCCGCAGGGGCCGGTGTCCCCCATCGCCCAGAAGTTGTCGGAGGCGTACTTCGCGCCCTTGTTGTCGCCGATGCGCACGATGCGCTCCGGCGGCAGGCCGATCTCCCGGTTCCAGATCTCGTAGGCCTCGTCATCCGTGTGGTAGACGGTGACCAGCAGGCGACCCTTGTCGATGCCCAGCCACTGCGGGGAGGTGATGAACTCCCAGGCGTAGTGGATCGCGTCCTTCTTGAAATAGTCGCCGAAGCTGAAGTTGCCCAGCATCTCGAAGAAGGTGTGGTGGCGGGCGGTGTAGCCGACGTTCTCGAGGTCGTTGTGCTTGCCGCCGGCGCGTACGCATTTCTGCGAGGAGGCGGCCCGGGTGTAGGGGCGCTTGTCCTGGCCGGTGAACACGTCCTTGAACTGGACCATGCCGGCATTGGTGAACAGCAGGGTGGGGTCATTGCCCGGGACCAGCGGCGAGGACGCAACCACCGTATGCTGCTTGCTCCGGAAGAATTCCAGGAACTTCGCGCGCAACTCGTTGCTGTTCATGGGTTTGGCCGCGATCGGGACGCAAAAAGGGGCGTTATGGTAGCCGGGCGCTGCCAGCGCCGCCACAAACGGGCGCCGACGCGGCTGATCCGGTCGACCATCCGGGGGGAAGGCATGTCGAAAACCAGGGCCGCGGAACCGCCGAAACCGGCGCTGCGCAAGCTGGGCAAGTACCAGATCACGGGGGAACTGGGCCGCGGCAGCTTTGGCCGGGTCTACAAGGGTTATGACCCCTTCGTGCAGCGCGAGGTGGCGATCAAGGTGGCCCACCTGCAGGACGGCGGGGCCGGCACCCCGGGGGCCGAGAGTTTCTTCGCCGAGGCCCGCGCCGCCGGGCGCCTGCATCACCCTGGCCTGGTCACGCTCTACGACGCCGGCTTCGAGGACGGCCTCAGCTACCTGGCGATGGAGTACGTGGAGGGCGACACGCTCAAGCGCTACTGCACCGCAGACTCCCCCCGCCCGCGCACCGAACGGGCCGTGGACCTGGCCATGAAGTGCGCCCTGGCCCTCGACTACGTGCACTCCAACGGCGTCCTCCACAAGGACATCAAGCCGGGCAACATCATGGTCACGCCGCATGGCCAGCCCAAGATCATGGACTTCGGCATCGCCGCCCTGCTGGGCACCGAGCGGGCGGGCGAGATCCTCGGCACGCCGCTGTACATGTCTCCCGAACAGATCGCCGGCAAGCGTCTCGGACCGGCCAGTGATCTCTACAGCCTCGGGATCGTGCTGTACCTGCTCCTGACCGGCGAGCCGCCGTTCAAGGCGCGTGACACGCGCAGCCTGTTCGGCCAGATCGAGAAGGCCGCACCGCAGCCCCTGCGCAGCCTGCGCCCGGACCTGCCGGATGCCCTGTACGAGATCGTCGAACGCCTGCTCGCCAAGTCGCCGTCCGCCCGCTACCCCAGCGGTCGCAAGCTGGCCGAGGACCTGGCCCCGCTGACCGAGGCCGGCGGCCGCCGCCGCAAGCCGCTCAAGATCAGCCAGGACGCGCTCAAGCGCCTGCAGTTCTTCAGGGCCTTCCGCAGCGGCGAGCTGTCCGAGCTGCTGAATGCCAGCCAGACCGTCACCTACCGCGCGGGCGAGACCATCATCCGCGAGGGCGAGACCGACAACAGCCTCTACATCCTGCTGATGGGCATTGCCGAGGTCCGCAAGAACGACCAGCTGATCGCGCTCCTGCAGAAGGGCGACTGCTTCGGCGAGATCGGCTTCCTGTACGCAGTGCAGCGCACGGCCACGGTGACGGCCACCACCAGCGCCATCGCCCTCAAGGTGAATGCGGCCCTGCTGGAGCGCATGTCGGAGGAATGCCAGCTGCGCTACTACAAGATATTCACCGAGAACCTGATCCTGCGCCTGAGCCTGACCACCGAGAAGGCCGCGCAGCTGCTGCCCAAGTCGGACCTGGCCCTGGACTTCATCCTGCCCTGAGGTCGCGCCGGAGACCGGTCACGGACCTCCAGACTGCCGCCACCGCCAGGATGCCGCACCGTTCAGGGGCGGTCGTGGGGACGCGGCTACAATCCGCGCCCATGACCCGCCGACTCCTGCCCCTGCTCCTGGCCCCGCTCCTCGGGCTGACCGCCTGCCAGACGACGCCCACCCCGCCGCCGGTGGAGCCCGTGGTCCCGGTGGTCACGCCACCGGCGCCGCCCAAGGTCGGGCTGGTCCTCGGGGGCGGTGGCGCCCGCGGCTTCGCGCACATCGGCGTGCTCAAGATGCTCGACGTACTGGGCGTGAAGCCGGACCTGATCGTTGGCACCAGCGCCGGCAGCGTCGCCGGCGCCTTCTATGCCGCGGGCTACAACGGCTTCGATCTGCAGCAGATGGCCTTCGACCTCGACCGGGCCACCGTCTCCGACTGGACCATGTTCGGCAAGGGCCTGCTGCGAGGCGATGCCCTGCAGAACTTCGTCAACCGCCTGCTCGGCAACCGCAACATCGAGCAGCTGAAGATCCCCTTCGCGGCCGTGGCCGCGCGGCTCGACAACGGCCAGGGGGTTCTGTTCCAGCGCGGCAACGTCGGCCAGGCCGTGCGCGCCTCCTCGGCGGTGCCGGGCGTATTCCAGCCCACCCTGATCAACAACGTGGAGTATGTGGACGGCGGCCTGGTCAGCCCGGTGCCGATCCGCTATGCCCGCCAGCTGGGCGCGGACTTCATCATCGCCGTCGACGTCTCGACCCCGCCCAGCACCGCAGCGACCGAGAGCAAGCTCGACGTGGTGATGCGCACCTTCGACATCATGGGCAAGGCAATGCGCGAGGCCGAGCTGCCGCTCGCCGATGTCGTGATCCGGCCGGACCTGAGCCAGGTCTCGTCGACCGACTTCGAGAACAAGCAGCTGGCGATCCTGCAGGGCGAGCGTGCCGCGGCAGCCGCCGTGCCGGTGATCCGCGACAAGCTGCTGGCGCGGATGAAGCCAGCCCCGGCTACTCCAGTGCTTCCGGCAGGCCCTTCAGCGCAGACCGGATCTGCGCCGCGGTAAAGCCGCGGCTGGCCAGGAAGCGGTACTGCTTCTGCCAATCGGCGGCGGCCGTCGGGATGGCCCCGAAACGACGCTGGTGCAGCGCTGCACACAGCGCGGACCAGTCGTCCTCGACCGTGGCCAGCGCCGCCGCGATCTCGGCCTTCTTCAGGCCGCCCGACTCCAGTTCGTGGGTGATGCGCTGCGGCCCGTAGCCCTGCTGCACGCGGTTGCGCACCAGCATCTCGGCGTAGCGTTCGTCGGACTGCCAGCCGGCCTCGGCCATGGCCGCGACCGCCTCGGCGGCGGTGTCGCCGGCGAAGCCGCGCTGGCGGAGCTTCTGCTGGAGTTCCGCCGCGGAGTGCTCGCGACGCGACAGGGCCCGCAGCGCCGAACTGCGGGCCCCGGTGACGGACAGGTCCTTACTTCTCGGCGGTTTCCGCGGCACGGGCAGCGCGCGAGGGGTTGAGCTTGGCGCGGATGGCCTGCTCGATCTCCGCCGCCACCTCGGGGTTGTCCTTGAGGTAGGCGCGGGCGTTGTCCTTGCCCTGGCCGATCTTGTCGCCCTTGTAGGCGAACCAGGCACCGGACTTGTCGACCACGCCGTTGTCGACACCGAGGTCGATCAGTTCGCCGAGCTTGGAGATACCCTCGTTGTAGAGAATCTCGAAGTGCGCCTCGCGGAACGGCGGCGCCATCTTGTTCTTGACGATCTTGACGCGGGTCTCGTTGCCGATGACCTCCTCGCCCTTCTTGATCGCACCGGTGCGGCGGATGTCCAGGCGCACCGAGGCATAGAACTTGAGCGCGTTGCCGCCCGTGGTGGTTTCCGGCGAGCCGTACATCACGCCGATCTTCATGCGGATCTGGTTGATGAAGATCACCAGGCACTTGGAGCGGCTGATGTTGCCGGTGAGCTTGCGCAGCGCCTGCGACATCAGGCGCGCCTGCACGCCCACCACGCTGTCGCCCATCTCGCCCTCGATTTCCGCCTTGGGCACCAGGGCCGCCACGGAGTCGATGACGATGATGTCGACGCTGTTGGAGCGCACGAGCATGTCGCAGATCTCCAGCGCCTGCTCGCCGGTGTCCGGCTGCGAGATGACGAGGTCCTCGATCTTCACGCCGAGCTTGGCAGCGTAGTTGACGTCGAGCGCATGCTCGGCGTCGATGAAGGCGGCGACGCCGCCGGCCTTCTGGCATTCGGCGACCGCATGCAGGGTCAGCGTGGTCTTGCCGGAGGATTCCGGACCGTAGATCTCGACCACGCGGCCGCGCGGCAGCCCGCCGATGCCCAGGGCGGTATCCAGGGTCAGGGAGCCGGTCGACACGACCTCAACGTCGCGGGCCTGCTCGCCGGGGCCCATCTTCATGATCGCGCCCTTGCCGAACTGCTTCTCGATCTGCGAGAGCGCGGCTTCCAGGGCTTTCTTGCGGTTATCGTCCACGGGAATCTCTTGTTTTCGTTGGGTGGGGGAACTTGAGGGCGACAGTGTCCGCGCACCGAGGCTCAGAACCTGAGCCTGGCTGCCGGGCTGCTCCTCCGGCGCGGACGCGGCCGGATTCTCCCACGTTGCCGACGACACCGCTGCTGCTCCCGCCGAGGCGCGCGCCATGATCAGGCTCCGATGCCGACGGCCGCGAGCAGCGCGGCATGGTGATAGGCGCTGATCGCGAGCATGGTGGCGATCAGGCCATTGCGCACGAAGCCCTCGGGCCAGCCGTCGGCGAGCACCTCCTGCGGCAGCGCCAGGCGCAGCTTGCGGCGGCTGCGCGCCGGCTGGTAGCGGAAGTCCTGCGCCATGGAGGACATGCCGGCGCCGGCATCGCGACGGCGGGAGGAACGGCGGCTTGCGGGACGGGTCTGGCTCATATACTGTTCACCTGACTACTGGTTAAGTGATAGGTACTTGTCATTTGAACAGTACTCCCCTCCTTCGCCGGATGCAAGCCCCCATGGCCGACCTCACCCCGCGGCAACTCGAGATCCTCCAGTTCATCCAGCAGCGGGTGCGGGACGACGGCTACCCGCCCTCGCAGCGCGACATCGCCGAGCGCTTCGGCTTCACCCAGAACGCCGCCCGCGACCACCTGCTGGCCCTGGTGAAGAAAGGCGAGATCGAGATTTCGCCCAACGGAGCGCGCGCCATCCGCCTGCTCAAGGACAGCGAGCCGGCCCCCTCCGGCCTGCCGCTGCTGGGCCGCATTGCCGCCGGCGCGCCGATCACCGCGCCCGAGAACGCCGAGCACTGGCTGCAGATCGACCCCGAGCTGTTCCGGCCGCGCGCCGACTTCCTGCACCGCGTGCAGGGCGATTCCATGATTGATGCCGGCATCCACTCGGGAGACCTGGTCGGCATCCACCGGCAGGCCGAGGCCGACAACGGCGCGATCATCGCCGCCTGCCTGCTCGACACGCGCACCGGCTACGAGAACATCACGCTCAAGCGCTACTACCGCCGGGGCGCCAAGGTGACGCTCAAGGCGGAGAACGCCGCCTACGAACCGATCCTGATCGACCTGGCCCAGGCCGAGGCCGACCAGGAAGGCCCGCGCTTCCGCATCGCCGGGGTCATGGGCGGCCTGCTGCGCACGGGCTCGCCCCGCTAGCGCACGCCCGCTTCAGGTTTCCTTCCGTTTCTTCGCAGCCGGGGCCCGCTCCGACGATCCCAGGTCGGGGTGGCCCCTGTGCCCGCACGCTGCCTGTGCGGCCCATCCGCACACCTGAGAATCCCGGTTCAGCCCCAGAGGCTGAGCTGCGGCGGAGGCGGCGGCGGCTCGGCGCCGCGCAGGGGCCAGCGCTCCAGGAGTTCGTACTCCACCGGCTTGAGATCGAGGCGGCTGCGCACCAGCACGAACTCGTCCACGCGCCAGGGGATGGGCGTGATCGGCGTCGGCGGCAGGGCCAGGCGCGCATTGCGCAGGATGGTCAGGTGCGGCACGAAACGCAGGCGCTCCGGCGTCACGCCGCCCGCCACCATCTGCTCGCGCAGCGCCTCGTAGAAGGCCGACAGCGCCGCGGGGGTCTCGCGCGGGCCCAGCCACCAGGGGATCTCGCGGTTGCGCGGAAAGCTGCTGGCCAGGTCCAGCTGCAGCTCGAAGGGCGCCGCGCGCAGCTTCGCCGCCGCCGCACGCGCCGCCGCTTCCTGGGCCGCGGGCACCGTATCGCCGAGGAACAGCAGGGTCACGTGGTAGCGCTCCGGCGCACTCAGATAGCCGCCGGGCTGCATCTTCATGCGCAGGCCGCGCGCCGCCTCGTCCGCGGCGCGGCGCACGGCCTCGGTCGGCCAGAGCGCGAAGAACAGGCGGTTGAGCTCAGCCACGGTCGAGGCGGTCCCGCAGGCCCGCAAGGGCCGCCTGCACGCTCGCCGCGCGCACTGCGGCGCGGTCGCCGTCGAAGCGGTGCAACACGGCTTCGGCGGCGCCGCCGCGCTGCATCCAGGCGATCCACACCGTGCCCACGGGCTTGCCCGCACTGCCGCCGCCGGGGCCGGCGATGCCGGTCACCGCCAGGCTCCAGTGCGCCGGTGTGCGCGCCAGCACGCCCTCGGCCATGGCCCGGGCGGTTTCGGCGCTGACGGCGCCATGCTGCTGGATCAGCGTCGCCGGCACGCCCAACAGTTCCGTCTTCGCGGAATTGGAATAGGTGACGAGGCCACGCTCGAACCAGGTGGAGGACCCGGCCAGGTCGGTCAGGGCGGCCGCGATCCCGCCACCGGTGCAGGACTCGGCCACGGCGAGCCATTCGCCCCGCGCCAGCAGGCGCTCGGCAATGCCGGCGACGAGGGCGTTCACCGCTTGAACCGCTCCTCGGCCATGCGGTCGGCGATCTCGGCCGTGGTGCACCGCTCGGCGTCGGCCCGCTGGAAGATCGTGCTCAGCGTGCGGCCAATGCGCTGCAGGTGGGCCTCGACCATGGCCGCGTCGTAGCCCGGGCCCTCGTAATAGATGTCGATGATCCCGCCGGCGTTGATGCAGTAGTCCGGCGCGTACAGCACCCCGCGCTCGCGCAGGGCCGCACCGTGCGTCGGCTGGGCCAGCTGGTTGTTGGCGGCACCGGCCACGACGCGGGCCTTGAGCTGCGGGATCGTCGTGTCGTTGAGGATGGCGCCGAGCGCGCAGGGCGCGAACACGTCCACGTCGAGCGCGAAGATCGCCTCCATGCTCACGGCCGTGGCGCCGAACTCGCGCACGCAGCGCTCCACCGCCGGCGCATGCAGATCCGTGACCCAGAGCCGCGCGCCGGCCTCGTGCAGGTGCCGCGCCAGGCGATAGCCCACGTTGCCGACCCCCTGGATCGCAACCTTCAGGCCGCGCAGGTCCTCGCGCTGCAGCTGGTGGCGCACGGCCGCCTGCAACCCGATGAACACACCCTGGGCCGTCGCCGGCGAGGGATCGCCGGTGCGGCCGGCGGCCACGGCCTTGGCGTCGGCCAGGCCGCCCACATGCGGCGTGACCTCGGCCATCAGCCGGATGTCGGCGACGCTGGTCCCCGAATCCTCGGCCACGACGTAGGCGCCATTGAGGCGGTGCACGGCGCGGCCCATCGCCCGCATCAGCTCGGGCGTCTTGTCGCGGCGGGGGTCGCCAATGATCACGCTCTTGCCGCCGCCCTGGGGCAGGCCGGCGAGCGCCGCCTTGTAGGTCATGCCGCGCGACAGGCGCAGCACGTCGGTCAGCGCCTCGGCCTCGCTGGCATAGGGCCACATGCGGCAGCCGCCGAGCCCCTTGCCGAGGTGGGTATCGTGCACGGCGATGATCGCGCGCAACCCGGTGGCGGCGTCGTGGCAGAAGCTGACGGTCTCGTGGCCGTCGAATTCGGGATGCTGGAACAGGCTCATGGCGGCGCAGGTCCGGACAGATCGTGGCCGCGATTGTACGGGCGGCGCCCGGCCCCGCGAGCGGGAAGTTCCTCAGGATCCCGTCAGGCCGGCGCGCTCCAGCAGCCAGCCGGCGGCCAGCACGGCAATCAGCAGCGAGCCCAGGCCCAGCGCGCCCAGGCGATAGGCGCGGGTGTTGCGCAGCATGAACGCCAGCGGGACGAAGACCGCCACGACGGCCAGCTGCCCCAGCTCGACACCGAGATTGAACCCGAGCAGGGCCAGGCCACGCAGCCCGGTGGGCAGACCCAGGTCCTGCAGCGCGGCCGCGAAGCCAAAGCCGTGCAGGAGCCCGAACAGGAAGGCCAGGCGCCAGTGCTGCCGGGTCAGGATCGGCCACAGGTTGTTGAGCGCAGCGAGCAGCACCGAGCCGGCGATGGCCAGCTCCACGGCCGCCGTCGGTGGACGCAGGAGATCGAGCACGCTCAGCACCAGGGTGATGGAGTGCGCCACCGTGAAGGCGGTGACCGTTCCGACCACCGGGACCAAGGCCTCGCGCAGGCGCGTCACCGGTTGCCAGTGGTCGGCCTGCCGGCGCAGCACCGCCGGCAACAGGAGCACGAGCAGGAAGGCGAGATGGTCGTAGCCGATCCAGATGTGGTGGACGCCCTCGCGAAGGTAGGTCGCCAGCACGCCCGGGGCCGCTGGCTGGCCCAGCTCGATCTCATGCCGTTGCTGTTCGGGCGCAAACACCGCGGTCCAGGCCTGCTCGCCCGACCGCAGCTGCAGCAGGCCGCGATGGCTGGGGTCGATCGGGAACAAGGCCGCGTAGCCCAGTGCCAGCTGCCGGGGAGGCCGCGGACAGTCGCCGTCCAGATCCATCCACGCGTACCCGCCGTCCTCGCGTTGCTGGACGCGGAGCATCGACAGGCGCAGCTCGCAGGGCTCCCCGGACTCCGTCTGTACCGACAGCAGCTGTGGCACCAGCGCCGCGAGGGCGGGCTCCGCGCGCCGCAGTTCCCCCCAGGTCAGGCGGCGGTTGCCGTCGCGATCCAGGTCGGCAAGGCCCTCGAGGTCTCTCAGGGCCATCGTCCAATGACCCCGCAGCGTCGTGCCCTGGAGTTCCAGGTTCCACTCGGCATCGCTCGGGCGATGCGCCTGCGCCGGCGCCATGAGCGTCAGCAGGAGCAGCGCGACGAGGCCGCGCACGCCTCTCATCGGGGCCACTCCAGGACGGCATCCCGATAGCCGCTCGCCAGGCACCAGGCCTTCAGCTCCTCCAGGACGGCCCGGTCGCCGCTGGCGCGTGCCGCGCGCCACAACAGCCTCGTGTCGGCCGGCTCGCGCTGCTGCCCCCAGTTCTCGCGCGCCAGCCGCAAGGCCTGCGCCGCGTCGCGGTGATAGTCGAGCGCCAGCAGCGCCTCCTCGCGCAGGTGCGGCGACTCGCCGCGGCGGCGCACGGCCTGCTGGCCCTCGCGGATGCCCGCGACCAGCGGCTCATGCCCCGGCCGCGTCAGCGCCTTGAGTGCGAGGGCTTGGCGCAGAAGCAGGGCGTCGATCCCGGCAGCGTCGCCGACCGCGGCCAGCGCCGCCGACGGTTCCCCGGCCCCCAGGTGGAGATCCGCCAGGGCCACTCGCAGGCCCAGCGTGGCGCCACCCAGGCGAATGCCGGATTCATAGGCCGTCGCCGCCGCGGCACGATCGCCCAGCCGCTCGTACAGCTCGCCGCGCTCGGCCCAGTACCACTGCTGCACATCGACCGGCTGCGCAGAGACGCCGGCGCCCAGGGCCTCGAGGGCGTCTCGCGTCGCCTCGACGGCACCCATCAGCCCGCGCACCGCATGGCGACACAATTCCGCGGGAAGATCGGACGGACCCTGCCCCGGCGGGCAGGCCGCCAGGGCCTCGGGATACCGTCCGAGGACGCGCAGCACCGTGGCCCGGGTGAGGCGGGCCTGCCGGTGAGCGGGCGTCCGCGCCAGCAGCAGCTCGAGATCGGCCAGGGCCTCGTCGAAGCGGTGCTGCGCCTGATGCAGGGTGGCGCGCAGCAGCAGGATCTCGTCCGGCGCATCAGCCGCGGTCCACCCGCTGCCCAGCAAGCCCTGGGCGTAGCCCAGATACCGGGGATCCCCGGTCTCCCGCGCCCGGAGCACGTAGAGCTGCGCCAGCCGGGCGGCGATCGCCGGCGACACCGGCGTGCCGACGATGCGCGGGGGCGGCGTTCTCGGCAGTTCGGCGATGACCTCGTCATCGTCCGCGGGGCGGGTCGGCGCGCCCGTGGCCAGGGCGGCGGGCGCTGCCACCGCGAAAGCGCACAGAAAGAGCCCCCGCCAGAGGCGGGGGCCAATTACCCAGCATCGCATCAGCGATTGATGGGTCGAGGGTCGGTGGTGTCGCGCGTGTCGTTGAACACGAACGCGCCGTCGTTGACCGGGAACGGCTCGCCTGTGTCATCGGGCTGCGCCGCGATGGCCGCAACCCGCGCCGTGGTCGAGCGCACCGGATCATCGTCATCGCTGCAGCGCGAGGCCGACAGCACGAGGCCGAGCGCAACCAGGGCCGAGGCCCGAAAGAGATGGGCGCGCATGCTCAGTTCCTCGCTGCCGCCAGCTGGGCCGAACTCGGCGAGCCGGGGATCGGCGCCGCGAGGTACGGGAAGGCCGTCAGGTAGTCGGCCGGGTTCGGGCGCGCGCCGTCGGTGTACTTCAGCTGGCGCGACTGCGCCGATTCGGGATCCACGTTCGCCGGCAGCAGCACGCCCATGGCAGCCCGCAGAGCGATGTCGACCACGTCATCGATCGGGCGACGGCCGTTGGGGAAGCCGGCATTGTCGCCGGCGAGCACGCCGAGATCCTTCTGCTGGGCCGGCGCCGTGGCCGCCACGGCCGTGTTGAGGCGCAGCATTTCCGAGGGCACGGTGTTGGAGTTTCCTACCTTGGTCAGGCCGTCGATGCCGGTGAGGAATGCAGCCACCAGGTCCGTGCGAACCACGTTCGGGGCGCGCACGCCGGCGGCACCGAACAGGATCTCCAGCAGTTCCGGCAGCGACGGGTTGGTGACGTAGTCCGCGAAGCGGGCGGCGTCGTCCTTCGGCTCGGTGGCGTTGAACAGGTCCTTGTCCGGCAGGCCGATCACCACCTCGTTGACCAGGGGCGAGCCCAGGCGCGAGACCTGCGTCCAGGCACCGCCTTCCAGCGAGGCACCGGTATTGGTCGAGGGTCCACCAGCGATGACCTGCTGCGGCGTGGGATTGACCACGCGGGCCTGACGCAGGCTGGCGGTGGTCCAGCCGCCGATGACCGGGCTGTTGGCATCCCGGGTCAGGCAGCTGACCGGGATCTCCAGGGCCAGCGAGGTCACGTTCTTGTCACCGATGGTATTCAGCTCGGCGCTGCGCGCCCCCTCGCCGCCGCCGAGTTCCTCGACGGGAGCGGCGATGTTCACCAGGTCGAAGGTCTCGCCCAGATTGACCACGAAGCCCTCGCGCCGCTGGCCGACAAACACGCGGGCGTCACCGGTGCAACCGGGGATGCTGACGGTGTGGATGAACGCGTTGGCGTAAGCCGGGTAGTTGGCGATGGACTTGTTGCCGATGTTGTCGATCGGCTTGGGCAGGCTGCGAGCCCCGTCGCTCTTGCGCAACACCGGCATGCGCATGCCGGTGCGGCGGTCGCCGCGAACCACGTCGAGGGTGTAGCTCTCCAGCACGTTCTGGGCACTGTTGTCAGCCGCGCTGATCGCACCGATGTTTGCCAGCGGGACCGGCACCATCTTGCCGTTGGCATTCACGGCCAGACCCTTGAGCTGGTTCGTGAAGCGGAACTGGAAGCTCAGATCCTCGAGTGCGTCGCCGCTGTTGTCGATGTGGATCTCGTACAGCGCGTTGGGATCGAGCGAGAAGTAGTTCGGGCCACCGTATGCATCCTGCAAGGGCAGGTAGTTGGCGATCAGGGTCACGGTTCCCGTGCGCCCCGCCTCGTAGCTGTTGAACATGTAGAAATCCGTGCCGTCCACTTTCGGAGCGGTGGTGATGAACGGCGCTTCACGATGACTCGAGGCCTGCGCCACGAGCGCGGTCAGTCCGCAAAGCGCAGCGACGGCGAGGCTGAGGGGTTTGAAGGCAAGCATGGGCTCTCCCGGAACACGATGGGTGATGGGGCTACGCAGCGACCGTAGTTACGCGCGAGTCCCCCGGTCGGATTCAGGCCTGCGGCCGAGGACGGGCGTCACCCGTTAGAATGCGGGCCTTTTCCACGCCACCCGAGGCCCGCCGTCATGTCGCAGAACGACCCCATCGTCATCACGGGCATCGCCCGCACGCCCATGGGCGGCCTGCAGGGCATGCTCTCGGGGTTCAGCGCCAGCCAGCTCGGCGCCGCCGCCATCCGCGCGGCAGTCGAACGCTCGGGGCTCACGCCCGATGCCGTGCAGGACGTGATCATGGGTAACTGCCTGCCTGCGGGTCAGGGCCAGGCCCCTGCCCGCCAGGCCGCGCGCGGCGCCGGTCTGCCCGATTCCGCCGGCGCGCTCACCATCAACAAGATGTGCGGCTCCGGCCTCAAGGCCGTGATGCTCGGCCATGACCTGATCAAGGCCGGCAGCGCCCAGGTGGTGGTGGCCGGCGGCATGGAAAGCATGACCAACGCCCCCTACCTGCTGACCAAGGCGCGCAGCGGCTACCGCTACGGTCACGGCGAGATCCTCGACCACACCGCCCTCGACGGCCTCGAGGACGCCTACGAGAAGCGCACGCCAATGGGCGTGTTCGCCGAACGCACCGTCGAGAAGTACGGCTTCACCCGCGCCGACCAGGACGCCTACGCGATCGAGTCGCTGGCCCGCGCCAAGCGCGCCAACGAGGACGGCAGCTTCGCCTTCGAGATGGTGGCGCTGGAGATGGCCGGCAAGGCGGGCGTCGAGAAGCTCGACAAGGACGAGCAGCCGGCCAAGGGCAAGCCGGACAAGATCCCGACGCTCAAGCCGGCGTTCAAGAAGGACGGCACGATCACCGCCGCCAATGCCAGCTCGATCTCCGACGGCGCCGCCGCCGTCGTGCTGATGGCGCAGAGCGACGCGCAGAAGCGTGGCGTGAAGCCGCTGGCGAAGATCGTGGCGCATGCCAGTCACGCGCGCCTGCCTGCCGAGTTCACGATCGCGCCAGTCACGGCGATCAGCGACGTGCTGGCCAAGGCCGGCTGGACCAAGGACCAGGTCGATCTCTGGGAAATCAACGAGGCCTTTGCCGTGGTCACCATGGCAGCGATGAAGGAGCACGGCCTGCCCCACGCCAAGGTCAACCTGCACGGCGGCGCCTGCGCCCTGGGCCATCCGATCGGCGCCTCCGGCGCGCGCATCCTCGCCACCCTGATCGGCGCGCTGAAGAAGACTGGCGGCAAGAAGGGCGTGGCGACCCTGTGCATCGGTGGCGGCGAGGCCGTCGCCCTCGCGATCGAGATGCTGTGATGCGCGCCGTTGCGGCCCTCGCGATCGGCGGCTGGCTGCTCGCGGCCTGCGGCGGCGGGGGCGGCAGCCCGGACGGCGGCACGATCACCGTGCCGCCCGCCCAGCTCTGCGTGCGCGACGACTGCGCCACCCGGACCGTGCTGGCGACGATCCCGGACGCCGAGAACATCCTGTTCGCCACCGACGGCCGCCTGTTCGTCTCCGGCGGCACCAATGTCTACGAGATCCGCCGCAACGGCAGCGACTACAGCGCCACGCCGCTCTTCGACGGCAGCGCCAACTTCACCGGCCTGGCCATCCGCGCCGGGACGCTCTACGCCAACAGTTTCGACGGGCAGCTCTACGCCGCGGCCCTCAGCGCCGCTCCGCAACTGGCCCCGATCCATGACCTCGGGCTGGCCGCGCCCAACGGCCTGGTCGACGGCCCGGACGGCGAGCTGTACCTGGTCAACGGACCGCTGGCGACCAATGCCCTGCCCGACCCGAAGATCGTGCGCGTGAGGCTGAATCCAGCCGATCCGCTTGAGGTCATCGAGCAGGTCGACTGGTACACCGGCACCCTGCTCGGCCCCAACGGTCTGCAGCGCCAGGACCGGCGCCTGTATGTGAGCAACACCGGCCTCGGGGGCCTTGGCGAGATCCAGGCCGTCGACATCGCTGCCGACGGTAGCGCGGTCGGCGCAGGCACGGTCGCGCGCTTCGATCACATCCCGGACGACTTCTCGCTGGCGGGCGACCACTTCCTGGTCAGCTGGTTTGCCGACGGCCAGGTCGCCCTGCTGGGACCGGACGGCGCCGAACGGCAGAGCACCGGACTGCAGGGTCTGAGCTTTCCCTCCCAGGTGCGCGTTGGCCGGCCACCGCTGTTCGCGCCCGACGAGATTCTCGTCACCGAGAAAGGTCTGATCGGCGACAACGACAGCGCCATCGGCAATGTGCTCTCCGTGCTGCGCCCCAACCGTTGAGGTCCGCATGATCCGCGTCCTGGCCCTGTCCCTGCTGTCCCTGATGCTTGGCGCCTGCGCAGTGACCGGCGCACATCCCGCCGACCCGGCGCGCGCGCAGTACCTGGCCGCGCTGGCTGACGTGGAGTCCGCCACCACACCGGTGTCGCTGGAACCGCTGCTGGCCCGCGCCGAGGCGCTGCAGGACACGCTGATGAGCTTCGAGCGCTACGGCGACCAGGCCCAGCTCGAGACCTATGACGAGGCTCGCTACAGCGCTCTCCAGGCCGAGTTGCGCGGCCTGCGACTGTCGCGCGGCACCGACGTCTACGCCCAGCCCGACCCCGAGGTGTTCCTCGCCCTGGCCGAGGCGAAGGGTCGCGAGGCCGACCGCGCCTTCTTCCGCCTGTATCGCGACTACTGGACTGCGGAGCTGCTGCCGCGCTACCTGAAGGTGGGCCAGCGCCCGACCCCCTGCGTGCGCTTTGGCGACGATGTACTGGCACCCCTGTACGCCGGCTGGCGAGACTATGCGGCGCGCTACCCGCAGGCCTACGTCGCCTTCACGCGCCAGACGCTCGCCGACCTTGAGGAGGCCGTCTCCCTGGGTGTCTGCACCTGCGACGGCGACGAGAACACGGTGCGCGCGGAACTCACCGGCTTCCTGGCCCGCTTCCCGCAGACCCCGGTGGCCGCACAGATCGGCGCCCGCGTGAAGGAACTGGACGAGGATCCGTACCGCCGTCCGGTCCACTGCCGCTGAGTCGTCACCGGAGCCCGCGATGCAGGTCCAGGGTCAGATTGCCTTCGAGATCGTCGAGCAGAGCGCCGAGCGCGTCGTCGGCCGCATGCCGGTGCAAGCCGGCATCCTCAACCCCTACGGCACGGTGCATGCGGGCGCGACGCTGTGGTTCGCCGACGTCTGCGCCACGGTACTGGCCTTCGGTGCCGCCCCGGCGCAACCGGGACAGGCCGGCTTTCCGCTGGCCATCACCCTGAACGCCAACCTGCTCGGCAACCAGAAGGACGGCGAGTTCACCGCAACCGCCGTATTCGTGAAGCAGGGACGCCGGCTCAGCGTGGTGCGGACCACGGTCACCGGCGCCAACGGCCGCCAGATCGCTGAGGTCACCACCAGCCACGTCCCGGCCGCCTGAGCCGCCGGGACGCGTGGCCAGCAGCGCTCAGCGCGCGCCCAGCTCCTTCACCAGGTTGCCGGCCTCGTAGACCTTGTCCAGGGCCTCGAGGATTGCGGCGCTGTGGACGGCGACGCAGCGATTGAGGCGCTCGTCGTACCAGTAGTTGCCGCCCAGCGAGTGGATGTTGCCGTCGAAGGCCAGTCCGACGATCTCTGCCTTCTCGTTCAGCACCGGGCTGCCGGAATTGCCGCCGATGATGTCGTTGGTGGTGACGAAGTTGAACGGCGTCGACAGCTTCAGCTTGCCCTTGGCCTTCTCCCAGCGCGGCGCCAGCGCATAGGGATCGAAGCCGGTGGCACGCGCGTAGAGTCCGGCGAGGTCGGTGAAGGGGGCCACGGCCTTGCCCTTCTCGTCCCAGCCCTTCACCTCGCCGTAAGAGAGACGCAGCGTGAAGGTCGCATCCGGATAGACCCCGGTGCCGAACTTCTCGAAGCGCACCTTGGCGATGGCCTCGGCGCTCTTCGATTCGATGCCCTCGACCTCGGATTCGTAGCGCTTGCGCAGTTCGCGCGAGACCCCGTCGACGGCGCGGGCCAGGCGGATGAAGGGGTCGTCGGAGGCCGCGATCGCGGCGGCGCCGCCGTCCCAGAGCCGCTTGCGCTCGGCCACGTCACCCAGCTTCGTGCCCTTCACCAGTTCCGCAGCCAGGGCCTCGGGCGACTGGTTGCGCAGGACCAGGCGGGCCAGGGGGTCGTCAGCGCCGAGCGACTCGCGCAGCTTCGCCAGCGACCAGCCGAGCTTGGCGATCTCGTACTCCGCATAGATCGGCGCCTTCGAGAACAGCGTCTGCTGCAGGCGCGGCAGGGAGGCGTCCTGGTACTCGGTGTAGCGCTGGTCGTTGGGCTTGCCGCGCTCCTCGGCGGCCCGCACCAGGTGCCGGGCGATCTGGAAGTGCTTGGAGTAGAAGCCGCGCCGCGCTTCCAGCATCAGGTACGGGGCCTCGAGCTGGCGCCAGGCCTGCTGGGCCGCCGCCACGGCCTCCCAGGGCGCGGTCGACGCGGCCGCGCGCCGGAGCTCCTCCTCCTCGGCACGCTTGCGCGTGAACACGGCAGGATCGAGCAGGGCCTCGAGCTGCCCGCGGAACACCTTGTAGCTGTTCTCGGTGGAGGTGAGGTCGTTCTGCACCTGGCGCCCCGCCTCGGCGCTGCTGCGGCCGTACTGCGCCAGCATGCCGCGGCGCTCGGCGTAGTACAGCAGGGTGTTGACCAGGTCCACGTCCCGCTGTCGCTCGAGCTGGGCCACGGTCAGCTGGCGCTCGGTGCTGCCCGGGTGGCCGGTCACCAGGGTCAGCTCGCCGGGCTTGGCACCGGCGCGCTTGATCGGGAAGTGGTGGTCGACCTTGGCCGGCGCCCCGTTCTCGTAAGCGCGCAGCAGGGCCATGTCGAGGTTGTAGCGGGGGAAGTTGAAGTTGTCCGGGTCGCCGCCAAAGAAGCCGCTGGCGTACTCCGGCGCAAACACCAGGCGCACGTCCTGGTAGCGGTGGTAGCGGTACAGGTGATGCAGGCCGCCGTTGTAGAGCTCGACCACGTCGCAGCGCGTGGTGGCAGCCGTCTGGCCGACACACTCGGACTCGATGCGGCCCTTCTCGGCATTGCGGGCCTCGACATAGGCCTGCCCGACCAGTCCAGCCGTTGCCTTGGCAATGCGCGCGGTCACATCACTGGTCTGCTCCAGGCGGTTGAGCTCGACGCCCGGACATTGCAGCTCTTCGCCCCGCGTGCGGGCGACGAAGCCACCGTTCACGTAGTCCTTCTCGGCGCTGGACAGGTCCTGCACGCAGCCGATCACGCAGTGGTCGTTGGTCAGCACCAGACCCTCGGGCGAGACGAAGGAGCCCGAGCAGCCACCGGCGAGGCGCACCGAACCCTTCATCACGTGCTCCACCCACTGGGCGTCAGGCTCGAAGCCGTACTGGGCCTTGAGCTTGGCCCGCGGCAGGTTGTCGAGCGTCCACATGCCCTCCGCGGCACCCGCGAGCGAGGGGGCCAGGAGGCCCAGGGCCAGCAGTGCGGACGCAGCAAGCGTGATTCTCATCGGACCTCTCCGGATCGTGGGACGCAAAGGCTATCCTGATCGCCGATCCGAAGGGAGTGCGCATGACCCTGCGCCAACACAGCCTGTGGCTGACGGGCCTTGCGCTCCTGGCCGTGCATGCCGCCTACCTGCTCTCGGCCAGTGCCGGGCGCGTGCCCTGGTGCTGGCCCTACATCGAGGGCTGCACGTCGATCAGCCGTGCCGCCCGCCATGGCGAGGCCAACCTGCTGTTCAAGCTCCTGATGCTGCCGCACGCGGTCCTGCTCGCCGCGTTCTGGTGGCGCCTGGCGGCCGCCCTGGCCAGCCCGCTGCCGGTCGTCATGCGCGCCACCGGAATGGCAGGCGCCGCCTTCCTCGCCCTCTATGTCCTCACGCTGGGTGCGGACGGCGGCCTGTACGGCTGGATGCGCCGCTACGGCATCACCGGATTTTTCGGCCTGACCCTGCTGGCCGAATGCCTGGCCGTTCGGCAGCTCCTGCCGTCACCCCGACGAGGCCCGCTGCTCGCCGCCTGCGCGGCCCTGCTGGGCGGCGGCCTCCTGAGCCTGCCCCTGCAGCACTGGGCTGCAGACCGCGACGCGGCGGTCAACGCCCTGGAGTGGGCGTACGCGCTGCTCCTGCTGTCGCTCTACCCCGGGCTGGCCAGCGCAGCCGAGCGACGCCCCGCCCCACCGGGATGATGTATCACTTTTGTATTGTTTTATTGATTTGATATCTATACATTAACGCCGTCCGACCTGTCCCTCGCAGGTCTCCCCTGGGCCGGCGCTGCGGCGCCGGCTCCTTTCTCGCCTCCCCGGCGAGACCTGGAGAGCCACCGATGCGCTTCGATCCCGACGCCCTGCTCATGATCACGGGCGGCAGCGGCGGCATTGCCCAGGCGGTCGCCACGGCGGCGCGAGCGGTGGGACTGCCCCACGTTCTCCTGTCGCGACGCCTGGACCCCGCCACCGAACCCGACCGGCTGACCCTGCGGGCCGACGCCACCGATGCGGC
Source organism: Solimonas sp. (assembly GCA_036275615.1). Lineage (GTDB taxonomy): Bacteria > Pseudomonadota > Gammaproteobacteria > Nevskiales > Nevskiaceae > Solimonas. The sequence continues at coordinate 22,812 of DASUDL010000039.1, forward strand.
CGGCGTCGCGGCGGCCCTGACGGCGGCCGCCGATCACTTCGGGCGCCCGCCCAGCCTGCTCTGCCAGGCCGCCGGCGCCCTGCGCCTGGGCACCGCGGAGCGCACCAGCGACGAGGCCTGGCGCGAAACCCTTTCCGCCAATCTCGACAGCAGCTTCGTGAGCCTGCGCGCCTGGCTCACCGCCCTCGGCGCACGCCCCGGCGCGGCAGTGCTGTTCAGCTCGGCCGCCGCCCGCATGGGCACGCCGGGGCACGTCGCCGTGGCAGCTGCCAAGGCGGGCGTGGAAGGCCTGGTGCGTGCGGTGGCCGCCGATGTGGCCAACCGGGGCATCCGCATCAACGCCCTGGCCCCCGGCCTCACCGATACGCCGCTCGCCCGGGGCTTCCTCGGCACGGAGCGCGGCCGCCAGGGCGCCACGGCGCAGTATCCGCTGGGTCGCGTCGGTGATCCGGCGGAAACCGCAGCCCAGGCGCTATGGCTGCTGTCCCGGGACTCCGGCTTCCTGACCGGCCAGGTCATCGCCCTGGACGGCGGGTTCTCCGCGATCCGCCCGCTGGTGCGCAGCTAGCGCCGGGGACCGCGGCCGGCTACTCGCCGGTCAGGCCCTCGCTCTCGAGCACGTGGGCCAGCGCGTTCTCCAGCAGGCTGCGGCACTGCGCCGCGGCCGAGTACAGCATGGCGTGAGTGGCGGCGTCGCGCGCGCTCTCGCTCTCGCAGGTGCGGCTGTACTGCTCGAAGGCATTCAGCCCGACCAGCAGGTTCGCCAGATGCTGTGGACATTCGCAGCGGATGGCCGAATTCAGTCGTCCGATCCGCGCCAGCTGCACATCGTCATAGCGGCGCGGGCCGATCGGCTGCAGCATCAGCCGCTCCACTCCCTCGGCCACCTCCCGCGGCACCAGGTTCAGGGACAGCAGGCAGAGGCGCGCCAGATGAGCCGGATCCGCCGGCTGGCGCACGACCGCAATGCCCTCGCGATCGAGGCGACGCAGGGTGCCACGGCCGGCGAAGGCATAAAGCACGACCATCAGGCGCGGCGCCAGCGTCGCCGCGGCATCGAGCAGGCCCCGGATGGCACCGGCCGGCAGCACCGGCTGCTCAACCAAGATCACGTCGATCGCGGGCCGGGCCGCAACCAGGGCCGCCAGGTCGGGGTAGCGGCCGACGACGCGCAGCTGCGCGCGGTCGGCCCACTCGCCCTCCAGGCGTTCTGCGAGCGCCGCGCCGACGATGGCCACGCGGCAGCTCTCTCCCGCCGGCTGGCGCCGCAGGCCGCTGCCCTCAAGCCGTGCGCGGATGTCCTCGTCGGACAGCGCCGCCACGGTGCCAATCGCATGGCCGGCATCGACCGCCGCCTTGAGCAGC
>DASUDL010000040.1:0-9179 GCA_036275615.1 Solimonas sp.
GTGTCGCGCATCCTGCGGATGCCCTCGAAGACCGACACGCGCCCGCATTCGGGCGGCTATCCCTGGCCGGAGGGCAGTGCGGCCTACCGGGACATGGCGATCCTGCTCGCCTGCTTCCAGAACCCTGTCGGCTGCCTCGGCAGCGCCACCGGCGGACCCGTCCCCGAGGAACGGCCCCTGCTCGGCAGCAAGCGGGCCCGCCACATCTGGGAAACCTACTGCGCCGACCGGGACGACACGGCGCCCCTGCCCAGGGATCCGCGCACGCTGGTGCAGCCTGGCATCGCCACCGACCGCGCCGTGTACTACAACGCCTGGTGGCAGGACTGCCATGTGAACCTGGATCCGGCCGAGCAGCACGCCAAGACCTGCGGCGAGTTCCGCGCGCGGCGCGACCGCGGCCTGGCCTTCCTCATGGACGAGCTGCCGGCCGGCGGCACCGCCGCCAGCGCCCATGAGCGCACCTGGGAGAAGTGGGGCCTGTCCGAGCGGCCAGAGAACTTCGACGCGCTCTACACCCTGCGCTACGGCCTCAACTACGCGCCGTTCCACAACCCGTATCCGCGTGCGGGCGAGGATCCGAAGACCAGCAACGGCGGTTCGGGCCGCCTGCCGCTGGGCCTGCGCCAGCTCAAGGACGAGAACGGCGACTGGACCGGGCAGATCGGCACGGCGGCCTGCTTCCAGTGCCACGGTGGCCAGATCGGCGATCCTGCCAGCGGCGAGAACCTGCTGACGGTGAAGAACCTGGGCCTGGGCAACAACAACTACGACGTGATCATGTCGGGCAACGACGGCTCGCCGTTCGCGGGCACGCCGGCCGTCGCCCTGCTGCCGCCGGTGTCGATCGACACGCTGTTCAACATCGGCATCAAACAGCGCGGCCAGAACAATGCGGTCGGCGCCTTCGAGTTCCTGGTCACCATCCTCGACTTCGATTCCCTGGGCGTGAATCCGAACCCGCTCAAGTCGATGGCGGAAACCACGGGCGTGACCGACACGGCGCACCCGCTGGCCCACACCCAGGACACCCCGCCCTGGTGGAACATGGGCTCGCGGCCGCGCAAGTTCTTCGACGCGGGCGTGTCCAATGACTCGACGCGCATCATCATGGCCGCCGGTCCCGGCGAGGCGGGCGAGCTGTTCAGCCCCACCGGCGACTACTACCGGACCCGCATCGAGCAGTACGACCAGGACCTCGAGGCCTTCTTCCTGTCGCTGGAGTCGCCAGCCTGGCCGGGCTCGATCGACACGGCGCTGGCCGAGCAGGGGGCGGTGCTGTTCCACACCAAGGACCTCTGGGCCGAGCCCGGCAACGCCGAGGCGCCGAAGCCGGCGGGCGGCAACGGCTCCTGCGCCAGCTGCCACGGTGCCTACTCGCCGCGCTACGTCAACGACCCGGCCTTCCTGCCCACGCCGGCGCTCGAGGGCGTGGCCGGGCACATCGCCCCGCTGGCGGTCATCGGCACCGACCGAGCCCGCTCCGACATGCTCACGCCCACCTTGCGGCAGCGCTGGGACAGCACCTTCTGGGGCTACAACGACCATGCCGAGGGCTGGACCGCGCCGGCCGACAAGGACCCGGCGACCGAGGCCGCCGACGACCTGCTGCCCAGCGCCCTGAGGCCGCTGGGCGTCTGCGGCTGGGAGAAGGAGGTCATCGGCTACCAGGCGCCGCCGCTGTACGGGGTCTGGGCCACGGCGCCCTACTTCCACAACGGTGCCGTGCCGACCCTTGAGCAGGTACTGGATTCCGGGAAGCGCCCGGCACTCTGGCGGCGCAAGCTGCAGGAGCAGGACGGCATCAAGGGCTTCGACCAGCGCTTCGCCGTCGCCTACGACACGGTGGCGCTGGGCTGGAAGCACGACGTGCTGGCCTGCGGCGACCTGCCCGGCAGCCCGCTCAACAACTGCAACCCGGTGCAGGACGAGGGCCCGTCGCTGACGCAGATGCTGCAGAACTTCCTCAACGGCGCGGTCAGCTGGACGGGCCTGGTCAATGTTCCCGACCCGGCGCCCGACAGCATCGACAAGCGTCTGGTCTATGACACGCGCACCCTGGGCAACGGCGCCGGGGGCCATGTCTTCAGCGACGTACTGACGCCCCAGGAGCGGCGCGCGCTGCTGGAATATCTCAAGACGCTGTAAGGCTTTTTTGCCGCAGCCCCGGCCGTGCCCGCCGCGCGCGGCCGGGGCACGGCGGGGTCCTGGCCGGGCGAGCCGTTACAATGAAGCCCCTCCCTCAGCTGCCGTGCCCTGACCGCCGTGGACGCCCTGCTTCAGCCTGAACTCTGGATTGCCCTGATCACCCTGGCCGCCCTGGAGATCGTCCTGGGCATCGACAACATCATTTTCCTGTCGATCATGGCCAACAAGCTGCCCGAGCATCAGCGGGCGCGGGCGCGCACGATCGGCCTGGCCGGCGCCTGCCTCACCCGCGTGGCCCTGCTGATGTCGCTGGCCTGGGTCGCACGCCTGACCGAGCCCCTGTTCTACCTCGGGGACTTCGGCGTCTCCGGCCGTTCCATCATCCTGATCGGCGGTGGCCTGTTCCTGCTGGGCAAGAGCGCGCTGGAGATCCACGAATCGGTGGAAGGCGACGGCCATGGCCCGGATGACGTGATCGGCAAGGTGGCGAGCGTGAGCTTCGCCTCGATCATCGTGCAGATCATGATCCTCGACATCGTGTTCTCGCTGGACTCGGTGATCACCGCCGTGGGCATGACCGACAACATCCCGGTGATGATCGCGGCCATCGTCATCGCCATCCTGGTGATGATGTTCTTTGCCGGTCCGGTATCGCGCTTCGTCGAACGCCATCCCACGATCAAGATCCTGGCGCTGTCCTTCCTGATCATGATCGGCATGGTGCTGATCGGCGAGGGCATGGGCTTCCACGTGCCGAAGGCCTACGTCTACGTCGCCATGGCCTTCTCGGTGGGCGTGGAGATGCTCAACATCCGCATGCGCAACAAGCTCGACCGTGGCCGGCCGGTGGCCGGTGACGGCTGAGCCCGGCGCCCTGACCCCCACCGGCCGCCTGCCATGAGCCGCTACTGGAGCGCCCGCGTGCACGGGCTCACGCCCTACGTGCCCGGCGAGCAGCCGCGCATCGAGGGCCTGATCAAGCTCAACACCAACGAGAACCCGTACCCGCCCTCGCCGAAGGTGCTCGCGGCGATCGCCGCCGCCAGCGACGAGCGCCTGCGCCTGTACCCGGACCCCAACGCCGCGGCCCTCAAGGGCGCGCTCGCCGCGCAGTTCGGGCTGCGCAGCGCGCAGGTCTTCGTCGGCAATGGCTCGGACGAGGTGCTGGCCTTCGTGTTCCAGGGCCTGCTGCAGCAGGAGCGGCCGGTGCTGTTCCCGGACATCAGCTACAGCTTCTATCCGGTGTACTGCGGCCTGTACGGCATCGACTACCGGACCGTGCCGCTGGATGCGCAGTTCGGCATCCGCGTCGAGGACTACACCGCACCCAATGGCGGCGTGATCCTGCCCAACCCCAATGCTCCGACCGGCCGCCTGCTGTCGCTGGCCGAGATCGAGCGCCTGGTCGTGGCCAATCCCGACTCGGCCGTGGTGATCGACGAGGCCTACATCGACTTCGGCGGGGTCTCGGCCGCGGTGCTGGTGGACCGCTACCCGAACCTGCTGGTGGTGCAGACCTTCTCCAAGTCGCGGGCCCTGGCCGGCCTGCGCGTGGGCTACGCCCTGGGTCATCCGGCGCTGATCGAGGGCCTGGAACGGATCAAGAACAGCTTCAACTCCTACCCGCTGGACCGCCTGGCCCAGGCCGGTGCGCTGGCTGCGCTGGAGGACCGCGAGCACTTCGAGCACGCGCGCCGCGCGGTGATCGACAGCCGCGAGCGCCTGGCAGTGACCCTGGGCGCGCTGGGTTTCGAGGTGCTGCCGTCGGCCGCCAACTTCCTGTTCGTGCGCCACCCGCAGCGCGAGGCCGCTGCCCTGGCCGCCGCCCTGCGCGAGCGCCGCATCCTGGTGCGCCACTTCGGCGCGCCGCGCATCGCCCAGTTCCTGCGCATCAGCATCGGCACCGAGGCGCAGTGCGAGACCCTGGTGCAGGCCCTGCGCGAGCTGCTGCGGGAGTGAGCGCGCGGTCGCGGGCCCTGCCTGCGATCTACTTCAGCAGTTGTCCGGCGATCATGCGGCGATACAGCCGGTCGCCGCCGATCAGGCGCCGCAGGCCGAGCAGACCCTTGGCGTCCTGGCCCACGACATAGCGCAGGCGCGCGCTGCCATCGGTGGCCGCGGCCCAGATCGTCTCGGCCACCGCGCGCGCCGGGGCCCCCTTCGCGCCGGCTTTCTTCATCCGGCGCATGCCGGTGTCGACCAGGGCGTTGTACTCGGTGAGCGCGCGGTCATGCACGAACTCCGCCGAGCGCTCGTAGAAATCGGTCTTGATCGCGCCCGGCTCGACCACCTTGGCGCGGATGCCGAGCGGTTCCAGCTCGAAGGCCAGCGACTCGGTAAAGCCGTCCACGGCCCACTTGGTGGCGTGGTAGACACTGTAGAAGGGGAAGGTCAGGCGCCCGCCCATGCTGCCGATATTGATCAGCACGCCGCTGCGGCGGCTGCGGAAGTGCGGGATCAGGGCGCGCGAGACGCGCATCAGGCCAAAGACATTGGTCTCGAACTGGCGGCGCAGCTGCGCCTCGCTCATGGACTCGAAGGTGCCCGACAGGCCGTAGCCGGCATTGTTGACCAGTACGTCGACGCCCCCGAAGCGCGCCACGGCCGCCGCCAGTGCCGCCTGGATGCTGGCCTCGTCGGTGACGTCCAGCGCCGTGCACAGCCAGCGCGGGTCCTGGCGCGTGGCCTTGGGCGTGCGCATGGTGGCGACGACGTTCCAGCCGCGTTCCAGGAACAGTTCGGCGGTGGCCTGGCCGATGCCGGTCGAAGCGCCGGTGATGAGAACCGTAGGCATGTGTTTTTCCCCCTGCGAAAGAGCGCGGCTAGGGTGACGCAAGCCGGTAAAATCCGCCAATGTCCTCCGACCTGTTTGCCCCCGCCGACCTGTCTCCGCTGGTCGCCCGCCTCAACCCTGCGCAGCGGGATGCCGTCACGGCGCCCCCGGAGCACCGCCTGGTGCTGGCCGGCGCCGGCTCCGGCAAGACCCGCGTGCTCACCCATCGCGTCGCCTGGCTGATTGCGGCTGAACACGTCTCGCCGATGTCGATCCTGGCGGTGACCTTCACCAACAAGGCCGCCAACGAGATGCGCGGCCGCATCGCCGAGCTGGTCGACGTGCCGGTTCGGGCGATGTGGGTGGGCACCTTCCACGGCCTGGCGCACCGCCTGCTGCGCTACCACTGGAAGGAGGCCGGCCTGCCGCAGAACTTCCAGATTCTCGACGCCGACGACCAGGTGCGCCTGGTCAAGCGCACGATCAAGGGCCTGGAGATGGACGAGGAGCAGTGGCCGCCCAAGACCGTCACCGGCTGGATCAACGCACAGAAGGAGGAGGCGCGCCGCCCGCGCCACTTCGGCGACAGCGGCGACTTCAGCCAGCGCCAGCTGGTGCGCATCTACAGCGCCTACCAGCAGACCTGCGAGCGCCAGGGCGTGGTCGACTTCTCCGAGCTGCTGCTGCGCGCCTTCGAGCTGTGTCGCGACAATGCCGAGATCCAGGCTCACTACCGCCGCCGCTTCCGCCACATCCTGGTCGACGAGTTCCAGGACACCAACAAGCTGCAGTACGACTGGCTGCGCGTGCTGGCCGGGCCGCAGGGGGTGATGTTTGCGGTCGGTGATGACGATCAATGTCTGCCTGCCGGGACGCCGGTGGCGATGGCGGACGGCACTACGCGGCCCATCGAGCAGGTGCAGGCCGGGGATGCCGTGCTCTCGGGCTATGGCAGTGGTGATTTCCGGCCGGCCCGCGTCTTGCGCACGGCGAATTCCGGACGACGTACAGATCTGCTCGAACTGCGACTGCGCAGTGGCTTGAGCCTGCTGAGCACACCCGAGCACACGCATTTCGCCGGCTATCTGCTCGGCGAGACCCCACAGCTGTACTTCACGTACCTGATGCACAAGGCCGGGGTTGGTTACCGGCTGGGCACCTCGCAGGTGTATACCCGTGGCCAGGCGCGGCCCAAGGTCGGCTTCGAGCAGCGCTGCCTGCAAGAGCATGCTGATGCGGTCTGGGTAATCAGCACCCACGATAGCGAGAACGCGGCCCGGGCCGAGGAGGTGCTGCTATCGCTGCAGTATGGGCTGCCGACCCTGCCCTTCGTGCCTCGCAAGGGCGGATCGCGCAACGGCTTGGTACACGATGCGACCTGGATCGCAAAAGTGTTTTCCGCCCTCGACACCTGGGCAGCCGCCGAGCGCCTGATGGAGGACAGCGGACTGCGCCAAGACGAGCCACATCACCGGCCGCAGTCTCGCGATGCTAATCGCCGCAACGTGGTGGTTACGCTCTGCGGCGACCGGCGTGGGACCCATCCCATGCACCGGATTTCCATCGTGGGCAACGACGAGGCGGGGCGCTCGATCCTTCAGTCGGAAGGCTGGGCGGTACGGGCCGCCAAGGCGGGATCGGCCAGCTGGCGCTTCGAGACCTGCCGCCGCGAGTTCGGTGAACTGATGGCGATCGCTGAGCGCGCGGCCCGACTCCTGGGCGGCCAGCTCGTGCTGAGCGGCCGGCTCGGGCCGCGGTCCCTGCCGTTCATCCGCACTGCGGCGATCCGGCCCGGCATGGTCATGTACGCCCAGGGCGGTGGACTCGATGTCGTTGAGGAGGTGCATCGTTGCGAGCGTGAGATGACCGTACACGATCTGGATATCGAATCCACGCACAACTACCTGGCCAACGGGATCGTCACCCACAACTCGATCTATTCCTGGCGCGGCGCCCGCGTCGACCACATGCTCAAGCTGTCGAAGGATTTCCCAGGCTGCGAGGTGGTGCGCCTGGAGCAGAACTACCGCTCCACCGGCACCATCCTCAAGGCCGCCAACGGCCTGATCGCGCGCAACGCGGGGCGCCTGGGCAAGAACCTGTGGACCGAGGACGGCGAGGGCGAGCAGATCCAGCTGTACGCGGCCTTCAACGAATACGACGAGGCCGAGTTCGTGGTCGGCCGCATGAAGGAGCACCTCGACGGCCGCTGCGCGCACCGGGATCTGGCCGTGCTCTACCGCACCGGCGCGCAGTCGCGCGTGCTGGAAGAGACCCTGATCCGCGCCCGCATCCCCTACCGCATCTACGGCGGGCTGCGCTTCTTCGAGCGCCAGGAAATCAAGGACGCACTGGCCTGGCTGCGCCTGCTGCACAACCGCGACGACGACGTCAGCTTCGAGCGCGCCGTCGGCACGCCCAGCCGCGGCATCGGCGCCACCTCGCTGGAGAAGCTTCGGGTCCTGGCGCGCGCCAACAATGCCTCGCTGTGGGCCGCGGCGCGCGACGGTGGCGCTACGCTCGGGCGCACCGCCAATCCGCTGAAGGAGTTCATGGCCCTGGTCGAATCGCTGGCGGCGGAGTGCAAGACCCTGCCGCTATCCAAGGCCACCGACCGCGTGATCGCCCGCTCCGGCCTGCGCGACCACTACCTCAAGGAAAAGGGCGAGCAGGCCGAGGCGCGACTGGAAAACCTCGACGAACTGGTCAGCGCCACGCGCAGCTTCGAGGCGCAGCCGGCCGATCCGGCGGCGGAGTCGGGCACCGCCGACGGTGCCGAGGCCCTGCCCGAGGTTGATCCGCTGACCGCCTTCCTCACCCACGCCGCGCTCGAGGCCGGGGAGGAGCAGGCCGGTGCCGGCGAGGACTGCGTGCAGCTGATGACGCTGCACGCTGCCAAGGGCCTCGAGTTCCCCGTGGTGTTCATGGTGGGTGTCGAGGATGGACTGTTCCCGAGCCGGCGCAGCATCGAGGAGGGCAACCTCGAGGAGGAACGTCGCCTGTGCTACGTGGGCATTACGCGCGCGCGCCAGCGTCTGTACATGAGCTATGCCGAGCTGCGTCGCATCCACGGTGTCGAACAGATCGGTGCGCCCTCGCAGTTCCTCAAGGAACTACCGCCCGAGGTGATCGTCGAGACCCGGCCGCGCAGCAACGTGCTGCGCCCGGCCTTTGCGCCGCGCTACGACCGCTATGGCGGCGGCGCGCAGGAGCCGCGCGTGGCCTATGGCGAGCGGCGCGGCGACTACGTGCCGCCGGCGCGGCCACAGCTCAACCGGACCTTCGCCGAGGCGGCCGGCCCCGGCGGCCTGAAGCTGGGCCAGCAGGTGCGTCATGAGAAGTTCGGCGAGGGCACGGTGCTGTCCTTCGACGGTGACGGCGACCGCACGCGCATCGAGGTGCGCTTCCGCTCCGGCACCAAGTGGCTGATGTTCAGCTACGCCAACCTGACGCCGCTGTGAGCGCCGCGCTGCTGGCGATCCTGATCGCGATCGCGGTGATCGTGGCGCCCTTCGCGGCGCTGCGCATGGCCTCGCGCTGGCGCGCGCCGCAGCCGCTGCCGGAGGACTGGGCGCGGCGCCTGCTGGCCACGGTGCCGCAGGCGGTGGCGGTGCCGGCGGCACGACGCACGTTCTACCTGGCGCAGTGCGAGCAGTTCCTGCGCGACAAGCGCTTCGTCGGCTGCAACGGGCTCGTCGTCAGCGACGAGATGCGCCTGGCCGTGACCGGCCTGGCCTGCCTGCTGGTGCTGCGTCCGGACGCGGCGCCCTATCCCCGGCTGCGCAGCGTCCTGCTCTATCCCGGCGCCTTCCTGGTGCCGCAGGACGAGCCCGACGAACTGGGCCTGGTCGACGATGCGCCGGTCGAGCAGATCGGCGAATCCTGGGACGGCGAGCGGGTCCTGCTGTCCTGGCCGGACGTGGAGGCGGCGCTGGCCGGCGACGAGGTCAACGTGGTGGTGCACGAGTTTGCGCACCAGCTCGACGACGAGACCCCGGGCGTGGAGGGCGCACCCACCCTGCGCAACTACGAGCGCTGGTCCGAGGTCATGCAGCGCGAGTACGCGCGCCTGCGCCGCCACCGCCGCCCGCCGGTGCTAGACCCCTATGGCGCGGAAAGCCCGGGGGAGTTCTTCGGCGTGGTGACCGAGGCGTACCTGCAGCGGGGCGCCGACCTGCAGCGCCACCACACCGAGCTGTACGGCCTGCTGCACGACTACTATGGGCTCGACACGGCCGCCTGCGTGATGTGGCCCGAG
>DASUDL010000041.1:0-18497 GCA_036275615.1 Solimonas sp.
GACAGTACCACCGTTCCGGGTACAAGCTGGTGCCGGCAGTTCCCTGGGTTCGCGTCCCTCGCGGTGTTCGGGCGGGGAGACGTCGCGCCTGATCGCAACCCACTTCATGCACCAACATCACCATGACCGACCTCGTGAACAAGACTGTCTGGATCACCGGCGCTTCCGGCGGAATCGGTGAAGGCCTGGCCCTGCAGGCGGCCCGGCGGGGTGCCCGGCTGATCCTGTCGGCTCGACGCGAGGGAGAGCTCGAACGCGTACGCCAGGCCTGCCCGCGGCCCCAGGAGGTCGCCGTGCTGCCGCTCGACCTGACGCAGCTCGATCAGCCGGAGGAGGCTGTGCGGCGCGCAGAGGCCTTCTTTGGTCCCATCGACATCCTCGTGAACAATGCCGGCATCTCCCAGCGCACCCTCACAGTGGAGACAGGCATGGCGGCCTACCGGCAGATCATGGAGGTCGACTTCTTCGCGCCGGTAGCACTGACCAAGGCACTGCTGCCCGGGATGGTCGAGCGCGGAACCGGGCACGTGGTGGTGGTCAGCAGCGTGTTTGGCTACATCGCCATGGCGCGACGCTCGGGCTATGCGGCCGCCAAGCATGCCCTGCACGGGTTCTATGACAGTGCCCGGATCGAGCTGGGGCCTCGCATCCGCTTTACCCTCGCCTGCCCGGGCTTCGTACGGACCCAGGTGTCCATGAACGCCCTCGGACCGGATGGCAGGGCCTACGGGCAGATGGATCCCGACATCGGCCGCGGCATGGATCCCTCGCGCTGCGCAGACCAGATCTGGCGCGCCGTGGAGCAGGATCGCCTGGAGGTGGTGATCGCCGGCCGGGAAGCGGTCGCCGTGTGGATCAAGCGTTTCCTGCCGCTGTCCTGGTACACCGCCTTCGCCCGCCGGCTCAAGGTGCACTGAACACTGCGCCGGAGGCCCTGCCGTCGCCGCAGTGGTGCGGCGCAGCAATTACTTGACGGGTTCGTCATTCATGCCTTGTGAACATCACTCAAGGGATTGAATTAGAACAAATTAAATACCCGTTCTATTTGTTGACATCAAAGTAAGTTGTCCCTATACTGCACTGCAACATGAATCGGAAACGAAAAACCCGGCAGGTCCGGGGGACGTTGCCGGGTTCATCACCAGTCTCCTCCAGAAAGGCCTAGCGCCTTTCTCGCACCTTGCCCCCCGCCCCCGGGGGGCTATTTTTTTGTGCGCGGTGCACGCACAAAAGCCCCACTAGCCTCTAACGGGCTTCCCTCTCTCCCCAGAAAGGCGGATGCCGTTGCGTGACGGCATCTCGGCCAAACGGAAAAGGGGCCCGGATCCTTGGCGAATCCGGGCCCCGTCTTGTTGCTTACCCTTCGCTGCCGACGTCGACCGACTTCATCGACAGGCGGATCTTGCCGTCGCGGCTGACCTCGAGGACCTTCACCTTCACGGTCTGGCCTTCCTTGACCACGTCGTCGACCTTCTCGACGCGCTTGTCGGCGAGCTGCGAGATGTGGACCAGGCCGTCCTTGCCGGGAGCGATGGTCACGAACGCGCCGAAGTCCATGATCTTGGCGACCTTGCCTTCGTAGATCGCACCGACCTCGACGTCACGGGTGAGCGCGTTGATGCGCGCCACTGCCGCCTCGGCGGCCTTGCCATCGACCGCGGCGATCTTGATCGTGCCGTCGTCGCTGATGTCGATCTGGGTCCCGGTTTCCTTGGTGATGGCCTGGATGGTCGAGCCACCCTTGCCGATCACTTCGCGGATCTTGTCCGGGTTGATCTTGATCGTGGTGATGCGCGGCGCGAACGGCGACAGCTCCGAACGGTGCTTCGGCAGCACTTCGTTCATCGCCTGCAGGATGTGCAGACGCGCAGCCTTCGCCTGGGTCAGGGCCTGGGCCATGATCTCGCCGGTGATGCCGGCGACCTTGATGTCCATCTGCAGGGCAGTGATGCCGCCCTCGGTGCCCGCGACCTTGAAGTCCATGTCGCCAAGGTGGTCTTCGTCACCGAGGATGTCGGTGAGGACCGCCCAGCGGCCTTCCTCGAGGATCAGGCCCATGGCGACGCCGGCCACCGGCGCCTTGATCGGCACGCCAGCGTCCATCAGCGCCAGGCTCGAACCGCAGACCGAGGCCATCGACGACGAGCCGTTGGACTCGGTGACTTCCGAGACCACGCGCACGACGTACGGGAATTCCTTGTCCAGGTCCGGCATCACCGCGGCAACGCCACGCTTGGCGAGGCGGCCGTGGCCGATCTCGCGGCGCTTCGGGGCGTTGAGACGGCCCGTCTCGCCAACGCAGTACGGCGGGAAGTTGTAGTGGAACATGAAGTGCTCATGCCACTCGCCTTCGATGGCGTCGATGATCTGGTAGTCCTTGCCGGAACCCAGGGTCGTGATCGCCAGCACCTGCGTCTCGCCGCGGGTGAACAGCGCCGAGCCGTGGGTGCGCGGCAGCACGCCGGTGGTCATGGCCAGCGGACGCACCGTGAACTTGTCACGGCCATCGATGCGGGGGGCGCCGTCGAGAATGCGGTTGCGCACGATCTTGGCCTTGAGCTCCTCGAGCTCGGCCTTGACCTGGTTCTCGGTGAAGGGCGCATCAGCCGGACGCGCTGCCTTGGCCTTCTTGGCGACTTCGTCGAGCTTGCCGTAGCGGGTCTGCTTGTCCGTGTAGCCGTAGCCCTCGGCGATGGCGCCTTCGAACTGGGCGACGAAACCCTTGACCGCAGTGCGGTCCGGGGCCTGCCACTGCCACTTCGGCTTGCCGGCGGCAGCGGTGAACTCGTTGATGGCCAGGATCGCGGCCTGCATCTGCTCGTGGCCGAACAGCACCGCGCCGAGCATGACCTGCTCGGACAGCATCTGGGCTTCCGACTCCACCATCAGCACGGCGTCCTTCGTGCCGGCGACGACGAGGTCGAGCTGCGAGGTCTCCAGCTCGGAAACCGTCGGGTTCAGGAGGTAGTTGCCATCCTTGTAGCCCACGCGCGCGGCGCCAATCGGGCCCTGGAAGGGCACACCGGAGAGGGCCAGCGCCGCGGAGGCGCCGAGCATCGCCGGGATGTCGCCGTCAACCTCGGGGTTGAGCGACATCACCATCGCAACGATCTGGATCTCGTTGTAGAAACCCTCGGGGAACAGCGGGCGGATCGGACGATCGATCAGGCGGGAGGTCAGCGTCTCCTTCTCGGTCGGACGGCCTTCACGCTTGAAGAAGCCACCGGGGATGCGGCCGCCGGCGTAGAACTTCTCCATGTAGTCGACGGTGAGCGGGAAGAAGTCCTGTTCGGGCTTGGCTTCCTTCTTGCCGACCACGGAGACCAGCACGACGGTTTCGTCCATGCTGACGATGACGGCAGCACCGGCCTGGCGGGCGATGGCGCCGTGCTCGAGGGTAACGGTGTGCTTGCCGTACTTGAACGTCTTCTTGACGGCCACGGCGGGAGTGGCAGGGATTGCCATAGGGAGCACCTGCTAGAAATTTTGTGGGACGGTAAAACCGAAAGCGCCGCTGTTAGCGGCGCAGACCGAGTTCGGCGATCAGCTTGCTGTAGCGCGCTTCGTCGGCGCTCTTCAGGTAATCCAGCATCTGGCGGCGCTGGTTCACCATCTTCAGAAGGCCACGGCGGGAGTGGTTGTCCTTCTTGTGCTGTTCGAAGTGCGGAGACAGGGCGTTGATGCGCTCCGTCAGCAGGGCCACCTGCACTTCCGGCGAACCCGTGTCACCCTTGCCGCGAGCGAACTTCTTGACCACGTCCGCCTTACGCTCAACCGTCAACGTCATTGCTTGCCACTCCGGAAAATCGAATATCTGATCGCTTTGCTAAGTCCAATATCATAGCGTTTACCGAGGCCTAGCCACAAGCTGCCGCAGCACGTACCAGCCAGCGACGAGGCTGGATGCAGCCCCCCTCCCGGCTCTCGGCCAGGCCCAGCAAGGCGCCATCCCCGTCCAGGACCGCCAGGCGGTCATGGGTGGGCAGGCCGTCCAGGCTCACCGCCTTGCCCTGGGCCAGGGCCGCCGCCTGCGCCGGGTCGACCCGGACGCTGGGCCAGTGCCGCAAGCCTTCGGCCGGACTGAGCAGCAGGGCGTCCAGCGCCCCCTCGCCCGCCTCGGCGGCCGCTTCCAGGGCCGCAAAGTCGGCCAAGGGATGGCCCGCGAAGGGGGTGACGGCGGTGCGGCGCAGGGCCACGAGGTGGGCACACTCGCCAGCCGCAGCAGCCAGGTCCTCGACCAGGGTGCGGATGTAGGTGCCCTTGGAGCAATGTACCTCGACCTCGAAATGCCCCTCGCCGAAGGACAACAGCTCCAGGCGGTGGACCACGATGTCCCGAGCCTCCCGCTCCACCTCTATGCCGGCACGTGCCAGTTCGTAGAGGGGTCGCCCCTCGCGCTTCAGGGCGGAGTACATGGGGGGGATCTGGCGCAGGGCCCCGAGGAAGCGCGGCAGCACCGCTTCCAGGCCCGCCCGATCGAGCAGGGCAGCCGAGTGCGCAACCGGCTCGCCCTCGGAATCGCCGGTGGCAGTCCGGACCCCGAGCCGGGCTCTGGCCCGATAGACCTTGTCCGACTCCAGCAGCACGCCGCAGAGCTTGGTGGCCTCACCGAAGCACAGCGGTAGCACCCCGGTGGCCAGGGGATCGAGGCTGCCGGTATGGCCGGCCTTGGCAGCCCTGAAGATGCGCTTGGCGCGCTGCAGCGCGTCGTTGGAGCTGATGCCCGTGGGCTTGTCGAGCAGCAGGATGCCGCTCAGTTCGCGACGGGGGGTTCGCCGGGGGGCCGACATGCGACCCTCAGCTGCCGTGGTTTTCGTCGTCGGCGACGGCCTTGCGGATCAGCGCGCTGATCCGGTCGCCCTCGCGCAGGGCCAGGTCGGGAGTGAAATGCAGCTGCGGCATGTAGCGCAGCTTGAGGCGCTCGCCCAGTTCGTGGCGGAGCTTGCCCGCCGCGTGCTTCAGACCCTTGATCGCCTCGGCCAGCTCGGCATCGCTGCCCAGCGAGCTGACCGTGACGCGGGCATTGCGCATGTCCGGGGAGACGTCCACGCCCGTCACCGTCACGCCTTTCACGCGCGGATCGGACAGCTCGTCGCGGATCAAGGCTGCCAGCTCGGCCTGCAGCTGGGTGTTGATGCGGAGCTTGCGCGGATATTCCTTCATGGCGGAAACCCCGGTCCGTCACCGGACCGGGGCCGGGCTCACGCGGCCGCCTGCACCGAACGTTGGACTTCGATGCGCTGGAAGCACTCGATCTGGTCGCCGTTCTTGATGTCGTTGTAGTCCTTCACGCCGATGCCGCACTCCGTGCCGGCCTCGACCTTCTGGACGTCGTCCTTGAAACGGCGCAGCGATTCCAGCACGCCTTCGTAGATGACCGTCTGGTTGCGCAGCACGCGGATCGGCAGGCTCTTCTGCACCGAGCCTTCGATAACCAGGCAGCCTGCAATGTTGCCGAGCTTGGAGCTGCGGAACACGTCGCGCACCTGGGCGATACCCACGATCTGCTCGCGGGTCTCGGTGCCCAGCAGGCCCGAGATCGCGGCGCTGACGTCGTCGATGATGTTGTAGATGATCGAGTAGTAGCGCACGTCGACGCCCGTGTCCTGCACGCGCTTGCGCGCGCCGGCATCGGCACGGACGTTGAAGCCGATGATGATGGCCTTCGAGGCCATCGCCAGATCGACATCCGACTCGTTGATGCCGCCGAGGGCGGTCGACAGCACGTTGACCTTGACCTCTTCGCTCGGAATCTTGCGCAGGGCCTCGGTGATGGCCTCCGCGGAACCCTGGACGTCGGCCTTGACCATGAGGTTGAGCTGCTTGACTTCGCCCTCGCCCATGCGCGTCATGAACTGGTCCATGCGCACGGCCTGCGACTGGGCCAGCTTCTGCTCGCGCAGCTTCTGCTCGCGCAGCAGGGCCAGTTCGCGCGCCTTGCGCTCGTCGGCAACCACCACCACGTCGTCGCCTGCATCCGGGGCGCCCGACAGGCCGAGCACCTGGACCGGGATCGACGGCCCTGCTTCCTTCACCGGACGGCCAGCCTCATCGAACATGGCGCGGACGCGACCGAAATGCGGGCCGGTGAGGATCACGTCACCCTGCTTCAGGGTGCCGGCGCGCACCAGCACGGTGGCCACGGGGCCACGGCCCTTCTCCACCGAGGATTCGAGGATGGCACCGCGCGCCAGGGCCTCGATCGGGGCCTTGAGCTCGAGCACCTCGGCCTGCAG
The DNA here is from genome assembly GCA_036275615.1 of Solimonas sp. Taxonomy (GTDB): domain Bacteria; phylum Pseudomonadota; class Gammaproteobacteria; order Nevskiales; family Nevskiaceae; genus Solimonas. The sequence continues at coordinate 6,237 of DASUDL010000041.1, forward strand.
CAGGATCGCGTCGAGAAGCTCGTCGATACCCAGGCCGGTGTGCGCGGACACGCCCACGAACTGCACGTCGCCGCCGTAGTCTTCCGATACCACCTCTTCCTTCAGCAGCTCGTTCTTCACGCGATCCATGTTCGCGGTCTGCTTGTCCATCTTCGTGACCGCGACCACCAGCGGTGCCTTGGCTGCACGGGCGTGCTGCACGGCCTCGCGCGTCTGCGGCATCACGCCATCGTCGCCGGCAACCACCAGGATGACGATGTCCGTCACCTGGGCACCGCGGGCGCGCATCTTGGTGAACGCGGCATGGCCCGGGGTGTCGAGGAAGGTGATGATGCCCTTGGGCGTCGTCACGTGGTACGCACCGATGTGCTGGGTGATGCCGCCAGCCTCGCCCGCAGCCACGCGGGTCTTGCGGATGTGGTCGAGCAGCGAGGTCTTGCCATGGTCGACATGGCCCATGATCGTGACCACGGGCGGACGCGAGATGGTCTCGACATCCTGCTTGCCACCGGTCACCGCCTGCTCGAGGCTGTCCTCAAGGTCACTGGCCTTGACCGTGCGCACCTTGTGGCCCATCTCCTCGACCATCAGCGCGGCCGTATCCTGGTCCAGGGTCTGGTTGATCGTGGCCATGACGCCGTTCTTCATCATGACCTTGATGAGTTCGGTGGCCTTCACCGCCATGCGGTTGGCGAGTTCGCCGACCGTGATCGCCTCGGGCACCTCGACCTCGCGGACGATCGGCGCCACCGGCTTCTCGAAACCGTGCACGTTGTCGACGCGGATCTTGCCCGAAGGCTTCTTCTGCTTCTTGTCGCGCTTGCCGCCCTTGCCCTCGGCCAGGTGCAGCTCGGTGCGATGCTGGCGATTGTCCTTGGTGTCGCGACCCGGCCGGGCATCAGCCGTTACCGGCTTCTTCGCGGCGCCAGGAGCCGGGGTTGGAGCCGCCGGCTGGGCCGCGAGCGCCTTGGCGGCTTCGGCCGCACGACGGATGTTCTCGGCGGCGCGATTGCGCGACTGCTCGGCATCCCACTTGGCCTTGTACAGCGGGTCTTCCTTCAGGCGGCGCTCGTGCTCGGCACGGGCCTCCTTCTGCGCCGCTTCCGCGGCAGCGCGCTGGCGAATCTCCTCTTCGTCACGCTCGCGACGCTCGGTTTCCTCCTGGTCGCGACGGGCAGCCGCCTCGGCCGCCGCGCTGGCGGCAGCGGCGTGCTCGGCTTCGGCCTTGGCAGCAGCCTCCGCCGCAAGGCGCAGCACTTCCGGATCCGCCTCGACCTCGGGCACCGGTGCGGCAACCGCCGCCCCGGGCGCGGCCACGTCCGATTCCTCGCTCTTAACGTAGGTGCGCTTCTTGCGCACCTCGATGCTGATGGTCTTGGTGGGGACACCACGCCCACCGCCCAGCTTGAGCTCGGTGGTTTCCTTGCGCTTGAGCGTGATGCGGCTGGCGCCGGCACCCAGCGTGCCGCCCGCACCAGCACCGGGCGCCTTCTGGCGCAGGTAGTTGAGCAGCGCGACCTTGTCCTCGGCAGTGATCGCCGCCTGGGCGCCACCCACGGAGACACCGGCTTCCTTGAACTGCGCAAGCAGCTCTTCGACCGGCCTGGCCAGTTCCTTGGCGAAATCCTGAACGGTTACCGTAGACATCGTATTCCCCGAAGGCGTGCCGCTGTGAGAGATCAGGCGTAAGCCTTGGCGCGGGCCGCCATGATCAGTGCCGATGCACGTTCCTCACCGAGGTCGGGCAGCTTTTCCAGCAATTCGTCAGTCGCGAGGTCAGCCAGCGCCTCGCAGGTCGCCATGCCAGCCTCGGCCAGCTGATAGGCGGTGTCCTCGTCCATGCCGTCCAGGGCCAGGAGGTCCTCGGCCGGCGTGGCATGCGCGCGCTGTTCGGCCTTGGCGATCGCCTTGGTCAGCAGGATGTCGCGGGCACGATTGCGCAGTTCCTCGACGATCGACTCGTCGAATTCCTCGATCTGCGTCAGCTCCTGCGTCGGAACGTAGGCGATCTCTTCCAGCGTGGTGAAGCCTTCCTGGACCAGCACGCCCGCCACTTCGGCATCGACGTCCAGGCTGTCCATGAACATCTGCAGGACCGACTGGTTTTCCTGCTCCTTGCGCGCCTCGGCATCCGCCGAGGTCATGACGTTGAGCGCCCAGCCGGTGAGCTCGGAGGCCAGGCGCACGTTCTGCCCGCCGCGGCCGATGGCCTGGGCCAGCTTCTCCTCGGACACGCCGATGGTCATCGAGTGAGATTCCTCGTCGACGACGATGGTCTCGACCTCGGCCGGCGCCATGGCGTTGATCACGAACTGGGCGATATTGTCGTCCCAGGGCACGATGTCGACGCGCTCGCCGGCGAGTTCGTTGGACACGCTCTGCACGCGCGAACCGCGCATGCCGACGCAGGCGCCGACGGGGTCGATGCGCTTGTCCTTGGCCTGGACCGCGATCTTGGCGCGCAGCCCCGGATCGCGGGCAGCGCCCTTGAGCTCGATCAGGCCCTGGGCAATTTCCGGCACCTCGAGCTTGAACAGCTCCATCAGGTACTGCGGCGAAGTCCGCGACAGGAACAGCTGCGGGCCACGGACCTGCGGGCTCACCTCGTAAAGGTAGCCGCGGATGCGATCGCCAGGACGAGCGGGTTCGCGCGGGATCAGCTGGTCGCGCAGGATGATTGCCTCGGCATTGTTGCCGAGATCGACGATCACACTGCCCCGCTCCAGGCGCTTGACCTGGCCGGAGATGAGTTCGCCAACGCGGCTCTTGTAGGCGGCGACAACCTGCGCACGCTCGGCCTCGCGCACCTTCTGAACGATGACCTGCTTGGCCTTCTGCGCGCCAATGCGGCCGAAGTCCACCGAGGCGACCTTGTGCTCGATCACGTCGCCGGGATTGGCAGCGGCGTTCTCCTTCTGCGCGTAGGAGAGCTTGATCTGGCGCTCGGGGTATTCGAACTCCTCGCTCTCGTCCTCGAGGACGGTCCAGCGGCGATAGGTCTCGTACTCGCCGCTGGTGCGGTCGATCGCCACGCGCAGCTCCGACTCGTCGCCGTACTGTTCCTTGCCAGCCGAAGCCAGCGCGGCCTCCAATGCCTGGAAGATCAGTTCCTTCTCGACGCCTTTCTCGTTGGAGACAACGTCCACCATCAAGAGAATGTTCTTGTTCATGGTTTTCTTACTCCCGATCGTATTCCGGCACCAGACGCGAGCGCTCGATCTCGGCCAGCGGCAGTTCCACTGTCCCTTCGGACGTTTCCAGGGTCACCGCGGTCGCATTGACACCGCGGATCCAGCCGACGAAACGGCGGCGGCCGTTGCGCGGCGCAATGAGCTGCACCTTCGCCTGCTCGTTCATGAAACGCTCGTAGTGCGCCGGCTTGGCCAGCGGCCGGTCCAGGCCGGGCGACGAGACTTCAAGACGAAATGCCGTGCTGATGGGGTCCTCGACATCCAGAACGCCCGAAACCTCCCGGCTGACCTTCTCGCAGTCATCCAGACCGATGCCGCCAGGGCTGTCGATGTAGATACGCAGCAGGGAGTTGCTGGCGCTGGGGCTGAATTCGAGCAGCACGAGTTCGTAGCCGATGGCTTCCACCACCGGCTCGAGCAGCTGCTGCAATCGTTCGCGTAGGACCGCCATGCACCCATCCGTCACAGGGCCCCGCACAGCCGAGGCTGCGCGAAGCCAATAAAAAAGGCCCTCGAAGGGGCCTTTTTGAAGGCTTGCTTTTTTGGTAGCGGGGGCAGGATTTGAACCTGCGACCTTCGGGTTATGAGCCCGACGAGCTGCCGGGCTGCTCCACCCCGCACCAGACAGACGAGAAGTATAGCGACCAAGCCCCGGGGTCGCAAGCGAATTTCCAACAAAAAACCCGGCCATGGCCGGGTTGTTTGCGTTGGTGCCCACGGAGAGACTCGAACTCCCATGACTTTCGCCGCTACCACCTCAAGGTAGTGTGTCTACCAATTCCACCACGTGGGCACGTGACCGGAAAAACGGGGCGCGCAGTGTAGCGCCCGCCCTGCAATTTGTCTCTATTCCGGAACGACCGGCGCCTGCTCGGCCGGCTTCGCCGCGTCGACCGGAGCGATGGCCGGCTCGGTCGTCGTGGCCGGCGCTTCCACCGCCGGGGTCTCGATCTTGTCGACCACCGACTGGCTCTCGCGCTGGCCGTGGACCCAGTAGGCCAGGGCCAGGCTGACGCAGAAGAACACCGTCGCAAGCCACGCCGTCGAACGCGAGAGGAAGTTGGCCGAACCGCGCGAACCGAACACCGTGCCCGAAGCCCCGCTACCGAAGGCAGCGCCGGCATCAGCACCCTTGCCGTGCTGGATCAGGATCAGGCCCACGAGGGCCACGGCCACCAACACCTGCACAATCACCAGAAACGTATACATGCCCGACTCACTTGCTCTGCGTCTGCGCAGCTGCGCAGATCGCCAGGAATTCCTGCGCCTTCAACGAGGCGCCGCCGATCAACCCGCCGTCCACATCGGCACCGGCGAACAGGGTCTCGGCGTTGTCCGCCTTAACGCTGCCGCCGTACAGGATACGGGTCGAATTTGCGATTTTAGCATCGGCAATGGCCAATCGGCTACGGAGGTAGGCATGCGCTCCCTGGGCCTGCTCGGGCGTCGCGGTCTTGCCGGTACCGATGGCCCAGACGGGCTCATAGGCAATGATGGCGCTGCGGAACGCCGCGATGCCGGCCGCTGCGACCACGGCCTCGAGCTGGCGGGCCAGCACGGCTTCGGTCTGTCCCGCCTCGCGCTCGGCCAGGGTTTCGCCCACGCACAGGATCGGGATCAGGCCGCAAGCCTGGGCGGTGCAGAACTTGCGAGCAACCAGCGCATCGCTCTCGCCGTAAAGCGCGCGACGCTCCGAGTGCCCGACCAGAACGTGATTGCAGCCGATGTCCTTGAGCATGCCGCCGTGGATCTCGCCGGTGAAGGCCCCCGGCTTCTCCTGCTCGCAGAGATCCTGCGCTCCGAGCTGCACCGGGCTGCCGGCGATCTGCTGCCCCACCGACTCCAGGTACAGCGCCGGCGGGCACACCAGTACCTCGATATCCGGCGTCTTGCGCGCGTCGAACACGATGTCGTGCACCAGGCTCGTATTGGCGCCGCGCGAACCATTCATCTTCCAGTTGCCGGCCACCATCATGCGACGGGTCATGCGCGAATCTCCTCCAGAACTTCTTGTGTTGTTTGTATGCGGGATCAGGCCGCCAGGGCCCGGACCTGGGCGGCGATGAACTCCGCCTCCCGACGCGTCTCGTCCGGATCCTCGGCCTCGACCATGACCCGGATCAGGGGCTCGGTGCCCGAAGCGCGCAGCAGGGTGCGACCCCGTCCGGCCAGGCGCGCCTGCGTGGCCTGCTCCGCAGCCAGTACCGCGGGATCCTTGAGCAGCGCGGCCGCCTTGCCCTTGACCGGGATGTTGATCAGTTGCTGAGGGTAGGTCTTGAGGTCACGCACCAGGTCGGCGAGGCTCGCCTGCTGGCGACGCATGGCAGCCAGCACCTGGAGGGCAGACACCAGACCGTCGCCGGTCGTGGTCTTGTCGAGGCAGATCGTGTGCCCGGAGGTCTCGCCGCCCAGGATGCCGCCCTTGGCGCGCAGCAGTTCCATGACATAACGATCGCCCACCTTGGCGCGCTCGAAGGGCAGGCCCAGCTTCTGGAGTGCATGCTCGAGTCCAAGATTGGACATCAGCGTGCCCACGATCGGCCCGCGCACGCCACCCGTCGCCAGACGCGCGCGGGCAATGATGTAGAGAATCCCGTCGCCATCGATCTCGCGACCCTGCCCGTCCACGAGCAGACAACGGTCGGCATCACCATCCAGGGCAATGCCCAGGTCGGCACCATGCCGCTTCACGGCGGCCTTGAGCGCGTCCAGATGGGTCGAGCCGCAGTCCTGGTTGATGTTGAGCCCATCAGGACGGTCACCGATTGCAAATACCGTCGCGCCGAGTTCCTCCAGCACCGACGGGGCGACCTTGTAGGCCGCCCCGTGCGCGCAGTCGACCACCAGACGCAGGCCCTTCAGGTGGTCACCGTCAAAGCTGCTCTTGCAGAATTCGATGTAGCGACCCGGCGCGTCGTTGATGCGCTTGGCGCGACCGAGCTGCTCCGGGGCCACGCAGACCAGCGGCTGTTCGAGCAGGGCCTCGATCTCCAGCTCGATGTCGTCATTGAGCTTGCCCCCCTCGGCATTGAAGAACTTCACGCCGTTGTCGTGATGGGGGTTGTGCGAGGCCGAGATCACCACGCCGGCCTGCGCCCGCAGGGCGCGGGTCAGGTAGGCGACGCCCGGGGTGGGCAGCGGGCCCAGCAGGTCGACCTCGACGCCGGCCGCCGCGAAACCGGCCTCGAGTGCCGATTCGAAGACATAGCCCGAGCGCCGCGTGTCTTTGCCGATGACCACGCGCGCACCGGGCTGGCGCGCCAGGACACGGCCGGCCGCCCAGCCCAGCTTGAGCGCGAAATCCGGCGTCATCGGCGTCTCGCCGACCCGGCCACGCACGCCATCGGTCCCAAAGTACTTGCGAGTCACTGGCTACCCCTTGATTGCTGTACGGCCGCGGCGAGCCGGAGGGCGTCGACCGTCGCCGCCACGTCATGCGCGCGAACTATAGCCGCGCCCTGCCAAACCGCAAGGGTGGCGGCCGCGACCGACGCCGGCAGTCGCTGCGCCAGGGGTCGGCCCAGCAGCTGCTGGAACATGGACTTTCGGGAAAGCCCCACCAGGAGCGGAACCGCCAGGTCGTGGAAGGCCGGCAGCTGCCCGAGCAGCGCGAGGTTGTGCGCCAGGGTCTTGCCGAAGCCGAAACCAGGGTCAACCAGCAGGCGCTCCCGGGCAATGCCCGCGCGCTGGGCAACAACCATGCGCTCCGCGAGGAATTCACGCACCTCCGTCACGACGGCGCCGTAGGCCGGCGCGACCTGCATGCTGCGCGGCTCGCCCTGCATGTGCATCAGGCAGACCGCCGCACCGCTGCTTGCGGCCACCGACAGTGCCCCCGGCGCCCGCAGGGCGAGTACATCGTTGATCAGCTCGGCCCCGGCGGCACAAGCGGCCTGCATCACCGCGGGCTTCATCGTGTCGACGGAGATCACCACGTCGAGCTCACGCGCCAGGCGCTCGATCACCGGCACGACGCGATCAAGTTCCTCCTGCACCCCTACCGGCGCGGCACCGGGACGGGTGGACTCGCCGCCCACGTCGATGATCGCCGCGCCCTCCCCGGCCATCTCGCGGGCCCGGGCCAATGCCGCCTCCGTATCAAGGTGACGGCCGCCATCGGAGAAGGAGTCGGGCGTGACGTTGAGCACGCCCATGACGCGGGGCGTGGCCAGGTCCAGGCGGCGGCTGCGGAGCTGGAGGATCACGCACAGAAAACGGGGCCGTTACGGCCCCGTTCTGGATCAGGTCTGACTGGCCGGCTTTGCCGTCGGGCTCGGCTTGGCCTTGTCGGCCGAGGGCCGCGAGGAGCCACCGTCCGGTCGGCCGCCGCTGCTGTCGTTCCAGCTTTCCGGCGGACCGGGGTCCTGGCCCGCCATCAGGCGCTTGATCTGCTCCGAATCGATCGTCTCGTACTTGATCAGGGCGTCGGCCATGGCATGGAGGACATCGAGATGGCTCTCAATGATCTCCTTGGCCCGGGCGTAGTTGCGCTCGATGACGATCCGGATCTCCTCGTCGATGGCATGGGCGGTGCCGTCGGAGACGTTCTTGGTCTGGGTCACGGATTTGCCGAGGAAGACCTCGCCGCTCTCCTCCGAGTAGGCCAGCGGGCCCAGCTTGTCGGACATGCCCCACTTGGTGACCATGTTGCGGGCGATGTCGGTCGCCCGTTCGATATCGTTGCTGGCACCGGTGGTGACCTTGTCTAGGCCGAAGATGATCTCCTCGGCGATGCGGCCGCCGAACAGCGAGCAGATCTGCGAGTTCAGGCGCTGCTTGGTGTAGCTGTAGCGGTCCTCTTCCGGCAGGAACATGGTCACCCCCAGCGCGCGGCCGCGCGGGATGATCGTCACCTTGTAGACCGGATCGTGTTCCGGCACTGAAAGGCCGACGATGGCGTGGCCGGCCTCGTGGTAGGCGGTGAGCTTCTTCTCGTCCTCGGACATGACCATCGAGCGGCGCTCGGCGCCCATCATGATCTTGTCCTTGGCGCGCTCGAAGTCGTCGTGATCGACCAGGCGCTTGTTGGCGCGCGCCGCGAACAGGGCCGCCTCGTTCACCAGGTTGGCGAGATCCGCACCCGAGAACCCCGGGGTAGCCCGCGCAATGATTTCCGGCTTCACGTTGTCGGCCAACGGCACGGCACGGATATGCACCTTGAGGATCTGCTCGCGGCCGCGGACATCGGGCAGGGGCACCACCACCTGGCGGTCAAAGCGACCCGGACGCAGCAGGGCCGGGTCGAGCACATCGGGGCGGTTGGTGGCGGCGATGACGATCACGCCCTCGCTGCCCTCGAAGCCATCCATCTCGACCAGCAACTGGTTCAGGGTCTGCTCGCGCTCATCGTGACCGCCGCCGAGACCGGCGCCACGATGGCGACCCACGGCATCGATTTCGTCAATGAAGATGATGCAGGGCGCGTGCTTCTTGGCCTGCTCGAACATGTCGCGCACGCGGCTGGCACCGACACCCACGAACATCTCGACAAAGTCGGAGCCGGAAATGGTGAAGAACGGCACACCGGCCTCGCCGGCGATCGCCTTGGCCAGCAGCGTCTTGCCAGTGCCCGGCGAGCCCACCATCAGGACGCCGCGCGGGATCTTGCCGCCCAGCTTCTGGAACTTGCCCGGGTCCTTGAGGAAATCGACGAGCTCGGCCACTTCCTGCTTGGCCTCCTCGCAGCCGGCGACATCGTTGAAGGTGAGCTTCACCTGGTCGGCATTGAGCATGCGTGCGCGGCTCTTGCCGAAGGACATGGCGCCACGGCCGCCGCCGCCGCCCTGCATCTGGCGCATGAAGTACACCCAGACCGCGATCAGCAGCAGGATCGGGAAAGCATTGAACAACAGTTGCAGGAGGATCGGGGTTTCCTTCGGCAGGGCACCGCTGAACTTGACGTTGTTGTTCAGCAGCTCGCCGACCATGGCGCTGTTGTTGGTTTCCGGGCTCACGGCGATGAAGCGCGAGCCACCCTTCATCTCGCCCCGGATCAGACGATCCTCGATCACGACCTCGGCGACGTTGCCATCGCGGACCTGGCTCATGAACTCGGAGTAGGCAAGCTCCGGCTGCGCGCGCGAGCGCGAGGAAAAGCTCTGGAACACCCCCATCAGCACGACAAGGATGACCACCCAGAGCAGCAGATTCTTGGCCAGATCGTTCAAATCAGTTCCTACCCGCTCGTTACGACGTTTTTGAACCTTACACCGCGCGAAAGTTGCGCGCCAGAAGATAGACTTCCCTACTACGGGGCCGCGAGGCTTTTGGTTTCCGAATCGTCACCGATTCAAAGGCTTCTCGCAGTGTCCTGAGATACGGATCGAAGCCCTCGCCCTGGAAGATCTTGGTCAGGAATACCCCGCTTTTCGGCTTGAGGTGCGCCTGGGCAAATTCCAGGGCCAGCTCGCACAGGTGGATGCTGCCCGCCTGGTCCGCGGCATCGATGCCACTGATATTGGGGGCCATGTCGCTCAATACAAGGTCCACCGCCTGCTCCCCCACCCGGGCCTCCAGTTCCCGGAGAACCGCCTCCTCGCGGAAGTCGCCGAGCAGGAACTCGACGCCGGGCAGTGGATCCATCGGCAGAATGTCCAAGGCAAACAGCCGACCCTTGGCGCCCAGCAGCGGCCGGGCGTATTGGCTCCAACCCCCAGGCGCCGCCCCCAGATCGACCACGACCTGGCCGGGACGCAGCAGCTTGTCCTTCTCGTGCAGTTCCTTGAGCTTGAACACGGCCCTGGAGCGATAGCCCAGGCGCCGCGCCTCGTGCACGTAATGGTCGGCCTCGTGTTCGGCCAGCCAGCGCTTCGAGCTCGGGCGGTGCTTCTGGGTCACTCCGGCCTCAGATGTAGAGAACCTTGACGATCTCGAACTCGCGCACGCCCTTGGGCGTGGACACCTGCGCGAAGTCGCCCTCGCCCTTGCCGATCAGGGCGCGGGCGATCGGGCTGTTGAGCGACAGCAGTCCGGCCTTGGCGTCGGCCTCGTCCTCACCGACGATCTGGTAGCGCAGCTCCTCGCCGCTGTCGGCATCCGACAGCTCCACGGTCGCACCGAAGATCACCTTGCCCTTGGCATTCATCTGGGTCACATCGATCACCTGCGCCGTCGACAGCTTCGCCTCGATCTCGGTGATGCGACCCTCGTTGAAGCCGTGCTGCTCGCGGGCCGCGTGGTACTCGGCGTTCTCGCGCAGGTCACCCTGCTTCCGGGCTTCCTCGATATCGGCAATGATCTTCGGACGCAACTCGCTCTTGCGATGACGCAGTTCCTCACGCAGCTTCTCGGCGCCGCGGGCCGTCATGGGGGTCTTGCTCATGGGTTCTTCAGACCAAAACAATGCCGGCCGCATCTCGCAGCGGCTGGCGGGGTGGTTGGGGTTGGACTAACGATAGCGCCGGCTCACGGCCGGGGAAAGCCCCGGCCGCGACCGTCCGGCGGCCCCTTCAGTGCAGCTGGGCGTGCAGGCTCTGCAGGCGGTTCACGTCGAGCTCGTCGAGGTGATCCATGGCCACTGCCGCCGCCAGGGCGCCAGCGATGGTGGTGAAGTAGCAGACCTTGTGCTGGATCGCGGCCGAACGGATCGAACGCGACTCCTCGATCGACTTCTTCCCTTCCGTGGTGTTGGCCACGAAGTGGATCTCGCCATTCTTGATCATGTCGACGCAGTGCGGACGGCCTTCCTTGACCTTGTTCACGCCCAGACACTCGATGCCGGCCTTCTGGATGGCTGCCGCCGTGCCGTGCGTGGCGGTGACCTTGAAGCCCTTGCCAGTCAGGATCCGCGCCAGCTCGATCGCCTTCTTCTTGTCCTGGTCGCGGACCGAGATGAACGCCGTGCCGGAGCGCGGCAGGTTCATGCCGGCGGCGAGCAGGGCCTTGTGGAAGGCCTCGCCGAAGTGGGCGCCGGTGCCCATGACCTCGCCGGTCGAGCGCATCTCGGGCCCCAGGAGCGGATCGACGCTCGGGAACTTGTTGAAGGGGAACACCGATTCCTTCACCGAGTAGTACTTCGGCAGGATCTCATGGGTCACGCCCTGGGCCTTGAGCGACTGTCCGGCCATGCAGCGCGCGGCCACTTTCGCCAGCGGCCGGCCGGTGGCCTTGGACACGAAGGGGCTGGTGCGCGAGGCACGCGGGTTCACTTCCAGCAGATAGACCTTGCCGTCCTGGACCGCGAACTGGGTGTTCATCAGGCCGACGACGTTCAGCGCCTTGGCCAGCTTGACGATCTGGCTGCGGATTTCTTCAAGTACCTTCTTCGGCAGCGAATGCGCCGGCAGCGAGCAGGCGGAGTCGCCGGAGTGCACGCCGGCCTCCTCGATGTGCTCCATGATGCCGCCGATGACCACGTCCTTGCCGTCGGCCAGGGCGTCGACGTCCACCTCGATCGCATTGTTGAGGAAGCGGTCGAGCAGCACCGGCGAATCGTTCGAGACCTTGACCGCCTCGCGCATGTAGCGCTGCAGGTCCTCATCGTCGTAGACGATCTCCATGGCGCGGCCACCAAGCACGTATGAAGGACGTACCACCAGCGGGTAGCCGACCTTGTTGGCGACGCTGAGCGCCTGCTTCTCGGAGGTGGCGGTGCCGTTGGGCGGCTGCAGCAGGCCGAGCTTGTCGACCAGCTTCTGGAAGCGCTCGCGGTCCTCGGCAAGGTCGATGGCGTCGGGCGTGGTGCCAATGATCGGTGCGCCGGCCGCCTCCAGCTGCTGCGCCAGCTTCAGCGGCGTCTGACCGCCGAACTGCACGATCACGCCCTTGGGCTTCTCGAGGTCGATGATTTCCATCACGTCCTCGAAGGTCAGCGGCTCGAAGTACAGGCGATCCGAGGTGTCGTAGTCGGTCGACACGGTCTCGGGGTTGCAGTTGACCATGATGCTCTCGATCCCCTCCTCGCGGAGGGCGAACGCGGCATGGCAGCAGCAGTAGTCGAACTCGATCCCCTGCCCGATCCGGTTGGGACCGCCCCCGAGGATCACCACCTTCTTCCGGGAGGAGGGCGCCGCCTCGTTCTCCTCGTCGTAGGAAGAATAGAAATAGGGGGTGTACGCCTCGAACTCCGCAC
>DASUDL010000042.1:0-4135 GCA_036275615.1 Solimonas sp.
ATTGCCAAGGTGCGCGCGCGACGAGATGTTGACGACGCGGCCCCAGTGCTGCGCAGCCATCAGCGGCGCCACCGCCTTGGTGCAGAGGAAGGCGCCCTTCAGGACGGTGTCGACCACGGCGTCCCAGTCGGTTTCGGTGAGTTTGGTGATGCGTGCGTCGCGGGCGAAACCGGCGTTGTTCACCAGGACATGGACGCTGCCGAAGGAGTTGAGTGCCGCCTGAACGACGCGTTCGACGTCGGCGGAGTTCGTCACGTCGGCCGCGACGGCGATGGCGCTGAAGCCGGCGCCTTGCAGGGCGGCGCAGCTGTCGGCGGCCGCTTGTGCGTCGATATCCGTCACGACGATGCGCGCGCCTTCTTCCGCCAGCGCGCGCGCGGTTTCGGCGCCGATGCCGCGGCCCGAGCCGGTGACGATCGCGACCCTGTCGGTCAGTCCGAGTTGCATCGTCCGTCCCGCTCAGAGCAGTTCGTCATCGTGCTCGCCGATGTAGGGCGCGGGGCCGGGTTGGCCTGCCGGCGTGCGGCTGAAACGCGGCGCCGGCGACGGCTGCACCACGCCCTGGCTTTCGAAGAACGTGGCCCGCGCCGTGTTGTGCGGGTGGCGCGCAGCGTCCCCGGTGCTCAGCACCGGGGCAAAGCAGACGTCGGTGTTTTCCAGCAGCGCACACCAGTGGACGCTCGGCTGGCTGCGGAAGATGGCCGCCATCCTGGCCTTCAGCGAGGCCCACGCGGCAGGGTCGCGCTGGCGCTGGAACTCCGGGTCGTCAATCTGCAGCTTCTCGAGCAGCAGCGCATAGAACTGCGGCTCCAGGGCGCCGATGGAGATCCACTGCCCGTCGGCGCACTCGTAGGTGTCGTAGAAGTGTGAACCTCCGTCGAGCAGGTTGGACTCGCGCTCGTCCTTCCAGTGGCCGATGGCACGCAGCTCGCAGACAATGGAGGTGAGCAGCGCGGCGCCATCGAGCACCGCCGCGTCGACCACCTGTCCGTGGCCGGAGTTCCTGGCCTCGAACACGGCACACATGATGCCGAAGGCGAGCATCATGCCGCCGCCGCCGAGATCGCCGACCATCGCCGCCGGTGCGATCGGCCCGCCGGCCTTGCGCCCGATCGTGGCCAGTGCGCCGGAGAGCGCGATGTAATTGATGTCGTGTCCGGCCGCGTGCGCCAGCGGGCCTTCCTGGCCCCAGCCCGTCATGCGCCCGTAGACGAGCCGCGGATTTCGCGCGAGCAGCACGTCCGGCCCCAGCCCCAGGCGCTCCATGACGCCGGGACGGTAGCCTTCGATGATCGCGTCGGCGCCGTCCACCATGGCCAGCACCTTGCCGCGATCGATGGAGGACTTCAGGTCGACGGCGACGGAGCGGCGTCCCCGGTGCAGCACGCTGCGCCTGCCCGCCGCGAGGAATCCCGGCGATTCACGGTCGCGACCCTTGTCCGCCTTGCGGTCGAGGCGGATGACATCCGCACCCATGTCGGCCAGCATCATGGCGCAGAAGGGCCCGGGGCCGATGCCGCCGAACTCGATCACCTTCAAGCCCTTCAGGGGACCCGTCATTGCATGTTGCTCCGGGGTTCGTTCATCCGAGCCAGCGCTTGCGCCGGCGGTAGTGCTTGACTTCGCGGAAGCTCCGGCGGACGCCTTCGCGGTCGAGTCCCAGGTAGAACTCGCGCACGTCCTCGTTGGAGCGCAGTTCGGCCGCGTCGCCTTCGAGAACGATGCGCCCGCCTTCCATCACGTAGCCGTAGTCGGCGATCTCGAGAGCCACCCGGGTGTTCTGCTCGACGATGAGCAGCGCCAGCCCCTGCGCCCGCAGCCGGTGCAGCACGGCGAACACTTCTTCGATCATGCGTGGCGCCAATCCGAGCGATGGCTCGTCGATCAGCATCAGGCGCGGCTCGGCCATGATGGCGCGGCCGATCACCAGCATCTGCTGCTCCCCGCCCGAGAGGTAGCCGGCGGTTCGCGAGCGCAGATCGGCCAGCCGGGGAATGGCCGCGAACACCGCATCGAGCGCACGCCGCATGGCCGAGTTCGAATGGAACATGTGCCCGCCGATGACGAGGTTCTGCTCCACCGTCATGTGCGGCAGCACCCGCCGGCCTTCCATCACGTGGACCAGGCCGGCGCGCACGATATCGGCCGTGTCCTGCCCGCGGATGGCCCGGCCGTCAAAGCTGATTCCCCCCGCCGAGACGCGGCCGTCGTCGGAATCGATGACGCCGGAGATCGCCTTCAGCGTGGTGCTCTTGCCGGCGCCGTTGGCACCGAGCAGCGCGACGCATCCGCCAGGCTCCACCCGCAGCGACACTCCCTTGAGCGCCAGGATCACCTCCGCGTAGAGCACTTCGACATTCGTCAGCGCCAGCAGCGCAGCCGGCGCCTGCGCTCCGTCGGGCCGCCTGGTGCCGGGCTCCTGAGGCAGGGCTGCGACCCCCGCCGGCTCGCTGCCGGTGCTCATGGGCTCACCACTTGGGGATGGCCGGGACGGGCACATCCCCCGCCGCACGGATCACCTTGCCGTCCTTCAGCGTCGCGATGTTGACCTTGGCGTTGCCGGTGGGGAACGGGGTCTCCGGCGAGAAGTCCATGCCCGGCAGCAAGCCCATCAGTTCGGGGCCGCTGAACTGCTTGGACAGCAGCGCCGCGTGCACGGCTTCGCCCGTGACCGCGGGCCCCTTCGCCTTCACGACCGCCTCGATGGTGCGAACCGTTGCAATGCCCTGCGCCAGCCCCATGGTGGTCATGGCGTTCCAGCTGGATTTCAGGCCGTGCTTCTCCTGCAGCATGCGGTAGAAGCGGCGTGCCGCCGTGTCGTCCTCGCTCGCGTCGGCGATCGCACCCACCTCGTAGTCGCCGGCGAAGGCGTTGGGGTTGCCCATCGCCTTGGAGGATGCGAGCACCCCGTTGTGCAGCGACAGCATGATCGGGATGTTCTTGCCCAGGGCCTGCAGGGCGCGCTTGGTCGCCACCGCCTGCGCCGTGTTGGTCTGGATCACGATCACGTCGGTGCCGGCGTTGGCCAGGCGGCGGACCTGCAAGGTCAGGTCCGCGGGTTGCACTTCGGTCCAGATCGCTTCCACGAAGGTCGCCTTGTCGGGGTTCGCCTTGGCGTAGGCCTGCAGGCCCTTGGCCATGTCGGCATAGGCCGGCGTCGCTTCCGACGTGATGATCCCCACCTTGACGGGACGCTTGCCTTCCAGCCGCGTCGTGCGGAACCACTCGAGGAAGCCCGCCGCCTCGTGCGCATAGGTCGGACGCAAATTGAGCGCCCACTGGCCAGGCTTCCAGCCGAATCCATAGGAGGCCGTTCCGAACAACATGGGCACCTTGTCTTCGGGTAGACGTTGCTGCAGTGCCGCCGCGTCGGGACCGCCGAGGCCCAGCACCGCCACCGGCTTCAACTCGGCCTTGATGCCGGGCCACAGGCTTGCCGTCTGCGCCACGTCGTAGCGCGTGTCGTAGGTCTTCATGGCGATGCGGACCTTGAGGGACTCGCCCACTTCCTTGTTCCACCAGTCGATCACCGCCTGGCGGCCGCCCTGCATCTCGCTCATCACGTTGGCGTAGGGGCCCGCGAAGTCGGCAAGGGCCGCGACGTTGATGGTGGTCTGCGCATGGGCCATGGCGAAGGGCAGTCCCGCCGCGAGCGCGGCGAAGCCGCGGGTCAGAAGGGTACGTCTTTGCATGAGGGTCTCCTCGGAGGTGGATGCTGCGGCTGCAGCGGCGTTGCGTGACTCAGTGCGGGAACGGCCATAGCCGGTAGCTGGCCTTCAGGATGTTCCATCGGTGCATCAGGCCCTTCGGCTCGAGCAGCAGGAAGCCGACGATGATGGCTCCCAGGAACACGTTCATGCTTGCGAACACGAAGTCCGTGCTCAGCGCGGGGATGCGCTCCACCAGGTCGGGACCCGCGGTGGTGATCGTTTCCTGGACGGCGCGGATCAGGATGGTGCCGACCAGGGCGCCCACGATCGATCCCAGTCCGCCGACGATCATCATCGCGATGAACCAGATCGAGTGGAACAGCGTGAACTGGTCCACCGACACGAAGCGGATCTGGTAGGCCCAGAGCGCGCCGCCGATGCCGGCGTAGAACGCGCCGACGACGAAGGCACGGGCCTTGGTGCCG
>DASUDL010000043.1:0-10251 GCA_036275615.1 Solimonas sp.
TTGCAGCCTTCGGAGATCTTCACGTAGGCGTAGTGCCGCGGCGTGAGCTTCACTCCCTGCGGTGGCAGCAGATCCAGGAAGGGGTCATGCGCGGGCGGCACCGCCTTGTGGACCGCGCTCATCACGCTCAGATAGTCCTGCGGGCCGCTGATCGACAGCAGGTCCGGGAACTTCTCCTTCACCGTCTGGGCCTTCGGGCCGGTGCCCATGCAGCCGGTGACGATGACCTTGCCGTTCTCGGCCATGGCTTCGCCAATGGCGTCGAGCGACTCGGCCACCGCGGAGTCGATGAAGCCGCAGGTGTTGACCACGACCACGTCGGCCGCGTCGTAGGTCGGCACGGTTTCGTAACCCTCGGCGCGCAGCTGGGTGAGGATGCGCTCAGAGTCGACCAGGGCCTTGGGGCAGCCCAGGGACACGAAGCCCACCTTGGGCGCGGCGGTCTTGCGGGTACGGCGGGTGCGGGTAGACGGTGAAGCGGCCATGGTCGGCTCGGGAGCGGCGGTGGCGTATTTTACGCCAGCGCCCCGCCGGACTTTGCCGCCCGGTGCTAGGCTGGCCTCGACCACCCCGGAGCCTGCGCATGAGCACCTATTACGAAGCCGAGGACCTGAAGAAGTTCGGCGAGATCGGCCGGCACGCCAAGCCCCTGGCCGACGAGTTCTTCCGCTACTACGGCCTGGTCACCGGCCAAGACGGCGCGCTGACGCGGCGCGAGAAGGCCCTGATCGCCCTGGCCATCGCCCACTCGGAGAAGTGTGCCTACTGTATCGATGCCTACAGCACCGCCTGCCTCGAGACTGGCGCCAACCCGGAGCAGATGGCCGAGGCTGTGCACGTGGCGGCCGTGATGCGGGCCGGCGTGACCCTGGCGCACGCGATCCAGATGAACAACCACCTCGACAAGCTGGTGCTATGAGCGGAGCGGCAGATCCGAGCCCGCGCTACGACTTCGAGGCCCTGCTAGCGGCCCGCTGCCTGGCGCTGCCCCCGCGCTCGGTCGGGACCCTGCAGCTCAATCTGACGAAGCTCTGCAACCAGGCCTGCCGGCATTGCCATGTGGATGCCTCGCCCGCACGGCGCGAACGCATGTCGCGCGAGACGATCGACGATTGCCTGGAGGTCCTCGCCCGGTATCCCGAGATCCGGACGCTCGATCTCACGGGCGGCGCACCCGAACTGCATCCGGATTTCGAGTACCTGGTGGTGGCGGCCGCGGCGCTGGGGCGGCAGCTGATGGTCCGCCACAACCTCACGGTGCAGCTTGACCCGCATCCCCTGACCGGGGCCTCGCTCGCGCACCTGCCCACCTTCTTTGCCCGGCACCGCGTCGAGGTCGTGTCCTCGCTGCCCTACCACCAAGCCTATTTCACCGACAGCCAGCGCGGCGCCGGTGTCTTCGACAAGAGCCTGGAGGCGCTGCGCCGCCTCAACGCCCAGGGTTACGGGCAGCCGGGCAGTGGCCTCGTGCTCAACCTGGTCTACAACCCGGTCGGTCCCTACCTGCCGGCGGCACAGGCAAGCCTGGAGGCCGACTACCGCCGCGAACTGCGGGAGCGCCACGGCCTGCAGTTCAACCGCCTGTTCACCATCACCAACATGCCGATCCACCGCTTCCGCCTGCATCTGGAGAAGAGCGGTCAGTACGCGGCGTATATGGACAAGCTGCTGGCCGCCTTCAATCCGGCTGCGGCTGAAGGCGTGATGTGCCGTGACCTGCTGAGCGTGGACTGGAACGGCGCGGTCTACGACTGCGACTTCAACCAGCAGCTGGGCCTGCGTGCCGAGATGCCGCTCCACATCCGCGAGCTGGATCTGGCCGCGGCGCTGCGGCGTCGGATCCGCTTCGGGGACCACTGCCTGGGCTGCACCGCCGGCGCCGGTTCCTCCTGCGGCGGCGCGACGACCTGAGGACCTAGGCCTCGTCCTCGGGGCCGGCCGGGCCCAGGAGGCGCTCGGCCTCACCGCCGGGGAGTTCCTGCACCTCGCGCAGTCGGCGGCTGATCGCCCGACTGCGCACACCGGTCTGTTCGATCTGCGTGCTGGCCTCGTCGAGCTTCTTCTTCACCTTGTCGAGCACCTCGCCGAACTTGCTGAACTCGGTCTTCACCGCGCCGAGCACCTGCCAGACCTCGCTGGAACGACGCTCGATCGCCAGCGTGCGGAAGCCCAGCTGCAGGCTGTTGAGGATGGCCAGCAGGGTGGTCGGGCCGGCGACGTTGACGCGATGCTCGCGCTGCAGGGCTTCGAACAGGCCAGGCCGGCGCAACACCTCGGCATAGAGGCCTTCAGTGGGCAGGAACATGACCGCGAAGTCGGTGGTATGCGGCGGGCAGACGTACTTCTCGCCGATGGTCCGGGCCTCGGCGCGCACCGCGCGCTCGAGCTGCGCACCAGCCTGCTTCGCGGCCTCGGCGTCGCCGCGCTCCTGGGCGTCGAGCAGCCGCTCGTAGTCCTCGCGCGGGAACTTGGCGTCGATCGGCAGCCAGAACGCCGGGGCCTCGCCACGGCCGGGCAGGCGGATTGCGAACTCGACCCGCTCCGCGCTGCCGGGGCGCACCGCCACGTTGGCGGCGTACTGCTCCACCGTAAACACCTGCTCGAGCAGGGCAGCCAGCTGCACCTCGCCGAAGATGCCGCGGCTCTTCACGTTGCCCAGCACGCGCTTGAGATCGCCGACGCCAGTGGCCAGGCCCTGCATCTCGCCCAGGCCCTTGTGAACCTGCTCCAGGCGCTCGCTGACCAGCTTGAAGGACTCGCCCAGGCGCTTCTCCAGCGACTCGTGCAGCTTCTCGTCCACCGTGCGGCGCATTTCCTCCAGCTTCTCGCTGTTCTCCTGGCGCAGCCGCTGGAGCCCCTGCTCGACCGTGGCGCGCAAGGTTTCCGCCTGCTGGCGCTGGGCTTCCGCGTAGCGGGCGAGGGCCTCGCCCTGCTCGGTGCGGCCGGCACGGGCCTGATCGAGCAGCTGGCGCTGCGACTCGGCGAGCTGCGCGGTGAACTGCTGCAGGCCCTGGGCCAGCTCGCCGCGCTGCGCGCGCGCCGCCTCGGCGGCCTCGCGCCGCGCATGGACCGACTCGTCGCGCAAGCTGCGTTCCAGGCGTTCCAGCAGGGGCGAGACGGCGGCTCCCAGGTCCGGTACGCGCGCGAAGAGCCGCAGGCCCAGCCAGGCGCCCAGCAGGCCGCCGAGCAGGGAGAGCAGGAACGGGAGCAGGGTCGACATGCCGGCGATTGTAGCGGCCGGCTTGTCGCCAGGGATGAGGCGGCGGAAGATGCGGCGGTCCCTGCGGAGCCCTGTCCATGTCCCTGCGTCTCCTGGTGCTGCCCCTGCTCCTGCTGCTCGCGGCTTGCGAGGTCCTCGACCGCGACGAGGGCCGCCTGAGCCTGTCCCTGACCGATGCGCCCGTGGAGGACGTCGACTCGGTGGAGGTGACCGTCGATGCCGTGATACTGACCCACGAGGACGGCGATACCGAGACGCTCGAGCTTGAACCGCCGCAGCGGGTTGATCTGCTGCAGCAGCGCAACGGGTCGCGTGCCAGCCTGCTCTCGGACGTGCCGGTCCGCTCCGGCCGCTATGACCGCATCCGCCTGCGCCTGCTCGAGAGCGCCACCAGCACGGAGTCCTCGGTGCTCCCGCGCGGGACGACGCAGCGCCAGCCGCTGTTCGTCCCCGAGGACGCCGAGGCCGGGCTGATCCTCAACGGCGCCTTTGTCGTCCCGGATGGGGAGGCGGCGGCCTTCACCATCGACCTCGACCTGCGCCAGTCATTGCGCACGCCGGCCGGCGGTGCACAGGCCTGGACGCTGCGTCCGGTCCTGCGCATCGTCGAGGACGCGCGCGCCGGTAGCGTGGCCGGCAGCGTCGGCACGGCGCGTGCCACTGCCGCGGGCTGCGTGCCGGCGGTCTATGCCTTTGCCGGGCGCGACACCGAGCCCGACGATATCGACGGCCTCGAGGCCGAGCCCCTGACCGAGGCGACCGTCGAACGCGGCGCCGACGGCGTGTACCGCTACCAGCTGGCCTTCCTGCCAGCGGGCGACTACAGCCTGGCCTACACCTGCGGCGCCGGCCTGGACGAACCCGACAGCAGCCAAACCCTGAGCTTTGTCCGCGGCCTGGCCACGGTGCGCGCGCAGGCCACTACCACCGCGAACTTCTAGGACTTCGGGTTCAGGTTCGATTCATCCGCGCGGATCGACAGTCAAGGGCTGTCGATCCGACGGGAGGAGTGACCATGAACAAGAAGGTGATGCTGGGAACGGGTGCCGCGGCAATGGCGGCGATGCTGGCCGGTTGTGGCGGCGGTGGGGGCGGGATGAGTGGCCAGGTCAAGCTGGCGATTGCAGATGCCCCCGTCGACGAGGCCACGGCGGTGGTCGTGCAGTTCACCGGCGTCGAGCTGCAGCCGGCCGGCGGCGAACGCATCGACGTCGATTTCGCCGCCCCGCGCCAGATCGACCTGCTGGCCCTTCAGGGCGGTGACAGCGCGCTGCTGCTGGACGGGGTGACCGTTCCCGCCGGGCGCTACAACTTCATCCGGCTCAAGGTGCAGACCTCGCGCACCACGACCGAGTCGTACATCGATCTCGACGATGGCAGCACGCACCCCCTGTTCATCCCCAGCGGGGCCGAAAGCGGCCTGAAGCTCAATCGCGGCTTCACGGTCCCGGCCGGGGGGCTCGCCGATTTCACGATCGATTTCGACCTGCGCAAGTCCGTGCACGAGCCCCAGAATCCCGGAGATGCCTACCTGCTGCGTCCGACCTTGCGCATCGTCGACAATCGCCAGGTGGGCGAGATCGCCGGCACGGTGGACGCGGCGCTGGCCGGGGTGACTGGCTGCACGCCGGCGGTGTATGGCTACGCTGGTGCGGGCGTGACGCCGGACGATGTCGATGGCACCCCGGCTGAACCGGTGGCCACGGCGACGGTGCTCCCGCCGGACGCGACGAACAGCGATTACCGCTACACGCTCGCCTTCCTGGAAGCGGGAACCTATACCGTGGCCTTTACCTGCGATGCGGCCACGGACCAGCCGGGATCCAGCGAGACCCTGGTCTTCGCCGGCGCCCAGGATGCCACCGTCACCGCTGACGCCACGACCACCGTCGACTTCTGAGCGGTCCATGAAAAAGGCCCGCGGCGCCAGTGCGCCGCGGGCCTTTTCGTGGGCGCTGCTCAGGCGGCGCGGGCCGCCTTGTTCTGCTCGTGGCGCTTCTTGCTGGGCAGGATGCCCATCACCTTGCAGATGATCCCCAGCATGATCTCGTCGGCACCGCCCCCGATCGAGATCAGGCGCGTATCGCGATAGGCGCGCGCCACATTGTTGTCCCACATGAAGCCCTGGCCGCCCCAGTACTGCAGGCAGGCGTCGGTCACCTCGCGCGAGACACGGCCGATCTTGAGCTTGCACATCGAGGCGAGCATGGCGATGTGCTCGGGCGAGTGCTTGCCGGAGATGTACTCCTCAGTGGTTTGATAGACGAGCGCCTTGACGGCCTCCACCTCGGTGCGCAGCTCCGCCAGCCGGTAATGGACCGACTGGTTGTCGAGTACCGACTGGCCGAAGGCCTGGCGCTGCCCGGTGTAGGCGATGGTCTCCTGGATCAGGTTGTTGAGGCCGTCGATCCCCGAGGCCGCGCCGAACAGACGCTCCTCCTGGAACTGCATCATCTGGTACATGAAGCCCATGCCTTCCTGGCCGATCAGGTTGCGGCGCGGTACCCGCACGTTGTCCAGGAAGATCATGGCCGTGTCCGAGGCGCGCATGCCCAGCTTGTCGAGCTTGGTCTTGCGGTCAATGCCCTTGGCATCCAAGGGCACGATGATCAGGCTCTTGTTCTGGTGGACGCGGCCTTCGGAGGTGTTGACCAGCATGCAGGCCCAGTCGGACTGCGTGCCATTGGTGATCCACATCTTGGAGCCGTTGATGACGTAATCGTCGCCATCCTTGACCGCCGTGGTCTTCACGCCCGCCACGTCCGAGCCGGCGCCAGCCTCGGAGACCGCGATCGAGACCACCATCTCGCCCTTGATCGCCGGTTCCAGGTATTCCTTCTTGAGCGCCGGCGAGCCGAAGCGGGCCAGGGCCGGCGTTGCCATGTCGGTCTGGACGCCGATGCCCATGGGGATGCCACCGCACAGGCAGTTGCCCAGGGCCTGGGCGAAGATCACCTGGTAGGAGTAATCGAGGCCCAGGCCGCCGTACTCCACCGGCTTGTTGATGCCGAGCAGGCCGAGGTCGCCCATCTTCTTCAGGACCTCGTGCGCCGGCCAGATGCCGGCGGCCTCCCATTCGGCGACGTGGGGATTGATCTCGTCCTCGACGAACTTCTTGACCGTGCGGTACAGCTCCTTGTGTTCGTGAGTAAGTTGCATTACCAATCTCCGGAATATCGCAGCAGGAATGGGCGTCTTATAAACCGCACGATCCCATGGGTCAACGCAAGCTTGCGTATCGGTAATGATCGTTACTTTGTGGTGTTTGCCGTGGGCAAGCCAAGCAAGCGTGGCAGGGCCGGGATCTCGAGCTCGTAGATCACCGGCCAGCACTTGCCGGTGACGTAGTAGCGGTCACGCTGCGGGTCGTGGGCGATGCCGTTGAGCACGTGCTCGTCGGGGTCGAAGCCCGGCGGCCGCGCGAACCCGCGCGTCAGGGCGCCCAGCTCCAGCCAGGCGCGGACCGAGCCGCTGGCGGGGTCGATAACGGCGATGCGGTCATCCATCCAGACATTCGCCAGCACCAGGCCGTGGGCGTACTCGAGCTCGTTGAGTAGTCCGATCGGCTCGCGCCCATCGCGGACCGGCAGGCGGCGCAGCAGGCGGAAGTCCTGGTCGCTGCGGAACTGCAGCTCGGAGGAGCCATCGCTCATCACGAAGGCCTTGCCGTCATGCGTGAGACCCCATCCCTCTCCGTCATAGCGCCACTCGCCGCGGGGCGCGAGGTCCTCGCCATAGCGGAAGGCGCGCCGCTCGCGCCAGGTGAGCTGCACCAGCGTATCGCGCACCCGTGCGAGGCCTTCCGCGAACACCTCGCGTGTCAGCGAGCGTGCGCGAAGGGTTGCGCCAGTTGCGGGATTCAGCGCAAACAGCGCCGATTCGCCGTAACGGCCGGTGCTTTCGAACAGCGTGCCGTCATGCCACGCGAGACCCTGTGTGAAGCGCGCCGGATCATGCGGAATCGTGCGCACGACGCGAAACTGCAAAGGCTCTGAAACCCGCATGGCAGCTACGTTTGCGGGCTGTGCGTGCAGCGGCGGAAGTGCGCCGATGACGAGCACTGCAAGCAGTCGGATCAGTGCGCGGAAATGCATGGCCGATGAAGTCTTGAAAATGCGTTTCTCATAAAGGCATTGATTTACAAACTTTTTGCAGTTAAAAATTCACAACATGGAAATGCATGGGAGCGTTTCCGAATCTGCGCGGAGAGTTCCGCGATTTCGAAGTGGAGGATGTCACGATGGCTGCGAAGAAGGCGACGAAGAAGGCTGCGAAGAAGGCTCCGGCGAAGAAGGCTGCCAAGAAGGCTCCGGCCAAGAAGGCTGCGAAGAAGGTGGCCAAGAAGTCCGCGGCGAAGAAGAAGTAAGCGGGCTGCATCATCACGGGCGGCCCGCACAGCACCTGCTGACAGCCGCCCGGTTTAATACCTATAGCAGCAACGCTTCATCTTAAACGCCGCGGCTACCCGACCTGATCGTGTAGCCGCGTTTTCTTTGGTGCGGCTCTCCCGCAGGTGCCCCTCGACGCGCTGCCGGGCACGGCGCCACGAACTACAATGGCGCCCGTTCAGGGAGTCCATTCAGCATGATTCGCAGCATGACCGGTTATGCCCGCGTCGAGACGACGGGCGCGTGGGGGCGCATGAGCTGGGAGCTGCGCTCCGTGAACCATCGCTACCTCGACGTGCAGTTCAAGGCGCCCGAGGAGTTCCGGGCTCTCGAGGGTGAGCTGCGCCAGTCAGCGGGCGCGCGGATCGGCCGTGGCAAGCTCGAGTGCGGCCTGCGCTTCACGCGTGAGACCGCGACCGGTGACGGCATCCCGCTCAATCCCCGGCGCCTGGCGCAGTTGCGGCAGGCCCTGGACCAGCTCAGTCACGAGCTCGGCGGCACCCTGGCCCCGGAACCGATGCGCGTGCTGGCCTTCCCCGGCGTCGTCGACGAGGAGCAGGCCGACGTGGCGCCTCTGCTGGCGGCGGCGCGCAAGCTGTTCGAGGCGGCGCTCGATGATTTCACCGCCGCGCGCGAGCGCGAGGGCGCGCGCCTGCAGAGCTACATTCTCGAGCGTTGCGAAGGCATCGCTGCCCTCACGAGCCAGGTGCGCGCCCGCTACCCCCAGGTCCGCGAGCAGTGGCTGCAGCGCCTGAAGGCGCGCTGCGCCGAGATCGGCGTGGAACTCGAGCCGCAGCGCCTGGCCCAGGAAGTCGCCCTGTCGGCGCAGCGCCTCGACGTCGAGGAGGAGATGTCGCGCCTGCTCAGCCATCTCGAGGAGGTCCGCCAGGCGCTGGTGCGTGGCGAATCGGTGGGTCGCCGCCTCGACTTCCTGATGCAGGAGCTCAACCGCGAGGCCAATACCCTGTCCTCGAAGTCGCAGGATGCGGAGATGACCCGCTGCGCCGTGGAGATGAAGGTGCAGATCGAGCAGATCCGCGAGCAGGTGCAGAACATCGAGTAGGCGGGCGACATGACGACCGGCAATCTCTATATCGTCTCGGCGCCCAGCGGCGGCGGCAAGACCAGCCTGACCCGCGCCCTGGTGCCGCGCCTGGCCAGCCACGGCGTGACCGCGACGATCTCGGTGTCCTACACCACCCGCGCGCCCCGACCGGGCGAGCAGGAAGGCGTGCACTACCATTTCGTCGACGAAGCCGGCTTCGTCGACATGATCGGTCGCGGCGCGTTTCTCGAGCACGCCCAGGTCTTCGGCCGCCGCTACGGGACCGGCCGCGACCGGACCGACGCCTTGCTGGCGGCCGGGCACGACGTGATCCTCGACATCGACTGGCAGGGCGCCCGTCAGGTCAAGGCGGCGCGTCCCGAGGCCATCGGCATCTTCATCCTGCCGCCGTCAGTGGCCGAGCTGGAGCGCCGCCTGCGCTCCCGCAGCCAGGATAGCGAGGCCGTGATCGCCGCCCGGATGGAGGAGGCGCACCAGGAAATCGACCACCACGGCGAGTACGACTATCTGGTGGTCAACGAGCAGTTCGACCAGGCCCTGGCCGAGCTGGCGTCCATCTTCCTGGCCCCGCGCCTGCGCCGGGAGGCGCAATCCCGGGCCCACGCCGCCCTGATCGGCCGTCTGCTGGCCAAATAAGCGCCGTTTCGCTAGACTTCCCGCCCTTTTGTTGCACCGAGTTCCGCCATGGCCCGCGTCACCGTTGAAGACTGCCTGCACCGCATCCCGAACCAGTTCGACCTGACCCTGGTCGCCGCCAAGCGCGCGCGACAGCTGGCCCGCG
This sequence comes from Solimonas sp., assembly GCA_036275615.1. Classification (GTDB taxonomy): domain Bacteria; phylum Pseudomonadota; class Gammaproteobacteria; order Nevskiales; family Nevskiaceae; genus Solimonas. The sequence continues at coordinate 9,456 of DASUDL010000043.1, forward strand.
GCGCCGAAGCCCGCCTGCCCTGGGGCAACCACAAATCGACCGTGCTGTCCCTGCGCGAGATCGCCGAAGGCCATATCGACCGCACCGTCCTGGACGAGATCGACCTGCCGGCCGTGCAGCAGCCGAAGATGGAACTCGAGGCCCTGGATCCGTCCTTCGACGCCTGACCCGGCCGTCCGGCATCGCCCGGACCATGTTTCCCGAAAGGCCCGCCTCGCGCGGGCCTTTTTCGTTGGCGCCGCCCCCGCCCCGGCGTCGGGGCGCGCTCTTATACTGGACTCATGGAACAGCTGTCGGTCATCCAGCGTCTCGGCAACGTGCTCCGCACCCAGCGTGCCGAGCGCGAGTACGGCGTGGATGCGCTGTGTCGCTCCCTGGAAGGCTACCTGCCGGACGACCAGATCGCGCAGGTGCGCCGCGCGGCCGAGTTCGCGACCAACGTCCATGACGGGCAGCGGCGGCAGTCGGGCGAGCCCTACGTCTACCACCCCCTGGCCGTGGCCCGCATCCTGGCTGAGATGCGGCTCGACCACACCACGCTGATCGCCGCGATCCTCCATGACGTGATCGAGGACACCGGGGTGTCGAAGGAGTCGCTGGCCGTGGAATTCGGCCAGGACGTCGCCGAGCTGGTCGACGGGGTCAGCAAGGTCACCCGCATCGAGGGCCGCTCGCGCGCCGAGCTGCAGGCCGAAAGCTTCCGCAAGCTGCTGCTGGCGATGACCCAGGACCTGCGCGTGATCCTGGTCAAGCTGGCCGACCGCCTGCACAACATGCGCACCCTGGGTCATACCGC
>DASUDL010000044.1:0-5607 GCA_036275615.1 Solimonas sp.
ATCTTGGCCAGGGCGTAGGGCTGGTTGGTCGGTTCCAGGGGGCCGGTCAGCAGCGCGGACTCGGGGATCGGCTGCGGCGCAAACTTGGGGTAGATGCAGCTGGAGCCCAGGAACAGGAGGCGGGCGGTGCCATGCTCATGCGCGGCCCGGATCACGTTCGACTGGATTGCCAGGTTTTCGTGGATGAAGTCGGCACGGTAGGTGTTGTTGGCCTGGATGCCGCCAACCTTGGCGGCCGCCAGGAACACCCAGTGCGGGCGATGTGCCGCGAAGAAGGCCTGTACCGACCGGGCATCGGTCAGGTCGAGTTCCTGGCGGCTGCGCAGGAGCAGGTTCGAGTAGCCCTGCCTCTCCAGCGTGCGCCGGATCGCCGCGCCCACCATGCCGCGATGGCCGGCCACGAAGATCGGCGCGTCCCGGTCCGCGGACTCACTCATGGGACTTGCGGGCCTCGTAGCCAAGGCCTTGCAGCGCGACATCCTTGGCGGCCCAGTGCAGATCGGCCAGAGCCATCTCCCGGACCAGTTGTTCGAACGACGTCCGCGGAGTCCAGCCCAGCTTCTCGCGGGCCTTGCGGGCGTCGCCCAGCAGGGTTTCCACCTCGGCGGGCCGGAAATAGCGGGGATCGATGCGGACGATCACGTCTCCGGCCCGCACCTTGAGCACGCCCTCCGGGCAAGGGCCCGTCGATGCGACGACGCCCACCTCCTCGACCCCCTGGCCCTGCCAGCGCAGCGTGATCCCCAGCTCGGCGGCGGCCCGGGTGATGAATTCCCGGACGCTGTACTGCACGCCGGTGGCAATCACGTAATCCTCCGGCTGCTGCTGCTGGAGCATGAGCCACTGCATCTCGACATAGTCCCGGGCGTGGCCCCAGTCGCGCTTTGCGTCGAGGTTGCCCATGTAAAGGCAGGCCTGCAGACCCAGGGCGATGCGGGCCAGGCCGCGCGTGGCCTTGCGGGTGACGAAGGTTTCGCCGCGGATCGGCGACTCGTGGTTGAACAGGATGCCGTTGCAGGCATACAAGCCGTAGGACTCGCGGTAGTTCACGGTGATCCAGTACGCGTACAGCTTGGCCACGCCATAGGGGCTGCGCGGATGGAACGGTGTCTGCTCGGTCTGCGGGGTTTCGCGGACCTTGCCGAACAGCTCGGAGGTAGAGGCCTGGTACAGGCGGGTCTTGTCCTTCAGGCCCAGGATGCGGATGGCCTCGAGCAGGCGCAGGGGGCCCAGGGCGTCGCTGTCGGCGGTGTACTCGGGCTCCTCGAAGGACACGGCCACGTGTGATTGCGCCGCGAGGTTGTAGATCTCGTCCGGCTGCACCTGCTGGATGATGCGGATCAAGCTCGACGAGTCGGTCATGTCGCCGTGATGCAGGATCAGCTGGCGCGATTCCTCGTGCGGGTCCTGGTACAGGTGGTCGATGCGCTTGGTATTGAACAGCGAGGTGCGGCGCTTGAGGCCGTGCACCAGTTAGCCCTTGCCCAGGAGGAACTCGGCCAGGTAGGCGCCGTCCTGGCCGGTGATACCGGTGATCAGGGCAACTTTGCGGGTGCTCAAGAGTGGTTCCTCGACAAGATTCGGGATGTCCGGGACAGGGGCGGTTGCCCGACAGCCTCCCGTTCGCGGCGGGCGGAGATCGTCGCGCCAATTTACCGCAAGCTCCGGGGTGACGCCGATGCCGTGAGCTCCCGTGCTGCGCGAGGGCGCCGGGAACTTCGCGAAAGGCCGCCGATAGAATAGGCGCATGACCGCCACCACTCCGGCCGATCCCCTGGCCCAGATCCGCATCGTTCTCGTTTCCACCCAGCATCCGGGCAACATCGGCGGGGCTGCGCGCGCCATGCTCACCATGGGCCTGACCGATCTGGTGCTGGTCAACCCGGAGCGCTATCCGCATCCGCAGGCCCGCTCGACGGCGACGCATGCCTTGCCGGTGCTGGACGCCGCCCGCGTGGTCGGCTCCCTGGAGGAGGCCGTGGCCGACTGTGCATGGGTGGTGGCTACCTCGGCGCGGCCCCGTCACCTTGGCGACGAGCCGCACACCCCCTGGAGTGCGGCGGCCCGCGCCGTCGAACAGGCGCGGTCGGGCGCGCGGGTTGCGGTCGTCTTTGGCTGCGAGCGCACCGGGCTGACCAACGAGGAACTGGATCGCTGTCATGCCACCTTGCGGGTGCCCACCAATCCGGGCTTCAGTTCCCTGAACCTGTCCCAGGCCGTGCAGATCATTGCCTACGAGCTGCGGCGCTCAGCCCTGCCGGAGGTGCCGGCGGTGGCCACCAAGCAGGATCACCCCTGGTACGCGCCGCCCTCGGCCGAGGACATGGAGCGCTTCTACGAGCACCTGCAGCGGATCCTGCTCTCGACCGGCTTCCTCGACCCCGAGAACCCGCGTCACCTGATGCGGCGCCTGCGCACCTTCTTCAACCGCGCCAGCCCGGATCGCAACGAGCTGAACATCCTGCGCGGCATCCTGGGCTCCTTCGAGAAGCCCAAGGGGCGCCGGGTGCCGCTAGACCCCGACGCGCCCTGACACGGGTGTGGTGATCATCCGCCGCTGCGCCCGTAGATGTCCTCGAAACGCACGATGTCGTCCTCGCCGAGGTAGCCGCCGGACTGGACCTCGATGATCTCGAGGGGAATCGCTCCGGGGTTCTCAAGGCGATGGCGATGGCCCAGGGGGATGTAGGTCGATTCGTTCTCCGCCAACAGGAAGACCTTGTCCTCGCAGGTGACCCGCGCCGTGCCGTGAACCACGATCCAGTGCTCGGCGCGGTGGTGGTGCATCTGCAGCGACAGCTTCTGCCCGGGTGCGACCTGGATGCGCTTGACCTGGAAGCGCTCGCCCGCCGAGATGCTCTCGTACCAGCCCCAGGGGCGGAACACGCGCGGGTGCAGCTGGGCCTCGCTGCGCCCGTCGGCTTTCAGGCGCTGAACCACCTTCTTGACGTCCTGCGCATGGTCGCGCGTGGTCACCAGGATGGCGTCGGCGGTCTCGACCACGATGTGGTCGCGCACGCCGACGAGACTGACCAGCCGCGAGGTGGCCTGCACGAGATTGTTGTCCGCGTCCTCCAGCAGGACATCGCCCCGCACGCGGTTGCCGCGGGCATCGGCGCTGCGCTGGGCCAGGTAGGTCCAGCTGCCGACGTCGTCCCAGCCGGCGTCCAGGGTGACGAGCGCCGCCAGCGCAGTCTTCTCCATCACGGCGTAGTCGATCGAGTCGTTGCGGCAGGCCTTGAAGGCGGCAGCGTCCAGGCGCACGAAGTCGAGGTCGCGCTGGCCGCGGGCGAGGGCCTCGCGGGCCTGCTCCAGCATGGCCGGCTCCAGGCGCTCGAGCTCCTTCAGGAAGACGTCGGCCCGGAACAGGAACATGCCGCCGTTCCAGTAGTGGCCGCCCTGCGCGATCAAGGCCTGGGCGGTGGCCAGAGGCGGCTTCTCGATGAAGCGGGCCACGGCATGGCCATGCGGCGGCAGCGGCTCGCCCGCCTGGAGGTAGCCGTAGCCAGTTTCGGGATGAGTCGGCTGGATGCCGAAGGTCACGATGCGTCCGGCCTGGGCCAGGGCCACCGCGTGGTCGACGGCAGTCCGGAAGGCCGTCTGGTCGCGGATGGCATGGTCCGCCGCCATCAGGAACACCAGCGTGTCGGGCCCGCTGCGCTCTTGGGCGTGCAGGGCCGCCACGGCGGCGGCGGGGGCGGTGTTGCGGCCCTCCGGCTCGAGCATCACGCAACCGGGGGTCCCGGCCTGCCGGAGCTGCTCGGCGGCAATGAAACGATGGGGTTCACCGCAGATCACCAGGGGCGGCAGGGCGCCGGGGAGGGCGGCGGCGCGGTGGGCCGTGTTCTGGAGCAGGCTGTGCTCGTCAACCAGGCTCAGGAACTGCTTGGGATACAGCTCGCGGGACAGCGGCCAGAGGCGGGTGCCGGAGCCGCCGGCGAGCAGGACGGGAAGAAGATGGAGGGTGCTCATGTCAGGGCTGCGCGTCGATGAAGGCGAGCAGCTCGGAGGTCCGGGACTGCATCAGCTCGGGATTCTGCCGCGATTCCACATTAAGGCGCAGCACCGGTTCGGTATTGGAGCCGCGCAGGTTGAAGCGCCAGCCCTCGAATTCCGCCGACAGGCCGTCGGTCCGGTCCACACTCCGCGCATCGCGCAGGAAGTGCCGTTCCACCGCCGCCAGCACATCCGGCACGCTGCGCACCTTGCGGTTGATCTCGCCACTGGCCGGGTAGCGGGCCATGCGCTCGCCCACGAGGGCGCTGAGGGGCTTGCCGGTGTCCGAGATCAGCGCGGCGACGAGCAGCCAGGGGATGTTGCCGTTGTCGCAGTAGCCAAAATCGCGGAAGTAGTGGTGCGCGCTCATCTCGCCGCCGTAGAGGGCATTCTCGAGGCGCATGCGCTCTTTGATGAAGGCGTGGCCGGTCTTGCTCTGGATCGGCTGGCCGCCGGCCTCCCGCACCATTTCCACGGTGTTCCAGGTCAGCCGGGGGTCGTGAATGATCTTGCCGCCCGGCTCGCGCCGCAGGAGCGCCTCGGCCAGCAGACCAACGATGTAGTAACCCTCGATGAAGGTTCCGCGCTCGTCGAACAGGAAGCAGCGGTCGAAGTCGCCATCCCAGGCCACGCCGAGGTCCGCGCCGTGGGTGACGACGGCGGCGGCAGTGACGCCGCGATTCTCCGGCAGCAGCGGATTGGGGATGCCGTTGGGGAAATCGCCATCCGGCTCGTGGTGGATGCGGATCAGCTCGAAGGGCAGGGCGGGCGCCAGGGCGTCGACCACGGCACCGGCGACCCCGTTGCCGGCATTGACGACAATGCGCAGGGGACGCAGCGTGGCACGATCCACGTAGCCCAGCAGGTGCTGCGCATAGCCGGACCGGAAGCTGGTCGGGGTCATCGGCGGCGGGCCGGCGGGGCAGCGGTCTTGGCGGGCGGCCACCCGGGCCTCCAGCTCGCGCAGGCCGCTGTCGCCCGAGACGGGAATGGCGCCGCCACGAACGATTTTCATCCCGTTGTAGTCCATCGGGTTGTGGCTGGCCGTCACCTCGATGCCGCCATCCACCCCGGCCTGCTGGGCGGCCCAGTAGATCTCCTCGGTGCCACACAGGCCCAGATCCAGCACCTCGACCCCGCGAGCGACCAGCCCGTGGGCCAGGGCCTCCAGCAGCGGACGGCTGCTGTGGCGGATGTCCCGGCCCAGGGCGACGCGGCGTGGCTCGAACTGCTCGGCATAGGCGATGCCGAGCCGGTAGGCGAGGTCGGGGTTCAGCTCGTCGGGGACGCGGCCGCGGAGGTCGTAGGCCTTGAAGCAGGGAAGGGGCATGGAGGGTTGCGGTTGAAGCGGTGACGGGCGGGGCCGGTATTGTATTGGCGCCCGGTGGCCGGGGACTGTGAGGCTGATCCGACCGGCAGACGGGACACTCCCCCGGTAGTGGCGGCCGGCAGTCTAAAATATTCGAGTAACCGGCCCGACTCCGGCCGTCCCCGAGCCCCACCATGTTCGCCCGCATCCGAGAAGACATCGCCAGCGTGTTCGAGCGCGACCCTGCCGCGCGCACCACCTGGGAAGTCCTCACCTGCTATCCGGGCCTGCATGCCGTCTGG
>DASUDL010000045.1:0-4523 GCA_036275615.1 Solimonas sp.
GGGTATTGCACGGATGCGGAGCAGACCGTCGCGCTGGTGGCGCGGGTCCTGCGCGGGCGCCCGCTCGACCGTCTGATCAACACCCATCTGCACAGCGACCACTGCGGAGGCAACGCGGCGTTGCAGGCACGCTGGCCCGCCATGCGCACCTTGATCCCGCCCGGCCTGGCTGCGGCAGTGGCTGCCTGGGACCCGGTAGCCCTGGGCTACGAGCCCGAAGGCCAGGTCTGCCCGCGCTTCCGCCACGACGCACTCGTGCTGCCCGGCACCGAGGTCGAACTCGGAGACCGGCCCTGGGCGGTGCACGCGGCGCCCGGGCACGACCCCGATTCGGTGATCCTGTTCGAGCCGCGCTCCGGGACGCTGATCTCGGCGGATGCGCTCTGGGAGCACGGGTTCGGCATCGTGTTTCCCGAACTCGAGGGCGAGTCCGCCTTCGACGAGGTGAGCCGCACCTTCGACCTCATCGAGGGCCTTCGGCCCCGGTGGGTGATTCCGGGTCACGGCCGCGTCTTTCGCTTCGGCACCGAGGTGCTGGATCGCGCCCGCGAGCGTCTGGAGGCCTTCGTACGCAATCCTTCTCGTCATGCCCGCCATGCAGCCAAGGTCCTGCTGAAGTTCAGGATGCTGGAGATGCGGCAGGTGGCTTTCGACGAGCTGGTGTGCTGGGCCGAGTCGACGCCGCGCTTTCGCAGCCTGCACCACCGCCTGGCCTCGGGCGAACCCATGGCTGGCTGGATCGACCAGCTGACGCAGGAGCTCGTGCACTCACGGGTTCTGAGGCGCGTCGGCGATACCCTCCACGACGCCTGAGACTCGACGGGACCACCGGGCGGATCAGGCCACCGCCGGCGGGCCCGGGACGGCCGAGGGCTGAATCAAGGGCTTCCCCGGGCTTCCCCGGTCCTGGAGCGCGCACAGCACCTCGCGAAACCGGGCGGCCGCGGCTGGCTCGGTCTGCGGGTGGGTGGCCGCGGCAATCGCCACATCGAGGCGGTCGCCCGCTTGCGAAATGGTGCGGAACGACACGCCCTGCATGCGATGTGCCTGGCTCGCCGACGGCACGAGCGCCACACCCATCCCGCTCGCCACCAGGCTCAGCAAGGTCTGGACCTGCACTGCCTCCTGCACGGTCCGCGGCGTGAACCCGGCTGCCTGGCAGGCCGCGACCACCTGCGCGCACAGGTTTGCCGCCGCGCCGGCGGCGTACATGACAAACCCTTGGTCACGAAGGTCGCGCAGCCGGACATGGCTCGCCTGCGCGAACGCGCTGCCTTCCGGCACGGCAGCAACGAGCTGGTCGAATTCCACCGGGATCAACCGCGCCTGGGTGGATGCCACCACGGGATAGCGCACAAGGCCCAGGTCGAGCTCGCCGCGCTCGACCTGCAGGAGGATCTGGGTCGTGGTCCCCTCGCGCAGGTCGAGCTGCACCTGGGGATAGAGGCTGCGAAAGTGCGGCAGCGCCCGCGGGAAGACGCGATAGGTGGCCGAGCCCACGAAGCCGATGCGCAGCTGCCCCGCGAGGCCACCTGCAGCGCTTGCCGCGGTGGCCTTGAGCTGCATCACATGATGGACGATCTGCCGTGCATGCGGCAGGATTGCTTCGCCCACGACCGTCAGGCGCAGACCGCGGCCGCCGCGGATGAACAAGGGTGTCCCGAGTTCATCTTCCAGTCGCTTGATCGACATGGACAAAGGCGGCTGCGCCATGTGCAGGCGCTCTGCCGCCTTGCGGAAGTTGAGAGTTTCCGCCAGCAACACCATGTGCTGGGCTTGCCGCCAGTTCATCACAAGAGGATATCAGCTGCAACCCCATCTGGTATTGGACGGGTATGGAGCAGCTCCTTATAGTGCGCGCATGCCGAAGCGTCTCAACCCATGAGCCTGCTATCCGAACACGAGGAAACGCTCGAGCTGCTGGTGGATGCCGCCCGCCGCTTCGCGCGTGAGGTGCTGCTGCCGGCCGAAGAGACCGTCGAGGAAACGAACGAAATCCCGGCGCACGTGGTCAGGGGCCTGCGGGACCTCGGGCTGTTCGGGATGACCATTCCGCAGGAATACGGTGGTCTGGGCCTGAGCATGTACGAGGAGGCGCGCGTGGTGATGGAGATCTGTTACGCGCAGCCGGCATTCCGCTCCTATTTCGGCACCACCAACGGCGTGGGCACGCTCGGGATCATCAACTTTGGCAGCGAGGAGCAGAAGCGCAGGTATCTGCCGCAGCTGGCCTCGGGTGAAATGATGGCCTCTTTCGCCCTGACGGAGCCGGATTCGGGGTCGGATGCCGCATCACTGACCACCAAGGCCGTACGCGACGGCGACAGCTTCCTGATCAACGGGACCAAGCGCTTCATCACGAACGCGATCCATGCCGGCGTGTTCACCGTGTTCGCACGCACGGCCCCGAGGGAGGCGGGCGCCAACGGGATCTCCGCCTTCCTGGTGGATCGCGACCTGCCGGGCCTCACCGTGGCCAAGCCCTACCGCAAGATGGGCTTTGCCGGATCGCACGAGTCGGACGTCATCTTCGAAGACGTGCGGGTTCCGGCCAGCGCGATGCTGGGGCCGGAAGGTACCGGCTTCAAGAATGCCATGAAGTCGCTGGATCATGCCCGCCTGCACATGGCAGCCGTCGGCGCCGGCTTGTGCCAGCGCTTGCTGGACGAGGGATTGCGCTACGCCACGGAGCGCAAGCAGTTCGGCCAGCCGATCGCGAAGTTCCAGTTGATCCAGGGATTGCTGGCCGACAGCCAGGCCGAGGCCTACGCGGCGCGGGCGATGGTGGAGCGTGCCGCGCGGGACAAGGATGGCGGCAAGCCGATCACCAAGGAAGCGGCTTGCTGCAAGTACTTTGCCACCGAAGCGGCCGGGCGGATCGCGGACCGCATGCTGCAGATCCACGGCGGCAATGGATACATCAAGGAATACGCCATCGAGCGGCTCTATCGCGACGTTCGCCTGCTGCGCATCTACGAGGGGACCAGCCAGATCCTGCAACTGGTCACCGCACGGGAAATGCTGCGCGAGGCGGCCTGACCCATGAGCGGCCCTCTCCATGGCATCCGCGTGATCGATCTCACCACCGTGGTGATGGGCCCCTATGCCAGCTCCGTGCTGGCGGACTATGGCGCAGACGTGATCAAGGTGGAACCCCCGGCGGGAGACGTGATGCGCAAGTCGGGGCCGATGCGCAATGGCGACATGGGCCACTTCTATCTCTCGCTCGGGCGCAACAAGCGGTCGGTGGTGCTCGACCTGAAGCACGTCCAGGGTCGAGAGGTCCTGCTGCGGCTGGTACGCGATGCCGACGTGCTGGTCTACAACATCCGACCGCAGGCCATGGCGCGGCTGGGCCTGGCCTACGGGACCCTGCAGGCCATCAATCCGCGCCTGGTCTACGCTGGTGCCTTTGGCTTCAGCCAGAAGGGTCCCTACGCCCACAGGCCGGCATACGACGACCTCATTCAGGGCATGTGCGGTATCCCTTGGCTGGCGCAGCAGGCCGGTGCCGACAAGCCGCGCTATGCGCCCATGGTGCTCGTGGACCGGATGGCTGGGCTCCAGCTGTGCACCGCCATCACCTCGGCCCTGGTGCATCGCGAACGCACCGGCCGCGGCCAGCGCGTCGACGTGCCCATGTTCGAAGGCATGCTGTCGGTCGTTCTCGGTGAGCACCTGGCGGGAGGGCAATTCGTGCCCGCAGCAGGGCCCAGCGGGTATCAGCGCAGCCTGGCCCGCGACCGGCGGCCATACCGGACCCTGGATGGCTACATTTGCGTGCTGGTGTACAACGACAAGCACTGGCGCAGCTTCTTCGCGGCGCTCGGCCGGCCGCAAGCTTTCGACGCAGATGCGCGCTTCGCCAGCCAGAACGAGCGCCTGAAAAACATCGACCACGTCTACGGCTACCTCAGTGAGGTGCTGGCCACGCGTACCACCGACGAATGGCTGCGCCTTTTCGAGCAGGCCGACATCCCTGCTGCGCGCATGTACAGCATCGACGACATCGTCGCGGACGAGCACGTGCAGGCCACCGGCTTCGTGCAGACGGTACGGCATCCGACCGAAGGCGAAATCCGGATCACCGCAATTCCCACCGAGTGGTCGGAGTCGCAGCCCGAGAACCGTCGCTCCGCGCCGGTGCTGGGCGAACACACCCGCGAAGTCCTCCTCGAATCCGGTTATTCCGAGGGGGAGATCGCGGCGATGCAGGATCGTGGCGTGCTGGGCGCGCTTGCGCCGATGGTGACCAAGGAGACGACATGAACATCAACCGGCGCGGCTTCGCCCTAGGTGGCGCGGCCCTTTTTCTTCCCGCTCTAGCGGCCGCGCAGCAGGGCTGGCCGCAGAAGCCCGTGCGGCTGATCGTGCCGTTTTCAGCCGGGGGTCCCAGCGACGTGCTGGCGCGCGCCTTCGCCCGCAACTTTTCCGACGCGATCGGCCAGCCGGTGGTGGTCGAGAACCGGGCCGGCGCGGGCGGCGCGATCGGCATCGACGCCGCCGCGAAGGCGGCGCCCGAC
>DASUDL010000046.1:0-5929 GCA_036275615.1 Solimonas sp.
CTGCCTTTGAAAGGCTTAGCCGGGTCCTTCTGGCCAGAAACCGGCACATCATTTCCGCAAGAGAAATGAAAGCGAACCCGCCACCATGCCGGTAGAGGTTTTCAGCCAAACACAGGGCTTTTGCAGAAGGCGTACCCCGCCTCCCATGTCGTTATGCCAACAAAAAAGCCCGCAGTTAGCGGGCTTTGTCGTAAGTATTCCCCCCGTATCTGTACGGGGGGACACTTGTTGGCGGAGAGGGTGGGATTCGAACCCACGGTACGTTTTCACGTACGCCTGATTTCGAGTCAGGTACATTCAACCGCTCTGCCACCTCTCCTAGAACAATGGCTTGCCGCGGCGTTACCGCCCGGGCGGGGTCTCTGTGCTAGTTTTGTCGCGGGGAGAAACCTCGCGAGCTCGCGATTTTAAATGAATACAGCGGCGGCGCCTACCACCTCCGGGCGACTTTTCCGGTATCCGCGGCTGCTCGCGGTGGCCGGCGCCTGCGCGCTGCTGCTCCTGGTTTCCCTGTCGACCTGCTCGCCCAAGCGCTCGGCGCTGCAGGAGGCGCAGGCCCTGGGGATGCTCAAGGTGGTCACGGTCAACAGCCCGACGACCTACTACATGGGGCCTGGTGGCGAGGCCACGGGCTTTGACTACGACCTGGTCAAGGGCCTGGCCGACCGGCTGGGCCTGGGCCTGGACCTGATCGTTGTCGACAACCCGCAGGCGGCCTTGCTACTGATCGCCCAGAACCGGGCCCACCTCGCGGCCGCGGGCATCACGGTGACCCCCAGCCGCAGCCGTCTCGTGCGCTTCGGCCAGCCCCTGCGCCAGGTGGTGCCGCTGCTGGTCTACCGTCGCGGCGAATCCCGGCCACGCGACCTGTCGGACCTGCAGGGCCTGCTCCGGGTGGTGCGCGGCAGCTCGCATGCCGAGCGCCTGCGCGAGCTGCGGACCCAGCTCTACCCGCAGCTGCGCTGGGACGAGACTGGCGACGAGGGCTTCGAAGAGCTGCTCTATGACGTGGCCAACGGCAACCTCGACTACACCGTCGGCAATTCCGACCTGGTCGCCATCAATCAGCGCTACTACCCCAACCTGCGGGTGTCGTTCAGCCTGTCGGAGGCCCAGAACGTGGCCTGGGCCTTCCCACCGGGGTCGGATACCAGTCTCTATGAGGCCGCCGAGCAGTACCTCCAGGACGTGGGCCGCACGGAGCTGGCGCGGATCAAGGATCGCCACTTCGGGCATGTGCACCAAGTGGACTCCCAGGGCGCACTCACTCTGGCCACCCACGTGCAGTCGCGCCTGCCGCGCTATCGCGCCGCCTTCGAGCGCGCGGGTGAGAAGTACGGCCTCGACTGGCGCCTGCTCGCGGCGATCGGGTACCAGGAATCGCACTGGGACCCGGCGGCCACCAGCCCCACCGGGGTGCGCGGCATCATGCAGCTGACGCTGGATACCGCCGCCCTGCTGGGAGTGGCCAATCGCGAAGACCCGGCCCAGAGCATCGACGGCGGCGCGCGCTACTTCCTGCAGATGCGCAACCAGTTGCCGCCGGAGATCCAGGAACCGGACCGCACCTGGATGGCCCTGGCCGGCTACAACATGGGCATCGGCCATCTCTACGATGCGCGCAAGCTCACGCAGAAGCTGGGCGGCAACCCCAATCACTGGGTGGACGTGCGCCGCCACCTGCCGCTGCTGACGCAAGCACGCTATTACAGCCAGGCCAAGCACGGCTACGCCCGCAGTCTCCAGGCGCTGACCTACGTCGGCAACGTGCGCACCTACTACGACATGCTGGTCTGGCTGCATGGCGGCCCGCCGCCCTCGCCCGAGGCACCGGACGCGCCGCTGCAGCCCGAAGAGGACCCGGACCGCAAGCGCGATCCGCTGCGGATCGACTCGCCGGTGCTCTAGGGGCTGCCGGCGCTAGCGCGCGGGGCCATCAGGCAGGCGCAGACGCTCGACGATCTCGCCGCCCTGAAGGTGACGCGCCACGATCTCGTCGATGTCTTCCTCGTCGACATAGCGGTACCAGACCGCTTCCGGATAGACCACGATGCAGGGGCCCAGCTCGCAGCGGTCCAGGCAACCGGCCTGGTTGATGCGCACGCGCCCCGCGCCCGCCAGACCCAGGGCCTTCACCTTCTGCTTGGCGTAGTCGCGCAGCGCCGTGGCGCCCTTGTCGTTGCAGCAGGTGCGATCACCCGGCGGGCGCTGGTTGCAGCAGAAGAAGACGTGATGCTGGTAGTGGCTCATGACAATGCCCGGACCCTATTTCTTGCCGAACGCATAGCTGAGGTTGACCGCGGTGAAGGTGTCGGTCTTCTCGGTGCCGGCGGGGACATCGCTGTTGTGGCGCACCGTGTACGACAGTGCCGCGGCGAGATTGCCGAGGATCGACGCCTTCAGCTCCGAGACGCTCTCGGTGAAGGTGTTGGTATCGCCGGTTTCGAGCTTGAGGGTCTGCACGAAGCTGCTGGTTTCGGAGAGCTGCGCGCTGTACTTGCCGAACAGGCGGCCGATCAGGTCATCGTCGCGCTCGCCGGTGATGCCGGCCTCGGTCTGGCGTGCACCGGCGCCGGCCTCCAGGTCCAGCCGATGCACCGGGCCGGTCAGCACGTGGCGACCGTAGCCCACGGTCTGCGAGGTGCGCTCGCGGATTCCGCCGAACAGGTCCTTCTCCCATTCCAGCGCCAGGAAGGCGTAGTCGCGGTCGCTGAAGTTGTAATCGAGCTTGTCGCCCACGGTATAGCGCTCGGCGGTGCTGCCTTCGTTGTCGGCGCTGCTGATCGCCGTGGCCAGGAAGGCGTTCTTCCAGAGCGACGTCGTATAGTCGAGCGCGAGCTTGCCGTTCAGCGACTGCGTCTGGCTGTTGCCAGCGGTGGCGAGATAGCCCGCGGCCAGTTCGCCCGACCAGGGCTCCGCAGCAGCGGCGAGGGGGGCAAGGGCAGCCAGCGCAAGCAGGCGGGAGACGCGGGGCATGGGGGCTCCTGATCGAGGGGGGACGATTCCGGATTGGGCCGCTCGGGGCCCTTGCCTATTATAGGCGGCATGTCCTCACCTTCCCCCGCGGGGTTCCCGCTCGCCGACGCCGACCTCTGCGTGAAGTGCGGCCTGTGCCTGCCGCACTGCCCCACCTACCAGGAGACACGGCACGAGGGCGACTCGCCGCGCGGACGCATCAGCCTCATGCAGGGCCTGGCCACCGGTGTGCTGGAACGCAGCGCCTCGCTGGAACGCCATCTCGACGGCTGCCTCGGCTGCCGTGCCTGCGAGAAGGTCTGTCCGGCCAAGGTGCCCTATGGCGAGCTGATCGATGCCGGCCGCGCGGAGCTGGCCCGCCACGCACCGCAGCGCACACGCCTGACCCGGCTGATGGCCGGGCTGCTGCGTCGCCGCAGCCTGGTTGCCCTGCTGCGATCCGGGCTGCGCCTGTACCAGGCCCTGGGTCTGCAGGGCCTGATCCGCCGCTTTCACCTGCTGGGCCACGGCCGCCTGGCGCGGCTGGAGTCGCTGTTGCCCGCACGCATCGAGGCACCAGGGAAACCACCGGCCATGGCGGCCGACGCCGCGCCGGCGCTGCTGTTCGCCGGCTGCGTGGGGGCGGCGCTGGACCAGGCCAGCTTGCAGGCGATGCGACGCCTGTACGCCCGCTGCGGGATTACCCTGCAGGAACCGCCCGCACAGACCTGCTGCGGCGCGCTGCAGCAGCACAACGGGCTTCCCGGGGAAGCCGAGGCGCAGGTGTTGCGCAACCTCGAGGCCTTTGCCGGCACCGCACCCATCGTCTTTGCGGCCAGCGGCTGTGGCGCCACCCTGCTGGAGTACGCCCGCCTCAGCCGGGATCTGCGCGCGGCCGACTTCGTGCGTCGCGTCCGCGACCCGCACGCCCTTCTGGCAGCGCATTGGCCCGCGCACCTCTCGCTCAAGCCGCTGCCGGGCCGCGTGCTGCTGCACCTGCCCTGCTCGCAGCGAAACGTGGTGGGCGGCAGCGAGCAGATCACGGCCCTGCTGCGGCGGATTCCCGGGCTGGAGATCGTGGCCCTGGACGAGAGCCAGCGCTGCTGCGGGGCGGCCGGCAGCTACTTCATCACCGAGCCGGAGATGGCGGACCGTCTGCTGGCACGCAAGCTGGACGGTGCGGCCTCGGGGCCGGTGCTCGCCATCCTCAGCAGCAACATCGGCTGCAGCCTGCATCTCGCCGGCGGTCTGCGCCGGCAGGGACTCACGGTGCCGGTGCTGCATCCCCTGCAGTTGCTGGCGCAGCAGCTGCCGGACGCGTGAGCTGCACCTCGAAGCGGAGCATGAGCAGCTCCGCGAGCTCGTTCTGGATGAACTCGCGCAGGCGCGCTTCCTCCGCTTCCTTGGCCAGCACCTGTTCGGGCTGGAAGCTGTAGTCGCGGGTGGCCACCAGGGTGCCGGGCTCCAGCAGCGGCCTGCCGTCCTGCATCAGCTCGTAGCGCACGCGCGTCACCAGCCGGAACTCCAGCGCCTTGCCGTCGACGCCGATGGACAGCACCTCGCGCTCTTCCTTGAGCTCGGACAGGCGGATCAGGGCCGCACCCGGCTCCTGCGCCACCAACACCTGTGCACCGCGCCGCTGCAGGATCGCCCGCAGCGAGGATTCCACCGGCGGCTCCGAGACGCGGTAAGGCGCCACCACGTCGATATAGACCGTCTGCAGCGCGGCCGGCAGCGGCCGGCTGCCGGCCAGCCGGAAGCCGCAGCCCGTCAGCAGGAGCGCCAGCAGCATCAGCACGACGGCGGGCAGGCGCATGCTCAGACCACCAGGTTGACCAGCTTGCCGGGCACCACGATCTTCTTCTTGATCGCCTGGCCGGCCACGAACTTCGCGACGTTCTCCTCGGCCACCGCTGCGGCCAGGATCTCCTCCTGCGACGCTGCCGCCGGGACGCGGATGTTGCCGCGCAGCTTGCCGTTGACCTGAACCACCAGGGCGATCTGGTCCTTCACCAGGGCGGATTCGTCGACCGCCGGCCAGCGCTGGTCAAGCACGTCCTCGCGGCCGGTGAGCGCCTGCCACAGGGCATGGCTGACGTGCGGCACGATGGGCTGCAGCATCAGCGCGACGGCGGTCCAGATCTCCTGGCGCAGGGCGCGGCCCTGGGGGCTGGCATCGTCGGCGCGGGTGGCCTCGTTCATCAGCTCCATCACCGCGGCAATCGCCGTGTTGAAGGTGCGGCGGCGGCCGTAGTCGTCGCCGACCTTGGCCAGCGTCTCATGCAGCTTGCGGCGCAGGCCCTTCTGGGCCTCGTCCAGCGCACCCTTGTCCAGGGCTGGCGCCGGGCCGGCGGCCACGTGCTGCTGTACCGCGCGCCACAGGCGCTTGAGGAAGCGATGCGCGCCCTCGACGCCGTCATCGCGCCACTCCAGCGACTGGTCCGGCGGCGCGGCGAACATCGAGAACAGGCGCATGGTATCGGCGCCATAGGCATCGACCAGGGTCTGCGGATCGACACCGTTGTTCTTGGACTTGGACATCTTTTCGACGCCGCCGATCTGCACCGGCTGGCCGTCGCTGCGCAGCTTCGCGGCCACGGGCTGGCCCTTGGCGTCCAGTTCCAGATCGACGTCGGCCGGGTTGAGCCAGAGCTTCTTGCCGTCGGCGCCGCTACGGAAGTAGGTCTCCTTGATCACCATGCCCTGGGTGAGCAGGTTGGTGAAGGGCTCATCGCTGGCCACCAGGCCCTCGTCGCGCATCAGCTTGTGGAAGAAGCGCGCGTAGAGCAGATGCAGGATCGCGTGCTCAATGCCACCGATGTACTGGTCGACCGGCAGCCAGTAGTTGGCGCGCGCATCCATCATCTCGCGCTCGTTGTCCGGGCAGGCGTAGCGGGCGTAGTACCAGCTCGACTCCATGAAGGTGTCGAAGGTGTCGGTCTCGCGCTCGGCCGGGCCGCCGCAGCAGGGGCAG
>DASUDL010000047.1:0-66716 GCA_036275615.1 Solimonas sp.
GTGCGCGCTGCGTGTTCGCTTTTGGGACCGGCAACAGCAGTATTGCCGGATCCATGGGCGACGAGGAGATCGAACGAGTCGATCCGGCCAGCGTACTTGGCAGTATTCTGCAGCAGGCCCTCGGTACCGGCATGTCCGCGACTGGCATCTACGACGACGGTGGTGGCGGACACGGTACCGGCGAGGTCAGCTACAGCTACCTGAATACGCTGACGATCAATGCGCAGTATGGGTACGTGTACGCCTTCCAGATCCACTGCACGACCTCGTGCAGGGCCTCGGCGGCGGGCTACGGCAGCATCAACGGCCGTTACCTGGCGACAGGGTCGGACATGGTGTTCGCCGCGGTCTCCGCGGCGCTGTACTGCGATTTCCAGTGCTCGATCGGCACGGCGTATGCCGCCTACCGGGATCGCGATGCAGTGGCCTATGCCTTGAAGAACGGGGACAAGCGCTATCAACCGGTTCATGGGCCGTCCAAGGCGGTGCATGTCATCGCGGACTACTGTGGCGTGTTACCAGGCGACTATGAGAATAGTCCGACCTACATTGCGCTCAAAGATCAAAGTCCGGCTCTGCCGTACGATACGGGCGTGAAGTTTAAGTTTGGGACCTATGCCCAAGCCCCGCGCCAAGCCGATACGATCTCAGCACTTTCATCTTCTGATTTCCTGTTTGCTGCCAACCTGTACCCTCCGCCGACGAGCCGGGACCTGAATGTTGTTCGGGACAACCCCGGGGTCGTTGGAGGCCGCCAAGTCTGGTTCCCTTCCTGGACCTACGACTTCTCAACGCTCACTTCGTGGAAGTTCGACATCATCTTTGCAGCCGTCCAGAACGCAAACGTCGAGCATGGATCGCCGGTTTACAACGGTGCTGCATGTCGTACGTACATCCAGATATCGGATTACATCCCCGGCTCTTCCGCTGGTGCGCACGGAGATCAGTTCTGGATATGGCACGGTGGGCGCACCACAGGTGATTACGATCTTCCGGAAACGAAGCTGATCTTTGGCTATGCCGGCGGGCGTGCATTGACGGCTGCCGTCGATTAGCGCCGACAACTGCTGTGGGCCAGAGGCCGCAGCCAATGCTCCGGCCTCTGGCTTTTTTGGGGATGGCGTTCCGGATAATTCCGGGTCACCGCTACAATCCACTCATGGCCCTAAAGATCACCCACGAGTGCATCAATTGCGATGTGTGCGAGCCGGTCTGCCCGAACCAGGCGATCTACCAGGGCGTTGACATCTACGAGATCGATCCCGCCCTGTGCACGGAATGTGTCGGTCATTTCGACAAGCCGCAATGCCAGGCCGTCTGCCCGGTCAATTGCATCCCGCTCGACCCGGACCGGGTCGAGACCCCGGCGCAGCTGCTGGAGAAGTACCGGCGGCTGACCGACCCCCGCCAACTCGATCGACCCGCATGAATCCGCCCTCCCTGCGCTCCCTTCGAGTGGCGACGAAAGCCCTGCGTTTCGCAGCCACGGTACTGGCCGGCGTCGGCTTGGTGGGCCCCGGATCCGCCGTCGCGGCGGACCCGCCTGGGTACGCGTGCGCGACGGCACATCCACTGGCGACCGATGCCTGCCTCGAGATCCTGGCCGAGGGCGGCAATGCCTTTGATGCCGCGGTTGCCGCGTCGGCGGCCCTGGCGGTGGTGGAGCCCACGGGGTCCGGTCTGGGCGGTGGCGGCTTCTGGCTGCTGCATCGGGCACAGGACGGGCTCGAGGTTTTCGTCGACGGTCGCGAGACGGCCCCAGCGGCTGCGACGCCTGGGATGTACCTCGACGAGAACGGCCAGCCCCAGCCGCAGCGCTCGCGGTACGGCAGCACGGCGGCGGCGATCCCGGGAGAGCCAGCGGCGCTGGACCACATCGCGCGTCGTTACGGCAGCCGCAAGCTGTCACGCCTCCTGGCACCCGCCATCCGCCATGCCCGCGATGGGTTTGCGGTCGACGGCAAGCTGGCGCGGGCGATTGTCGAGCAGGAGCCGAATCTGTCGTGGGGTGCCCGTCGCCTGCTGGTGCCGGATGGCCAAGCGCTGCGCGAAGGCGACTTGCTGCGGCAACCCGACCTGGCCTGGACGCTCGAGGCCCTGGCGAGGTCTGGCCGTGCCGGCTTCTACGAGGGGGAGGTGGCCGAGAAGCTGCTGACCGCGGTGCAGCGCACGGGGGGCCTGTGGACGGCCGAGGACCTGCGGCGCTACCAGGTGGTCGAGCGTGAACCGCTGCAGTCCTGGTATCGGGGGTACCGCATCGTTTCGGCGCCGCCGCCATCCGCCGGCGGGGTCGCGCTGGCGCAGCTGTTCCAGCAGCTGGAGGTCCTCGGCTGGCAGGATGACCCGGGCATCGGCTCCCGGCATCGCCTGGTCGAGGCGATCCGCCGGGCCTATCGCGACCGCGCCGAGTTCCTTGGCGACCCGGACCGGGTCCGGGTGCCGACCTATGCCTTGGTGACCCGTGACCGGGCGCGCCAGCTCGCCGCCAGCATCGAGCCCGCGCGGGCCACGCCCAGCGCGAGCCTGCCGCCGGCCCCCCTATCGCCGGAAGGCAGCGATACCACGCACCTGTCGGTGATCGATGCCCGTGGCAACCGGGTGGCGGCCACCTTGTCGATCAACCTGCCGTTCGGGTCCGGTTTCCTGGCGCCGGGTACCGGCGTGTTCCTCAACGACGAGATGGACGATTTCTCGACGGCCGTCGGTGTCGCCAACGCCTATGGCCTGGTCGGCTCGCGGCCGAATGCGATCGCACCGCTCAAGCGCCCCCTGTCCTCGATGAGCCCCACCTTCGTCGAAGGGCCCCGCGGCCTGCTGGTGCTGGGCACGCCGGGCGGCTCGCGCATCGTCACCATGGTGGCGCTGGGCATTCTGCGCTGGATCGGCGGCGGCGACGCGCAGGCCGTGGTGGCCGCGCCCCGCATCCACCACCAGTACCTGCCCGACCTGCTGCAATTCGAGCCCGGCGCCTTGAGCGAGGAGCAGCAGCAGGGGCTGCAAGCATTGGGCCATGTGCTGGCCCCGCAGGACCGGCCCTGGGGCAACCTGCAGGCGATCACCTGGGACGGTGCTGCGAAGCTGGAGGCAGCCAGTGACCCTCGCGGCGTGGGCGCCGCCCGGGTCGTGGCGGTGCCGCAGCCATCCACGGTTCGCAAGGCGAACTAGCCATGCTCTGGGACTGGCTGCGTCTCGGCGGACCGGCGATGTGGGTGCTGTTCGGCCTGTGGCTGGCCGCACTGACCCTGGTGACCGTGAAGTGCTGGGAGTTCTGGGAGCTGCGACTGCTGCGTCGCGACTTCGTTCCCCGGGCGCTTGCGCTCTGGCGCGCGGGCCAGGCGGAGCAGGCCCAGGCTCTGCTGGCCGCCGAACCGGGCCCGCTGGCCCAGGTGCTGGCGCAGGCCCTCCGCGTGCTCGGCGAGCCGGGCGTGGGTGAGGCGCAGGCGCGAGAGCGGATCGCCGCGGCGGCGCAGGCGCGCCTGGAATCCTTGCGCAGCTTCTTCCGGCCGCTCGAGGTCATCAGCCAGATCGCCCCGCTCCTGGGCCTCCTGGGCACCGTGCTCGGCATGATCGACGCGTTCCAGGCCCTGCAGGCGGCGGGCAGCGCCGCCGATCCGGCCCTCTTGTCGGCGGGCATCTGGGAGGCCTTGCTGACGACCGCCGCCGGGCTCGTGATCGCCATCCCGGTCATTGCCGTGCTCAATGCCTTCGAGCGCCTCGTGGATGGGCAGCAGCTCGCGATGGAGCAGGCGCTGACCGAGCTGCTGACCCAGCCCCTGCCGGCGGTCGACCGGGCGCCGCGCCGGCTCCATGCAACTTGAGCGCCCCGCCCGGCGGCGTCGGCCGGTGGCGATGACCTCGCTGGTCGACGTGGTGTTCATCCTGCTGTTCTTCTTCATGCTTGCGGTGCGCCCCGCTGCGCCCGGCCAGGTCCCGCTGCAGCTGGCGGCCCCCGGTGCGGGCGGACCGCCGGGGGGCACGGTGCTGGAGGTGCTGGGCCAGGGGCGCGTGCGGCTGGCTTCGCGGGAGTTGCCGCTGCAGGCGCTGGAGGCCCCGCTGGTCACGGTGCCACCCCTGTTGCTGCGGCCACTGCACGGCGCCAAGCTCCAGGACCTGCTCGATGCGCTCGACCGGGCGCGGGCCCTGGGCCTCGACGCGCGCCTGACGCCCTGAACATGCGCCTCGCCAGGTTGCCCACTCGTCGCAGCGCCGTCGACGGGATGCTGCCCGTCATGAACGTGGTGCTGCTGCTGATGGTGTTCCTGCTGCTCACCGGCGAGCTGGGTCGTGCGTCGGGGTCCGGGATACCGGAGGGCGCCGCGCTCCCGCGAAGCAGCGAGAGCCGCCCGGGGATTGCGACGCCGCTGCGCCTGACGCTGGATCGTCAGGGGCGCTTGCAGGCGGCGGATGGCCGAGGCCTGCTGCCGTCGCAGCTCCCAGGCTGGTGGTCGGCACAACCCGCAGCGCAGCGCAGTGCGGGCCTGATCGTGGCTGCAGACGCCCAGGCCCCAGCGCCGCAGGTCGTGGCGCTGCTGTCGGCCTTGAGGGCCGCCGGGGTTCCTGGGGTGCGGCTGGAGGCTCAGCGGCGATGAATCCGTCGACGGTCTTGCGCCGCCGCCTGGGGTGCGTGCTGCTAGTCCTGCTCCTGCTGCACCTGCCGCTGCTGTTATGGACCGATTCGTCCTGGGAGGCCTCGGCCATGTCCGGTCCGGGAAGCGGCGCCGGTGACGGCGCGGTCACCCTGCTCGATATCCGGCTGGATCCGCCGCCCGCCGCAATCCCAGCAGGCCCGGCCCCACCCGAGACCGCCCCGCGGCCCCTGGCGAAGCCCCCCGCTGCGCCAGGGGCCGTCGCGACGGCCGGCGGCGGTGGTCGGGGCGGGTATCTGGCCCAGGTCCGCGCCCGCCTGGAGCGCGCACGTCGGACGATCGACCATGCCGTGACGGGCGAGGTGGTGCTGCTGTTCGAGGTGAGGCCGGACGGGCAGGTTGCCGAGGCCTCGTTGGAACGCGGCAGTGGCGACCCCCGGCTCGATACCGAGGCACTGGCCCTGCTGCAGCGCGCCGGCCCCCTGCCGCCACCACCGGGCGGGCGGACCGTGCAGCTGAGTGTCCCCCTGGTCTTCGGGCGCGGCGGGGACTAGGCCGCGTGCCGCAGCGCGCGCGCCGGCCCGGGGCGCCGCGGCGCTGCGTCGCGGCTGCCGGTGCGCAGTCCGAGGATGCGCCGCAGCTGCTGGGCATTGATCGCTGCCGGCTTGCGTCGCAGTTCGCCCAGGCGGCGGCTGCGGCTGAGCCTGGCGATCCGCGCCATGTGCCCGCGCACGGCCTCCACGTAGGGATCGCGGCCGCCAAAGTGCACCGCCAGATAGCGGTGCACGCCGCCGAAGTACCCGTCCAGGCGCTCGCTCCAGAGCTTCTGGTTGTAGTCCGCCGTTCGCTCCAGCAGCTCGCGTGACGAGCGGTAAACGGCCTCCGGGCGATTGCCGGCCAGGCCGCAGAGCTCGAACTCCCGATAGAGGAAGTCGCGGCATTTCTCGAGGTAACAACGGTCCGAGGTCTGAGCCAGGATGTCGGCACTGCCGAGCAGGAAGCCCAGCAGGCGGTCCTTCGGATGCTCGACCTGGATCTTGTCGAGCGCGATCTCGTAGCCGGTGTAATGGACGATGCGGCGCGCGAGGCTGGCCTCGCTACCGAAGCCGATCCGCGGCAGGTAGCTCACCAGGAAGTCGCCACTGCGGCGGACATGGGTCAGCGTGAACTCGGCGCCGTTGCGGGCGTCGTCGCTGTCGTGGCGGATGTAGCCGGCGTCATGAAACAGGGCGATCAGCACACCGAGCATGGCCCGGCGCTCGCCGAGGCGCTGGGCGGCTGGCACGCTACGCTCGTGGCCGTCGATCAGGCGGGCCATTGCCAGCGTGCAATCGAGGCTGTGCTGGGCGTCGTGATACCAGGTATCGCAGCCGTGGTAGCCGGGCAGGGTGCCCGCGTACAGCCGTGAGAAGGTGCGGATGCCGTCGCGCAGGGGCGCAAGGTCGATGCCCGGGTAGCTGGCGCGCAGCAGTTTCCCGACGGCCGTGCCCACGGCTTGAGGATCCGCCACGCAGACCGTGTCGGTCACATCGTAGTGATTGCGCCGTCGGGCAGACATCGCCTCGCTCCTTCCCCGTGGATCGGTCGCCTTGTGGAAGACCCATGTTAGACCCGCGACGGCCATGCTGGCCAGCCACGGGCGGCCCGCCGTCAACGATCCAGCAGGGCCACCAGCGGGGCGTGATCCGAGGGTCGTTCCAGGCGACGGGGAGCCAGGTCGGCCGTGCAGGCTCGGCTGCTGGCCGCCAGGTCGGCGGACAGCAGGACATGGTCGATGCGCAGGCCCAGGTTGCGGCGGAACGCGGCCTGCCGGTAATCCCACCACGTGAAGCTCGCGGGCGGCTGCTCGAACAGGCGGAAGCTGTCTTTCAGGCCCAGATTCAGCAACTTGCGAAAGGCCTCCCGCTCGGGCTCGGAGCACAGGATCTGGCCCTCCCAGACGGCGGGATCGTGAGTGTCTTCCGGGGCCGGGGCGATGTTGAAATCGCCGGTGACGGCCAGCAGGGGATGGCGCTGCAGTTCCGCGGCCAGGTAGTCGTGCAGGGCAGCCAGCCAGCGCAGCTTGTAGGCATATTTTTCGCTGCCTACGGCCTGGCCATTCACCACATAGACATTGACCACCCGCACGCCGCCGATGGTGGCGGCAATCACCCGGCGCTGTTCGTCTTCGAACCCCGGGATGTTGCGCTCGACGTCCTCCAGCGGGGCGCGCGCCAGCAGCGCCACGCCGTTGTAGGTCTTCTGGCCGTTGTGAACCGCCTGGTAGCCGGCGGCGGCGAGCTCGGCGAACGGAAACTGCTCGTCCTGGCACTTGGTTTCCTGGATGCCGAGCACATCCGGAGCGGCGGCCTGCAGCCAGTCGAGCAGGTGCGGCAGGCGCACCCGCAGGGAGTTCACGTTCCAGGTCGCGATTTTCATCGCGCGATCTTAAGCGGCCGGGGGCCGCCGTGGGGCTGTCTAGGCCGGGCGAGCCCCCGCAGCGGCGCCGCGCGCCGCAGGCGGCGGGGCATCGTCGAGCAGGCCGCTGTGACGCAGCAGCGCATCGATCCGGGGCTTGCGGCCACGGAACTCGATGAAGATCTCCATCGCCTCGCGCGAGCCGCCCTGGGCCAGCACCGTGTCGCGGAAGCGGCGGCCGGTTTCCGGCGCGAAGCCGCTCTCCTCGAAGGCCGCGTAGGCATCGGCAGAGAGCACCTCGGCCCACTTGTAGCTGTAGTAGCCGGCGGCATAACCCCCGGCGAAGATGTGGCTGAAGGCTGCGGGCATGCGGTTGAAGGCCGGCGGCATCAGCACTGCCACCTCGTCGCGCACCGCCTGCAAGGTCTCCAGCACCCGGCCGCCGCGCGCCGGCGCGTAGTCGCGGTGCAGGCGCAGATCGAACAGGCCGAATTCGATCTGGCGCAGGGTGGCGAGACCCGTGTGGAAACTGCGCGAGCCGCGCAGCTTGGCCACCTGGGCCGCGGGCAGCGGCTCGCCGGTCTGCCAGTGCCGGGCGAAACCAGCCAGCGTGGCCGGGTCGTAGCACCAGTTCTCCATGAACTGACTGGGCAGCTCCACCGCGTCCCAGGCCACGCCGCGGATGCCGGCCACCGCCGCCTCGTCCACGCGCGTCAGCAGGTGGTGCAGGCCATGGCCGAATTCATGGAACAGGGTCAGCACTTCCTCGTGCGTCAGCAGGGGCGGCTGGCCGGCGAGCGGGGGCGCGAAGTTGCAGGTGAGGTAGGCGACCGGCTGCTGCAGGCCCTGAGGCGTGCGGCGGCGGTTGACGCACTCGTCCATCCAGGCGCCGCTGCGCTTCTCGGCGCGGGCATGCGGATCCAGGTAGAACAGGCCGAAGCGCTGGCCCTCGCCGTCGAGCAGGGCCCAGGTCGTCACCTCGGCATGCCAGACCGGGATGCCCTCGGCAGCAACGATGCGGATGCCGTACAGACGCTCGACGAGATCGAACATGCCGCGCAGCACCTGCGGCAGCGGGAAGTAGGGCCGCAGCTCCTCCTCCGACAGGCCAAGCTTCTCCTCCTTGAGCTTCTCGGCGTAGTAGGGCACATCCCAGGGCTGCAGGTCGGCCAGACCGTCGCGGCTGCGGGCATAGGCACGCAGCTCCGACAGCTCGGCCTCGGCGCGAGGCCGCGCGCGCCGGGCGAGGTCGAGGAGGAACTGCTCGACCTGGTCGGGCGACTCGGCCATCTTGGTGGCGAGCGAGAGGCCGGCAAAGCTGGTGAAGCCCAGCAGGCCGGCCTGCTCGTGGCGCAGCGCCAGGATCTCGTCCATCAGCGGCGTGTTGTCGAACTTGCCGGCCAGCGGCCCCTGGTCGGAGGCGCGCGTGGCATAGGCCTCATACAGCTCGCGGCGCAGCTCGCGGCGGTCCGCGTAGGTGATGACCGCGTCGTAGCTGGGGAAATCCAGGGTCAGCAGCCAGCCCTCGAGGCCCTTGGCCTGCGCCTTGGCGCGGGCCGTGGCCTTCGCGGCCTCGGTCATGCCGGCGAGCAGGCCTTCGTCCGTCACCACCTTGGTCCAGGCCTGGATGGCATCCATGAGGTTCTCCTCGAACTTGGTCTGCAGTTCGGAGAGGCGCAGGGAGATGTCCTTGTAGCGGGCCTTCTGGGCCGGCGGCAGGCCGATGCCCGACAGCCGGAAGTCCCGCAGCGCGTCCTCGACGGTCTTGCGACGTGCCGGCCCATAGGTCGCGTATTCCGGGGCCTGCGCCAGGGCCTCGTAGGCGCGGAACAGGGGCTCTGACTGCGACAGCTCGATGCCGTACTCGGTGATCTTGGGCAGGCAGGCGTTGTAGGCGGCGCGCCACTCCGTCGAGCTGGTCACGCTGAACAGGTGCGAGACCGGACCCCAGACCCGCTGCAGGCGGTCGCTCATCTCCTCCTGGGGTTCGATCAGGCCATCCCAGCTGGTGGGGGCGGCGGCCAGCAGTCGGGCCAGCTCGGCGCGGTTCTGGGCGAGGGCTGCGTCGAGTGCCGGTTCGGCATGCTCCGGCCGGATCTCGTCGAAGGCGGGCAGGGGCTGCTCGATGGCCGAACGCAGCAGGGGGTTGCTCATGGGGGGACCCGGAGACAGGAAGACTGGGTCTTGTAGTGTGGGGGCGTCGCCCCGGCCTTTCGAGGGCGTGATCGCCGGGTGGTTGGCAAGCCGCTGATTCGCAGGGGCTTTTGCCGCGCCGACGGGCCGGCTCAGGGCAGGCCGCGGGCCAGGAGGGCAAAGACCGTGGCAGCGCCGGTGCAGAAGGAGAACATCAGGGAAAACAGCGACTTGAGCTTCATTCCCCGCGCCAGCTCCGCCTGCGAACGGGTCGAGACCAGGAAGGGTCGGCCGTCGGTCGGACGCGACAGGACATGTACCTCCGGGTGGAGGCTGCGCTGCACGTGGCGGGCGCGGACCTCCTGCAGGGCCTTGCGGCGGACCTGCTCCCACTCGGCAACGTCGAGGACCCCATCGCGATTGCGGTCGTAGCCGCGCAGCAGCAGGGCGTGGTCGGCCTTCCAGCGTGTCAGCAGTTCGTCCAGGTCCTCGGCCTCGTCGTAATGAGGGGCGTTGGTCTGGCTGCGGAACTGGCCCGTGGCGTAGAGCGGGTCTCCAACCTGCACCAGCCACTCCGAGTACCGGTAGTCACCCCACTGCAGCCAGCCCGGATGCTCCGGCACGAAGCCGGGCTTGGCGCTGCTGCCCTGCCAGCGGCGCTTGCGGCTGGGATGGATCTTCGCCCCCTCCGGATCGACCACGCATTCGCCGGTGTCGTCGCAGAGCAGGAACAGGCTGTCGGAACGCAGGTGCTCGATCGTCGACCACTCGCTGGTGCGCTTGCCGTTGCGGTACACCGTCTCGCGGCGCTCGATCGTGTATTCCCACCAGGCACAGCGCGCGCCCGTCAGCGGCGAGCGAATGTCCGGGCCGGGCAGGAGGCGGGCGAAGCCCTCGAGCTCCACGTAGCCCTGGGCCGCGGAGCGGATGCGTGAGGTCGGGGTGTCCTCGATCAGGCGGCCATGCCGCAGGGCCAGGAAGCTGTAGACGAAGCTCCCCAGGGTGGCGCCCCCGCCGATGAGGACCCAGAGCCAGTAGGTGCCGGCATCCGCTCCGGCGATCCCTGCCGCCAGCGCGGCCAGCCCCTGGTCCACGGCGAAGGCGAAGGACTAGTTGCGGAACAGCTCGCGCATGTTCGGGTCGGCAAGTTCCTCAGCGCCGAACTCCAGCAGCTCCTGCATCTCGAAATGGAACAGCCGGGCGACGATCACGTCCGGGAACTGTTCGAGGCGAACATTGTTGACGTTCACCGTCTCGTTGTAGAACTCGCGACGGTCCGAGATGGCGTTCTCCAGACCGGTGATGCGGCCCAGCAGCTGCTGGATCGTCTGGTTGGCCTTCAGCTCCGGATAGGCCTCCACCGTCGCGACGATGGAGCCCAGCCCGGACCGCAGCAGGCCTTCGGCCTGGCCCACGCCCTTCACGTCGCCCTTCTCGCGGGCGATGTTGGCGCCCGACCGGGCGGCCATGACCCGCTCCAGCGCCGTTTTCTCGAACTCCATGTACTGCTTGCAGGTCTCGACCAGCTTGGGCAGTTCGTCATGACGCTGCTTGAGCAGGATGTCGATGTTGGACCAAGCCTTGGCGCAGGCGTGCTTGAGGTTGACCAGGCCGTTGTAGACCGTGATTCCGTAGACCGACAGCGCGAGGCCGATCGCGACGAGGATGAAGCCGGTGATCATGCGCAAGGCCCCCCAGGGCGTGATGGCGCGAGGATGCTGGAAAACACCGGCGCAGGCTACCATGACGGCCGGCTTTTCCCAGCGCCCGTCGACCGATGCCCCGTCTCCTGATCGCCCTGTTCGCCAGCCTCCTGCTCGGCGCCTGCTCGGGGCAGTACCTGCTCAATCGCCTGACGCCCGACGAGGGTGAGAAGTACTTGGTGGACTATGACCAGATCTATGACGCGGCCACCGCGCAGCGGCTCGACGTCTACCACCCGCGCGGTGCGGCCAAGGCGCCGGTGGTGGTGTTCTTCTATGGGGGCCGGTGGAGCGGCGGCGACAAGGCCGAGTTCAAGTTCGTGGGCCAGGCCCTGGCCTCGCGCGGCTTCGTCGCCCTGCTGGCCAACTACCGCCTGTATCCCGAGGTGCGTTTCCCGGCCTTCGTGGAGGACGGGGCCCGCGCGGTCAAGTGGGCGCGAGCCAATGCCAAGCGCTACGGGGGCGATCCGGCGCAACTGTTCGTGATGGGGCATTCCTCCGGGGCGCACATCGCCGCGATGCTGGCGCTCAACGGCGAATACCTGAAGGCCGTCGGCGGTTCCCGCGCCTGGCTCAAGGGCATGATCGGCCTGGCCGGTCCCTACGATTTCATGCCGATCACCGCGCCCGACCTGCGCGACATCTTCGGCCCGGTCGACCGCTTCCCGCAGTCGCAGCCGATCTTCTTCGTCGACGGCAAGAACCCGCCGCTGCTGCTGATGCACGGCGAGGACGACGATGCGGTCTGGGTCAAGAACACCCGCAACCTGGCGGCGTCGGTGAAGCGCGCCGGCGGCCCTGTGGACACCATCATCTATCCCAGCCTCTCGCACACCATGATCCTGGGCTCAATGGCCTCGCTGCTGCGCGGCCGCGCCGATGTCCTCGATCAGGTCGAGAGCTTCATCCTGCGCGTGGCCAAGGCCAGGCCGCGTGCGGAGTCGGAGATCAAGGGTCGGGCCGTCGCCCCGGAGGACCGCATCGAGGGCACGATCCTGCCCGAGCCAGCGCCGATCGAGGCGGTGCCCCTGCCGGAGCCGGGCGCCGATGCGCCGCCGCCCGCAACGGTGGCGCCGTGATCCGTGCCTTCGGCGGCGTCCGCCCACAACTGGGCGCCCGCGTGTACGTCGATCCGCAGTCGGCGCTGGTGGGCGACATCGTGCTCGGCGACGACGTCTCGATCTGGCCCTTCGTCGCCGCGCGCGGCGACGTCAACCAGATCCGCATCGGCGCCCGCAGCAACATCCAGGACAACACGGTGCTGCACGTCACCCACGACGGTCCCTACAGCCCCGGCGGCGTGCCGCTGCTGATCGGCGAGGACGTCACCGTCGGCCATGGCGTGATCCTGCATGCCTGCACAGTCGGCGACCGCTGCCTGGTCGGCATGGGCGCGCGCGTGCTCGACCGCGCCGTGCTGGAGCCCGAATGCTTCATCGCCGCGGGCGCGATCGTGCCACCGGGCAAGACCCTCAGGGGCGGCTGGCTGTATCGCGGCGCACCGGCCGAGGCGGCGCGCGAGCTGACCGCCCGTGAGCGCGAGCAGCTGCTGTACTCGGCGCAACACTATGTGCGCCTCAAGGACCGCTACCTCGCGGAGTCGGCGCCATGAGCGGCGCGGAGTCCGTGCGCATCGTCGAGGTCGGCGCCCGCGACGGCCTGCAGAACGAGCCGCAGCTGCTGCCCGCCGCCACCAAGATTGCACTCATCGAGCGGCTGGCGGATGCCGGTCTGAGGACCATCGAGGCCACCAGCTTTGTCTCGCCCAAGTGGGTGCCACAGATGGCGGACGCCGCCGAGGTGCTGGCCGGCCTGCGGCGTCGCGACGGCGTGAGCTACCCGGTGCTCGTGCCCAACCTGCAGGGACTCGAGCGGGCGCAGGCGGCCGGCGTGGCGGAGATCGCGATCTTCACGGCCGCCTCCGATGCCTTCAACCGCCGCAACACCAATGCCAGCATCGAGGAATCCCTGCAGCGCCTGCGGCCGGTCGCCGAGCAGGCCCATGCGGCTGGGCTGCGGGTGCGTGCCTATGTCTCCACGGTGCTCGGTTGCCCCTATCAGGGCGAGGTGCCCGTGGCCGAGGTGGTGCGCGTGACCCGCGCGGTGGCCGACTTCGGCTGCTACGAGATCTCGCTGGGCGACACGATCGGCGTCGGCACGCCGCGCGCGGCGCGGGCGATGCTCCGTGCCTGCGCCGAGGCAGTCGGCATGGCGCGTCTCGCGGTCCACTTCCATGACACCCGCGGCCAGGCGCTGGCCAACGTCTGGGCCTGCCTGGAGGAGGGCGTGCGCGTGGTCGATGCCAGCGTCGCCGGCCTGGGGGGCTGCCCCTACGCGCAGGGCGCCAGCGGCAATCTCGCGACCGAGGACCTGGTGTACTTGCTTCACGGCGCCGGCTTCGCGACCGGCGTCGATCTCGAGGCCCTGACCGAGACCGGGCGCTGGATCAGCGCACAGCTCGGCCGGGAGCCGGCCAGCAAGCTGGGCCGTATCCGGAGAGCGGCATGACCCCGAATGCTTCCGAACCCCTGTGGCGCCCCGACCCCGCGCGCCTGGCGGGTGCGAACCTGCAGCGCCTCGCGGCCGAGGCCGGCATTGCCGCGCCGGACTACGCCGCGCTCTGGCGCTGGTCGGTGACCGAGCCGGCCGAGTTCTGGCTGGCAGTCTGGAACCTGGGCAGCATGCACGCCCACACCCCGCCGCGGGCGGTGCTGGAGAACGCCGGCGCCATGCCGGGGGCCCGGTGGTTCCCCGGCGCCACCCTGAACTTCGCTGAGCACCTGCTGCGCTTCGAGGGCGCGACCGAGGCCCTGGTCGCCTGCGACGAGAGCGGCCGCCGTCGCAGCCTGAGCCATGACGCGCTGCGCCGGCGGGTGGCCGAGGTTGCCGCAGCGCTCAAGGCCGATGGCGTCGGCCCAGGCGATCGCGTGGCCGCCTTCCTGCCCAACACCCTGGAGACGGTGGTCGCGATGCTGGCCGCCACCAGTCTCGGGGCGGTCTGGTCGTCCTGCTCGCCGGATTTCGGCGAGGCCGGCGTGCTGGAGCGCTTCGGCCAGATCGAGCCGACCGTGCTGTTCGCCTGCGACGGCTATTTCTACGGCGGCAAGCGTATCGATACCCGCGAGCGCGTCGCCCGCATCCGCGCCGCACTGCCGAGCCTGAAGCGCCTGGTGCTCGTGCCCTTCCTCGACGAGCGGCCCGACCTGGCGCCGCTGGCCGGCGCCACGCTGATGCCGGACTACGGCGTCGCCGGTGCGACCCTGGCCTTCACGCCGGTGCCCTTCGACGCGCCGCTCTACATCCTGTATTCCTCCGGCACCACGGGAAAGCCCAAGTGCATCGTCCACGGCGTGGGCGGCACCCTGCTTCAGCACCTCAAGGAACTGCAGCTGCAGTCGGACATCAAGCCCGGCGACCGCCTGTTCTTCTTCACCACCTGCGGCTGGATGATGTGGAACTGGCTGGTGTCGGGCCTGGCGGTCGGCGCCACGGTGGTGCTCTACGACGGCTCGCCCTTCCACCCCGGTCCTGCAGCGCTCTGGCAGCTGGCCGAGCGCGAGCGCCTGAGCCAGTTCGGCACCAGTCCGAAGTACCTGTCGGCCCTGGAGAAGGACGGCTACCGGCCGGCCGAGCACCATGACCTGTCACCCCTGCGGACCCTGTTCTCGACCGGCTCGCCGCTGGCGCCGGAGCAGTTCGACTACGTCTACCGCACGGTCAAGCGCGACCTGCAGCTGGCGTCCATCTCGGGCGGCACCGATATCATCTCCTGCTTCGCGCTCGGCAATCCCTGGAGCCCCGTCTATCGCGGCGAGCTGCAGGGGCCGGGCCTGGGCATGGCCATCGACGTCTATTCGGGCGAGGGCTGGCCGATCCGCGACGAGCCGGGCGAGCTGGTCTGCACCCAGCCGTTCCCGTCAATGCCGGTCGGCTTCTGGAACGATCCGGACGGGGCGCGCTACCGGGCGGCCTACTTCGCGCGCTTTCCTGGCGTCTGGCACCACGGCGACTACTGCCAGTGGAGCGAGCACGGCGGGCTGGTCATCAGCGGCCGCTCGGATGCGACCCTAAACCCGGGCGGCGTGCGCATCGGCACGGCCGAGATCTATCGCGTGGTCGACGCCCTGCCCGAGGTCCAGGAGTCGGTGGTGGTCGGGCATCGCCACGACGGCGACGAGCGCGTGATCCTGTTCGTGCGCCTGCGCCCGGGGCATGTCCTCGACGAGATCCTGTCACAGAAGATCGCCCGCGCCATCCGCGCCCAGCTCACGCCCCGGCACGTCCCGGCCAAGGTCCTGGCCTGCCCCGAGGTGCCGCGCACGATCAGCGGTAAAATCACCGAGATCGCCGTGCGCGATCTCCTGCACGGGCAGGCCGTGAAGAACACCGAGGCGCTTGCCAATCCGGCGGCCCTCGACTACTTCCGCAGCCTGCCGGCAGCGGCGCTGTTTTGAACCCGCCGGCCATCGCAGCCGCGCGGACCATGGATCAGGGAGCTCGACAGAAGTGACTCGCAAACTCGTACTGCTGCGCCACGGCCAGAGCCAGTGGAATCTCGACAACCGCTTCACCGGCTGGGTGGATGTGGACATCACCGAGCAGGGGCGGCAGGAGGCCCAGAAGGCCGGCCAACTGATGCACGACGAGGGCCTGCTGTTCGACGTGGCCCACACCTCGGTGCTCAAGCGCGCGATCCGCACGCTGTACACCGCGCTCGACGCCATGGACCAGATGTGGCTGCCGGTGCACAAGACCTGGCGCCTCAACGAGCGTCATTACGGCAGCCTGCAGGGGCTCGACAAGGCCGAGACCACGGCCAAGTACGGCGAGGCCCAGGTCAAGGTCTGGCGCCGCAGCTACGACATCCCGCCGCCGCCGATGGACGAGCATGACGGCGGCCACCCCAAGTACGACCGCCGCTACAGCAAGCTCGACGCCAACGCCCTGCCGGCCACCGAGTCGCTGAAGACCACGCTGGACCGCGTCCTGCCCTACTGGAACGACGCCATCGCCCCGCAGCTCAAGGCTGGGCAGACCGTGCTGGTGACCGCGCACGGCAACTCCCTGCGTGCCCTGTACAAATACCTGAACCACGTGCCGGACAACGAGATCGTCGAGCTGAACATCCCCACCGGCATCCCCCTGCTGTTCGAGCTGCACGACGACCTGCGGGTGAAGTCGCACCGCTACCTCGGCGACCCCGAGGCCGCGCGCAAGGCTGCCGAGGCCGTGGCCAACCAGGCCAAGACCCGGTCCTGAGGCGTGGGTATCGCCATACCAGAAGGCCGCCCGAGGGCGGCCTTTTTCGTGGGCGATGCCGGCGACGGGGCGCCGGAAGCTCAGATGCGGTAGGCCCCGAACTTCATCAGCCGCGCCACCTGCCGCATCAGGCCGCGCACCGGGGCGGGCAGGGGGCGGGCGCCGGCCTCGCGGGCTTCGCGGCCGTGACGCTCCTCGTCGCGCTTCATGGTCTCGAGGATCGCCCGCGAGCGCTGGTCGGACGGCGGCAGCTTCTGCAGGTGCTCGCCCAGGTGCTCGGAGACCTGGCGCTCAGTCTCATCCACGAAGCCCAGGCTCCAGCGGTCGCCGGCCAGCCCGGCCGCAGCGCCGATGGCGAACGAGCCCGCGTACCACAGCGGCTGCAGCTTGCTGGGTGTGTCGTCCAGCTCCCGCAGACGCTGTTCGCACCAGCGCAGGTGGTCCTGCTCTTCGCGCGCTGCCTCGAGCAGGTGGCTGCGCAGCGCCGGGTCGCGGGCCACGAAGGCCTGGCCGTGGTAGAGCGCCTGGGCCGAGACCTCGCCGGCATGATTGACGCGCATCAGGCCGGCGATGTGGCGACGCTCGGCCTCGCTATGTGCTTCCGCCGGCCGCTGCGCGCCCGGGTTGGCACGTCCGGCCGGCCGGTCGCGCTCGCCCAGCAGCGACAGGCCACGGTTGAGGGCTGAGAGCAGATGGTCGGCAGGTGTGTACTGGCGGCTCATGACCGGTATTTTAGAATGGCCGCCCCGCCCGCGACCAAATCCGTGCAAGTCAAACCCGCCCAACTCGCCGCCCAGCTCGCGCGCGGCCTCGCTCCGATCTACCTCGTTGCCGGGGAGGAGCCCTTGCTGATCCAGGAATCCCTGGACGCGATCCGCACTGCCGCGCGCAAGGCCGGGTATTCCGAGCGCGAGGTGCTCGACGCCGAGCGCGGCTTCGACTGGCAGCGGCTGGCCGAGTCCTGCGCCAGCCTGTCGCTGTTCGCCAGCCTGCGCTTGGTCGAGGTGCGGATGCCGGCGGGCCCCGACGACGAGGGTCGCAAGATGCTGCAGGCCCTGGCCGAGCGCCCGCCGCAGGACGTGCTGCTGCTGGTGAGCTGCGGGGCGCTCGACAAGCGCCAGCGCGAGTCCGCCTGGGCGCGGGCACTCGACGCCACCGGCGCCTTCGTCTACGTCTGGCCGGTCAAGAGCGAGGAGCTCGCCGGCTGGATCGAATCGCGCCTGCGCGCGGCTGGCGTGCAGGCCGAGCCCGAGGCCGTGCGCCTGCTGGCCGAGCGCACCGAGGGCAACCTGCTGGCGGCGCAGCAGGACATCGAGAAACTGAAGCTCCTGTTCCCGGGGCAGACCCTGAGTGCTGCCCAGCTTGCCGATTCGGTGGCCGACAGCTCGCGCTTCGAGGCCTTCGACCTGAACGAGCGCGTGCTCGACGGCGATGCCGTCGGCGCGGTGCGCAGCCTCGACCGCCTGCGCGAGGAGGGGCTCAATCCGCTGGAGATCATCGGCGCGCTGAGCTGGAGCCTGCGCCAGCTGGCCAAGGCCGCCGGTCAGTACGCCCGTCTCGGCGACGCCACGGCCGCCTGCGAGGCCGCCGGCATCTTCCGTGCCCAACAATCCCGCTATCTCAAGGCCTTGCCGCGGGTCCGGCCCGCGGAAACCCTGGCCTGGATGCGGCGTGCCGCGCGCATCGACACCCTGGTCAAGACCGGCCAGGACGCGGCAGCCTGGGAAGAGTTGCTAACATTGGTCCTCGCCGCCTCGGGCGCACGCCGCCCCTCCTGATCCGTCGTTTCCCATGAGCTCCCCCGCGTCCCCGAAGTCCAGCCGCGCCAAGTCCGATTCCATCGCCGCCTACATGCGCGAGCGGGGGCAGAAGGCGCGTGCCGCCGCGCGGGCGCTGTCGCGGACCGATACCGGGACCAAGAACGCCGCCTTGTTCGCGCTGGCCGGCATCCTGGTCGAGGAAACCGACGCGATCCTCGCCGCCAATGCGCTCGACATGCGCGAGGGCCGCAGCAACAAGCTCGACGAGGCCATGCTCGATCGCCTGGAGCTCAACGCCGATCGCGTGCGGGCCATGGCCGACGGCGTGCGCCAGGTCGCCAACCTGCCGGATCCGGTGGGCGAGATCTCCGAACTCAAGCAGCGCCCGTCCGGTATCCAGGTGGGCAAGATGCGCGTGCCCATGGGCGTGGTCGGCATCATTTACGAATCGCGCCCCAACGTGACCGCGGATGCCGCCGCCCTGTGCCTGAAGTCGGGCAATGCCGCGATCCTGCGCGGCGGTTCCGAGGCCCTGCGCTCCAACCAGGCGATCGCCCGCTGCATCGAGCGCGCCCTGCAGGACGCTGGCCTGCCCAAGGAGGCCGTGCAGGTGCTCGACATCACCGACCGACGCACCGTGGCGGAGATGGTGTCGATGCCGGAGTTCGTCGATGTGGTGATCCCGCGCGGCGGCAAGGGGCTGGTCGCAGCCGTGGCCGAGAACGCGCGCGTGCCGGTGATCAAGCATCTCGACGGTGTCTGCCACGTCTACATCGACAGCGAAGCCGACCTGGAGAAGGCCGTGGCCGTCGCGGTCAACGCCAAGACCCAGCGCTACGGCACCTGCAACACCATGGAGACGCTCCTGGTGGAGAAGGGCATCGCCCCGCGCGTGTTGCCGCAGCTATCGGAGATCTACGTCGAGGCGGGCGTGGAACTGCGCGGCTGTGAGCGTACCCGCAAGATCCTCGAGGACGTGCGTCCGGCCACGGAAGAGGACTGGCGCACGGAATACCTGGCGCCGATCCTGTCGATCCGCGTCGTCGACGGCCTCGACCAGGCCATCGACCATATCGAGACCTACGGCTCCCACCACACCGACTGCATCGTCAGCGAGAACCTGAGCAAGGTGCGCCGCTTCCTGCGCGAGGTGGACTCCAGTTCGGTGATGGTCAATGCCTCGACCCGCTTCGCCGACGGCTACGAGTACGGCCTGGGCGCGGAAATCGGCATCAGCACCGACAAGTTCCACGCCCGCGGCCCCGTGGGCCTGGAAGGCCTCACCACCGTGAAGTGGGTGGTGATCGGCGACGGCAGCGTCCGCTGACCGCCGCATGAAGGCCATCGGCGTTTTCGGCGGCGCCTTCGCACCCTTCCACAACGGCCACCTCCGGGTTGCCATCGAGGCGCGCGAGCGCCTGGGCCTGACCCAGCTGCGGCTG
Organism: Solimonas sp.; assembly: GCA_036275615.1. Taxonomy (GTDB): domain Bacteria; phylum Pseudomonadota; class Gammaproteobacteria; order Nevskiales; family Nevskiaceae; genus Solimonas. The sequence goes on from DASUDL010000047.1 coordinate 19,281, forward strand.
ATTCCCACCGCACACCCGCCGCATCGTCGCGACTCGCGGGTTTCGCCGATGCGTCGCCTCGAATGGGTCAAGGCCGCCGTGCGCCGCGAGAAGGGCCTGGTCGCCGACGACCGCGAGATCCTCCGGGACGGCCCCTCCTACACGGTCGACACGCTCACCGAGTTGCGGGCCGAGTTTCCGCAGGCGGCGCTGGTGCTGCTGATGGGGGCGGACGCCTTCGCTCACCTGCACAGCTGGAACCGCTGGACACAGCTACTGGACCTGGCCCACCTCGCCGTCGTGACCCGGCCGGGCGCCGTGCCCGAGCCCTCGCGCGAGGCGGCCGAACGCTTGCAGGGCTGTCGCGCGACCCACCTGGAGGCGCTGCACGAGCAGCCGGCGGGCCTGTGGCTGCCGCTGGAACTGCCACCGCTGGACATCTCCTCGACCCGCATCCGCCGCCTGCTGAAGCAGGGGCTGTCGGTGCGCGGCCTGGTGCCGGATGCCATACTCAATGCCATGACCGCCGCCGATGTCGCGGCGCTGACCCAGGACGACGATGCCACGAAACACTAAGCTCAGCCCGCTGGCCCAGCTCGCCTTCGGCGCGCTGGAAGACCTCAAGGGCCTGGACATTGCCGTCCTCGACGTGCAGCCGCTGACCACGGTCACCGATACCATGATCGTCTGCACCGGCACCTCGAACCGGCACGTGAAATCGCTGGCGCAGAGCGTGGCCGAGCAGGCCAAGCACCAGGGCCACCAGCCGCTGGGCATGGAAGGCCAGGACCAGGGCGAATGGGTGCTGGTGGACCTGGGCGGTGTGGTCGTACACGTGATGCTGGCGCAGGCCCGCGCCTTCTACCAGCTGGAGAAGCTCTGGGCCCTGCCCGAGCCGTCCGTGGTGGTCGAGCCCCGGGTGAAGAAGGCCGCAAAGCCCGCGGCGTCCGCCAAGGGCAAGGCCGGGACCAAGTCGAAGGCTGGCGCCAAGTCGTCCGGCAAGGCTTCGGGCAAGACCAAGGCGGCGGCCAAGAAGCCCCCGCGCAAGAAGGGCGAGATGCTCGGCGCCCGCAAGCCCGCGAAGAAGGCCGCCAAGGCGCCGGCGCGCAAGGCCGTCAAGCCGGCCAAGTCCAGCCGCCGCTGAGTCGCGGCGCGATGCGCATCCGGCTGATCGCGGTCGGCACGCGCATGCCGGACTGGGTGGAGACGGCCTACGCCGACTATGCGGGGCGCCTGCCCCGCGAGTGCCGGCTCGAGCTCACCGAGATCGCCCCCGCGCAGCGCGGCAAGAACAGCGATATCCCGCGGGCCAAGCAGCAGGAAGGCGAGAAGATCCTCAAGGCGATCCCCGCCGGCAGCCTGGTGATCGCGCTCGACGAGCGCGGCGAGGCGCTCACCAGTCCGCAGTGGGCTGGCGAACTGAAGAAGTGGCTGCAGTCCGGGCGTGACACCTGCCTGCTGATCGGCGGCCCCGACGGCCATGCGCCCGAGGTCCTCGCGCGGGCCGATCGGCAGTGGTCGCTGTCGACGCTCGTGCTGCCTCACGCCCTGGTGCGGGTCTTCGTCGCCGAGCAGCTGTTCCGAGCCTGGAGCCTGCTCGCGAACCATCCCTATCACCGTGCCTGAACGCGCGCCGGGCGCCCCGACCACCGCGGTCGGGCATCGGCACGGCGGGTGCAGCGCTCAGGCCAGGTCGCCGCGCAGGGTCCTCACGCGCTGCTCGAGGTCCGCGGCGTTGACCTGGTCCGCCGGGACCGGCGGGCCGGCCACGATCTCGATCCGCGACCAGAAGCGACGCGGCAGGCGCATGCGCTTGCGGTAGTCGTCGTGGCGGCTGAACAGGCTGCCCCAGAGGCCGCGCAAGGCGAGCGGAACCACCGGTGCCGGGGTCGTAGCGATGATCCGCTCAATGCCCGGGCGGAAGCCCTGCATCTCGCCATCCCGCGTGATCGCCCCCTCGGGGAAGATGCCGACCACATCCCCATTGCGCAGGGCCTCGGCGACCTCGGCGAACGCCTTCTCCATCAGCACCGGATCTTCCTTGGCGCCCGCGATCGGGATCGCGCGCGCGGTGCGGAAGATGAAGTTCAGTACCGGGATGCGGAAGATCTTGTAGTACATCACGAAGCGTACCGGGCGCCGGATGTTGCCGCCCAGGATCAGCGCGTCGACGAAGCTCACGTGATTGCAGACGACCACGGCGGGCCCCTCGTCGGGAATGTGCTCCAGCCCGGTCTTGCGGATGCGGTACAGGGTGTTGATCAGCGCCCAGACCAGGAAGCGCATCAGGAACTCGGGTACCAGCGAGTAGATGAAGGCGGCGATGGCCGCATTCATCAGCGCCGTGGTCAGCAGCAGCTGCGGAATGGTCAGGCCGGCTTTGAGCAGCAGTACCGCCAGCAGGGCTGCGACGACCATGAACAGGGCGTTGAGGATGTTGTTGCCGGCGATGATGCGCGAGCGATGACCGGCTTCGGACCGGGTCTGGATCAGGGCGTACAGCGGCACGATGTAGAAACCGCCGAAGACGCCGATCAGCAGCAGGTCCCAGAGCACGCGGTGGTGGGCGGCCACGGCGAGGAACTCGCGGGCGCCCAGGTCCAGGGCCTGCGCGGCGGCGGGGGCCGCGAAGTACAGGTCGACACCGAACAGGGTCAGGCCGATCGAGCCCAGCGGCACCAGGCCAATCTCGACCTTGTGGCCGGACAGGCGCTCGCAGAGAAGGGAGCCGAGGCCAATGCCCAGAGAGAACACGGTCAGCAGCAGGGTGACGACGCTCTCGTCGCCGCCGAGGTAGGTCTTGGTGTAGTTCGGCAGCTGCGACAGGAACATCGCGCCGTAGAACCAGAACCAGGAGATGCCCAGCACCGACAGGAACACGGTGCGGTTGCCGCGCATGAACTGGAAGTTGCGCCAGGTCTCGCGCAGCGGGTTCCATTCGATGGCCAGTTCTGGCGCCGTGGCCGGCGCCTCGGGAATGCGACGGGCCGTGAGATAGCCCAGCACGGCGGTCGCCACGACCACGGCCGACACCCAGGTGGTGCCGCCCTGGCGCAGGATCAGCCAGCCCCCCAGCATGGTGCCGAGCAGGATCGCCAGGAAGGTTGCGGCCTCGACCAGCGCATTGCCGCCGACCAGCTCCTCCTCGCGCAGGTGCTGCGGCAGGATCGAGTACTTCACCGGTCCGAACAGGGCCGCCTGCAGGCCGAGCAGGAACAGCAGGCCCAGCAGCAGCGGCACGCTGCGCAGGGCGAAGCCGGCCACCGCCAGCCCCATGATCGCCAGCTCGAGCAGCTTCACGTAGCGGATCAGGCGCGACTTCTCGTACTTCTCCGCGATCTGTCCGGCGGTGGCCGAGAACAGGAAGAAGGGCAGGATGAACAGGCCGGCGGCGAGATTGACGTAGAGGTCGATCTGCCCCTGCGACAGTCCGGCAATGCCGAAGGTGACCAGGATCACCAGGGCATTCTTGTAGACGTTGTCGTTGAAGGCGCCCAGCGCCTGGGTCAGGAAGAAGGGGCCGAAGCGCTTCTCGGCCAGCAGGCCGAACTGCGAGGATTCGCTCATGGGCGGCAGCGCGGCTCCCTGCCGCGGGGTCGCTGGGGAAGCACCGAGCATACCGGCGGCGCAGCGGCCGCGCAGCCGGGGCAGAATGCGGTGATCGCGGACGCCGGTCCGGGGAGAACAGCTTGAGCAAGGGTCCCGAGTGGTTGCTGGACGAGTTGCCGGCACTGCAGGCCGAGGGCGTGATCGACGCAGCCACCGCCGAGCGCCTGCGGGCCCGCTACGCGGCACAGGCGGCGGCGCGCACGCCGCTGGCGCGCGTGCTGTTCGCCGCACTTGGTGCCCTGCTGATCGGCATGGGCCTGATCCTGCTGATCGCCCACAACTGGGATGCCTGGCCCCGCGCCCTGCGCCTGACGGTGGCCTTCCTGCCGCTGCTGGTCGGGCAGGGCCTCTGCGCGATCGCGATCGTCCGCCATCGCGACTCGGTGGCCTGGGCCGAGGGGGCGGGCCTGTTCACGGCCGCGGCGTTCGCGGCGGCGCTCGCCCTGGTCGGACAGATCTTCCATTTCCCGGGCGACCTCGGCCGCTACCTGCTGACCTGCGCGCTCGCCGCGCTGCCCCTGGTCTACCTGCTGCGCTCCAGCGGTGTTGCGGCCCTGGTGGCGCTGGCGCTGCTGGGCTGGGTGCAGGCCGAGCATTGGGGTGAGCACTCGCCGCTATGGGTCTTTGCGCTCTACGCCGCGCTGGTTCCCCATGCCCTCCAGGCCTGGCGCCGCGATCCGGAGTCCTTCCGCGCGGCCTTTCTCGCCGGCTGGCTGGTGCCGACTGCCTTCATTGCCCTGCTCATCGCCCTGCCCAACGGCCTGCGCCTGAGCTGGCTGTGGTTCACCGAGGTGGCCGCCCTGCTCTGGCTGCTCGAGATGGCCGGGCCGCGCACCCCGGCGCTGCGCCTGCGGCGGCCCCTGCAGGGCTACGGCCTGATCGGCGTCGGCGCCAGCGGTCTGGCAGCGGCATTCGGCGATTTCTGGCAGCAGCGTGCCTGGTTCCCGCGCGCTGCGGAGACGACGATGGCCGAGGGTTGGATCGTGGTCGGCCTGGTGCTCGCGGCGGTGCTGTTCCTGGCGCTGCGCAGCCTGTGGCGGCGGCAATGGCTCGCTGCCGCGGGCGCGCTGCCGGCTCTGGCGGTCTGGGCCACCCTGGTGTTCGATCCGGCGCCGCTGGCCACGCCGCTCACGCTGCTGTTCAACGCCTACGTGCTCGCTGTCGGACTGGCCCTGATCCAGCGCGGCCTGGCGGAGCGCTCGATGGCTGCGGCCAACACCGGCCTGAGCCTGATCGCGATGCTGGTGCTGATGCGCTTCTTCGACGGCGACTGGTCCTTCACCGTACGCGGCATCGGCTTCGTGGTGGTCGGCGCCGGATTCCTGTTTGCCAATGTCTGGCTCAAGCGCCGGGTGCAGTCATGAACCTCCGTCTTGGCCTGCTGCTGGTGCTGGTGCTCGCGCAATGGGCCGTGCCCGGCTACCTGATCCAGCGCGGCCAGGCGACCTTGCGCGAGGGCACGGCGTACAAGTTCCGCACCGCGCCGGTGGATCCGGCCGACCCCTTCCGTGGCCGCTACCTGGTGCTGAACTTCGAGGCGGCCTGGGTGACGGTCCCCGCCGGGTTCGACGTCGAGCCGCGTCAGCCTCTCTACGCGCCCATTGAGGTCGACGCCGAGGGCTTCGCCCGGCTGGGGGTGCCGCAGAAGACGCGGCCGGACCGGGGCGACTGGCTGCGCGTCGTCACCGGCTGGCGGGACGATCAGCAGCGCCTGCGGGTGACGCTGCCGTTCGATCGCTACTACCTCGACGAGAACGCCGCGCCGGCGGCGGAGCGCCTGTACCTGGCGGGTAACCGTCGCGGGGCGAGCGCAGGCGCCCGGCCCACCTATGCGCAGGTGCGGGTGCGCGAGGGCTATGCGGTGATCGAGGACCTGGTGATCGACGGCCAGCCGCTGCGCGAGCGGCTGCGGGACGGCGAGGGGGCGGCGCCCTAGGGCGCCGGACCGGCGCCCGCGGCAAGTTCCAGCGCCCGCGCGTACAGCTCCTTCTTGCGCGCGCCGCTGATCTCCGCTGCCAGGCGCGCGGCGCTGGAAGCGGGCAGTTCCTTCAGCAGCAGGCGCAGGACGCGCTCGCCTTCGGCTGCTGCCGCGTCGCCGGTTTCCGCTGCGCCACCGACCAGCAGCACGAACTCGCCCCGCGTCCGATGCGGGTTTTCGCGCATCCAGGCGGCAATCTCCGCCGCCGATGCGGTGCGGCTTTCCTCGTGCAGCTTGCTCAGCTCGCGTGCCAGGCACAGGGAGCGTTCGCCGCCGAGCACGGCGACGATGTCGTCCACGGAATCCAGGATGCGGTGGCTGGATTCGTAGAGGATCAGGGTGCGGGTCTCGGCGGCCAGTGTGCGCAGGCGCTCCTGGCGCGCGCCGCTCTTGTGTGGCAGGAAGCCCTCGAACACGAAGCGATCACTGGGCAGTCCCGAGACGGACAGGGCCGCGATCGCCGCGCAGGGACCGGGGATGGTGATGACCTCCAGGTTCGCCGCGCGCGCGGCGCGGACGACGGCGAAGCCCGGATCGGAGATCAGCGGCGTGCCGGCGTCCGACACCAGGGCCAAGGCCTCGCCCTGCTGCAGGCGCCGCACCAGCTGTGCGCAGATCGCATCCTCGTTGTGCTCGTGCAGGGCCAGCAGCGGACGGGCGATGCCGAAGTGCGCGAGCAGCTGGCCGCTGGTGCGCGTGTCCTCGGCGCAGATGGCGTCCACGGCCGCCAGCACCTGCTGCGCGCGCGGTGACAGGTCGCCCAAGTTGCCGATCGGCGTGGCGACGACGTAAAGCTGTCCGGCCTGCACCGGTCGGCGGGTTTCGGTCACGGCGTCGGCGCAAGGCTGCGTGTCATACTCGCGATTATGGTTCAGAACCTCCGACTTGCCACCGGCCTGCTGCTGTTCCTGGCGCTCGTCGCCGGCTGCGCCCGCGCCCAGCCGCGCCCCTCCGGCAGCCCGTTCGACGAGAACGGCCGCGTGCTGCCCGCGCCGGCGATCCGCGTCGACACACCAGCACCTGGCAGCGAGCCGATGCCGCCGCTGCCGCCGGACTTTCAGCTGCCGGTGGTGGAGCCGCGCACGCCCCGGGGCGTGAGCATCGGCCTGCTGCTGCCGCTGTCGGGCAGCTACGCCGCCACCGGCGAGGCCGTGCGCGATGGCTTCCTCGCCGCCACCTTCAAGGATCCGGCGCGGGGCGAGGTGCGGGTCTACGATGTCGGCAGCAGCGATGCCCAGTTGCTCGGCGCCTACCAGCGCGCGCTCGATGAGGGTGCTGCCATCCTGGTGGGACCCCTGCGCAAGGAGAGCGTGGCCTACCTCGCCAGCCTGCGCCCGCCGGTGCCGGTGCTCGCCCTCAACTACCTCGACGCGGCCAGCAGCGTGCCGTTCAACTTCCTGCAGATGGGCCTGGCGCCGGAGGACGAGGCGCGGGCGGCGGCCGATCACGCCAACCGCCTCGGTCTGCGCCGCGCCATCGCCATGGTGCCCGGCAACGAATGGGGCGAGCGCACGCTGGCGGCCTTCGAGCAGCAGCTGCGCGCCGAGGGCGGCGCGGTGCTGCGCAGCGAACGCTACACGCCGGGCGTGGCGGACCACTCCAAGGCGATCGAGGCCCTGCTGGGCGTGGCGGCCAGCGAGGAGCGCCACCGCGCCCTGACCGCGATCCTGGGCGTGAAGAGCCAGTTCGAGGCCAAGCGCCGCAGCGACATCGACCTGATCTTCCTGGCGGCCCGCGCGCCCGATGCGCGGCTGCTCGTGCCGCAATTCCGCTTTGCCCGGGTGGGCGATGCGCCGATCTATGCCACGGCCCTGGCCTACAGCGGCCGCGGCGACAGCGACCGCGCCGGCCTGCGCTTCTGCGACATGCCGTGGGTGGTCGGCGACACCACCGTCTGGGCCCCGGCCCGTCTCGAGGTCGAGGCCCTGGCCTCGGCCGGCACCCAGCCACGCCTGCATGCCCTGGGACGCGATGCCTATCAGCTGTCCGCTGGCCTGCTGCGTGGTGAGCTGCGTCCGGGCGATCGCATCGACGGCGCCACCGGCCGGCTGTCCTGGGGCAGCAGCGGCCAGATCGAGCGCGCGCTCGACTGCGTGCAGATCCAGAGCGACGGTCTGCGCGCCCTGCCGTGACCGGCGCCGAGGCCGAGGACGCGGCGCTGCGCCTGCTGCAGCGCGCCGGCCTGCGCCTGGTGACGCGCAACTTCCGCGCCCGCGGCGGCGAACTCGACCTGGTGATGCTGGACGGTGACACCCTGGTCGTCGCCGAGGTCCGCGCCCGGGCCGGCGCGGCCTTCGGCGGGGCCCTGGAGTCCGTGGACGCCCGCAAATGCCGGCGCATCATCCTGGCCGCCCAGCTGTTCCTGGCCGCGCATCCCGAGCACGCCAGTCGGCCGCTGCGCTTCGACGTCGTGGCCTACGAGGGCGCATCCCCGGCCCGCTGGCTGCGCGGCGCCTTCGACGGTTTCTGAGCGATGGGACCGCTGGGCGGTTTCCGCCCATTGGACGGCGGCGCGGGGCGGTTCACACTATGGGCTGCGCTCCCTCCTTCCTGATCCCCGGTCCCTCATGAGTCTCGACGCCCGCCTGCGCCAGCACTTCGAAGCCAGCATCCGCGCCAAGCAGGACACCCTGGCCTCGGCCCTGCCGGCCCTGCAGGCCGCGGCCGAACTGCTGGCCCGGCAGCTGGGCGCCGGCCACAAGGTGCTGGCTTGTGGCAATGGCGGCTCGGCGGGCGATGCCCAGCACTTCGCAGCGGAGCTGACCGGCCGCTACGAGCGCGAGCGACCGGGCCTGCCGGGCCTGGCGCTGACCGTCGACAGCTCGGCGCTCACGGCGATCGCCAACGACTACAGCTACGAGCAGGTGTTCTCCAAGCAGGTCGTGGCGCTGGGCCGGCCGGGCGATGTACTGCTCGCCATCTCCACCTCGGGCAACTCGCCCAATGTGGTGAAGGCCATCGAGGCGGCGCAGGCGCAGGGTCTGGCCGTCATCGCGCTCACGGGCAAGGACGGCGGCCGCATGGCGCAGATGCTGCGTCCGGGCGACATCGAGCTGCGCTCGGCCGCCAGCGTCACCGCGCGCATCCAGGAAGTGCACATCCTGTTCCTGCACTGCCTCTGCGACGCCATCGACGAACAGTTGTACCCGCGCCCATGAGCTCGGGCGCGCCGCAGATCCAGAAGGCCGAACCGCTGCCCGCGGCGGCTCTGCAGCGACTGCGCAGCGCCTTCCCGGCGGACCGGCTCCACACCGACCCGGCCGACTGCCTGGCCTATGGCTATGACAACTCCAAGCGCATGGCCTGTCCGCAGGCCGTGGTCTTTGCCACGACGCATGATGACGTGGTGGCCGCAGTGCAGGCCTGCCGTGAACTGAACCTGCCGCTGGTGGCGCGCGGCCGCGGCACCAACACCACCGGCGCGACGGTGCCGATCCACGGGGGCGTGGTGCTCAGCCTGGAGCGCATGAACCGCATCCTGCGCATCTCCCCCGGCGACCGCCTGCTGGAATGCGAGGCCGGTGCGCTCAACGGCGAGGTGCAGGCGGCCGCGGCGAAGCATGGCCTGTTCTGGGCCCCCGATCCGACCAGCCTCGGTTATTCCACGGTCGGCGGGAACCTCGCCTGCTGCGCGGGCGGGCCGCGTGCGGTGAAGTACGGCACGGCGCGCGACAACATCCTGGGCCTGCGGGCGGTGACCGGCACCGGCGCCTCGATCAAGACCGGCTGCACCACGACCAAGGGCGTGGTCGGCTACGACCTTACGCGCCTGCTGGTGGGCAGCGAGGGCACCCTGGCGATCATCACCGAGGCCACGCTCAAGCTTCTGCCGCTGCCGCAGCAGGTGAGGACCCTGCGCGCCTGCTATGCCGACGTCAGGTCGGCCGCCGAGGCAGTGGCGCGCATCATGGGCCAGCCCGAGACGCCGAGCGCGCTGGAGTTCATGGACGGCGACGCCGTGCAGCTGGCGGAGGCCTACCAGCCCACGGGTATCCCGGCCGGCACCGGCGCCCTGCTGCTGCTGGAGGTCGACGGCAGTCCCGAGTCGCTCGACGCCAGCCTGCGCGCCGTGCGCGCAGCGGCGGAGGGGCCCGGCCTGGTGGAACTCAAGGCGGCGCAGAGTGCGGCCGAGACCGAGGCGCTGTGGGCCTGCCGCAAGGCGCTCTCGCCCTCGCTGCGCAAGATCGCGCCGAAGAAGGTCAACGAGGATGTCTGCGTGCCGGTGACGCGCATCCCGGAACTGGTCTCGGGCCTGGCCGCGCTGTCGCAGCGCTACGGCATCCGCATCGTCAACTTCGGGCACGCCGGCAACGGCAACATGCACACGAACCTGCTCGCCGATCCCGAGGACCCGGCGCAGATGCGCGCCGTCCACGACTGCCTGGGGGAGGTATTCCGCCTGGTGCTGCGCCTGGAGGGCACGCTGTCCGGCGAGCACGGCGTCGGCATCGAGAAGCGCGACTACGTCGGCTGGGAGATCGCCGAGGACACGCTCGCCGCGATGCGCGCGCTCAAGCACAGCTTCGACCCGCAGGGCCTGCTCAATCCGGGCAAGGCCCTGCCCGGCATCTAGCCCCGCTGCGGGCCCGGGCTCAGAGGCCCTGTTTTGCGAGGAAGGCGCGTACCGCCGCCTCGCTCGCGGCCGGGTCCTCCAGCATGAAGCAATGCCCGCCGGCGATGCGCTGCACGGTAACCGGCGGGTATCCCGCGGCGCGCCGGGCCGCGGCAGGGAAGAAGGGATAGCTGCGGTCCCCGTACAGGAACAGGGTGGGCACCTGCAGCCGGCGGAATGCGCCCCAGGGCCAGACCGGGTGATCGAAGATCGCGGCCTCCAGCGAGGTGGGGCAGCACAGCACGCGGCTGCCGTCGGCGTCGTCGCGCGTGGCATGCGCCACGAAGCAGGCCAGGGCTTCCTCGGTCCAGCCCTGGTAGATGCCTCGGCCGCGCAGGCGCGCGGCGACCTCCTCGGCCGAGGCCCAGCGCGAGCGGCGGCGCCGCGCCGCCTGCGAGATCGGATTGCGGCCCAGGCGCGCGGCGAGGCGCACGCCGCCCCAGATCCACGGCGGCATGACGATGGGGTCCAGCAGGACCAGCGCCCGGAACAGGCCGGGGTTGGCCGCGGCCACGGCCAGCGTGAGTGCCGCACCGAAGCTGTGGCCGATGCCGACCAGCGGCCGGTCCTGCAGCTGCTGCTCGGCGATCACCTGCGGAATCCGCGCGACCAGGGCGCCCACGCCGGAGAAGCGCTCGGGCGGTTCGCTGGCGCCGTGGCCCTCGAGGTCGTGGCAGAACAGGGCGTGATCCTGCGCCAGGCCGCGCAGGAACGGCCAGTACACACCCCCGCAGAAGCCGTTGCCATGCAGGAAGTGCAGCCGGGGTCCGGGGCCGTCGATGCGGCGGCCGTGGAGGCGCGGGCCCTCGCCGGCGGTGGAGGTCCAGGCGCGGCCCTGGTCGAGATAACGGGGCTTAGGGCTGTCGTGCATATCCATAGAACATGATCGTGGGGGTGCTTTTGCACCGCGGTTTGGCCCCTATTCTCGCTGCTCGTGAACCGATGGGAGCCTGCGATGGCGCTGGACCTTGATGCCGTGAACCGCGAACTGGGCCGTGACCCCGAGCGCCTGCTGGACTGGGCGCTGCAGCAGGGGCCGGCGATTGCCACCACCAACTTCCGTCCCTATGCCGCCGTGTTCCTGCACCACGTGACGCGGGCCGATCCACGGCTGCCAGTGATCTGGATGGACTCGGGCTACAACACGCCGGAGACCTATCGCCATGCCGAGGACCTGCGCCGGCGCCTGGGTCTGCAGCTGCATGTCTACCAGCCGCGGCGCACGCGGGCGCGGCGCGAGGCGCTCGAGGGCCCGCCGCCGGGCGCCGACGATCCGCGCCTGAAGGCCTTTGTGCGCGAGGTGAAGCTGGAGCCTTTCGAGCGCGCGCTGGCCGACTTCCGGCCCAAGGTCTGGATCCACGGCGCCCGCGCCGGCGATACCGCGCACCGCGCCGGCATGCAGCCGGTGGCCTGGAATGCCGACGGCATCCTCAAGGTGGCGCCCCTGCTGCACTGGACCGGCAAGGAGCTGAACGCCTATCTCAAGCGCCATGAGCTGCCGATCAACTGGGACTACGTCGATCCGAGCAAGCCCGATCCGCGACAGGAATGCGGACTGCTGGTGGCGCACTGAAGCCGCCGCTCAGGGCGGGTCCGCGCGGGGCGCCGCGAGCTTCTCGTACTCGGCGTTCAGCCACAGGTCGAGGGTGAGCAGGCGGTGCTGGATCGCCGGCTCCACGCGGCGACCGCGCAGCTGCCCCAGCAGGGCATCGAGCTCGTCCAGCCGCGGCCGCCGTTGCTGCGGCGTGAGCCGGGCGTAGTCCTGTTCCAGCAGCCGCAGCCGCTGGTCGAGCCGGTACAGCACCGTATGCGGATGGGGTAGCGCGGCCGGCCGCACGACGGGAGCGGCCGGTGCCGCAAGCGCCGGCACCACGGGTGCGGCCCGAGGCGAGGCGGCGCCCGGCAGGGCCGGGGCCAGACCGGCGGCGGGCGGCGAAGGGGCTGCCGGCAGCGCCGATTCGGTCGCCAGCAGGCCCAGGGCGAGCAGCCAGGCGCTGCTCATGCGTCCGCAGCCAGGAAGTCGGCCATTGCCCGGCCCGTGGCTTCGGGGGCGTCAAAATGCAGCATGTGGCCGGCGCCGGCGATCTGCGCCTCGGTGCGTGACCGGAAGCAGGCGCGACGCTGCGCCAGTTCGGCGGCCGGCAGGGCCTGCAGGAAAGGCGAGGCGCCGCCATCGAGGAACAGCGTGGGGGCGGTGACTTCGCGCCAGACCGCCATCGACTCGGCGGCGCGGTACAGCCCCGGGCCGGACAGGGTGTGCTTCGGGTCGGCGAGCAGGCGTACGCGGCCGTGGCCGTCCTGCGCCCCCCAGCCGCGGGCCACGAACAGGGCGCGTTCCGGCGAAAGCTGCGGGTGGCGCCGGCGCACGCGCTCGGCCAGCACCTCGAAGGACGGGTAGATCTTCTCGGCATCGAGGCCATCCAGCTGGTCCAGCCAGCGGCGCAGCCGCTTGGGTGCCAGGTCGGCCGGCATGTCCGGCAGGAACAGGCCGTCGAGCAGGATCAGCCTGGAGACGCGGGTGGGCTTGAGGCCGGCATAGAGGCTGGCGATCTGCGCGCCCATGCTGTGGCCGGCGAGCCAGACCGGGCGTTCCGGGCTGACGTGGTCGAGGATGGCTGCCAGATCGGCCACATAGTCCGGAAACCAGTAGCCGTCCTGGGGCCACTGGCTGTAGCCCAGGCCGCGCCAGTCGGGCATCAGCACCTGGCACAGGGGCAGCAGGGGCTGGACCAGATCCTGGAACGTGGCCGAGGCGTCCAGCAGGCCGTGGCCCAGCACCAGCAGCGGCTGCTCCGGGCGCCCCCAGCGGCGCAGGTGGTAGCGCAGGCCGCGCACGGTCAGGAACTCGGAACGGCTGGCGTGGACAGTCATGGGACGGGGCGGATTTTGCGGGCAGTATAGAGAAGCGCCCTGCCCGGGCGAGATGGCATCGGTTTTGCCAGCAAAGGGCGACTGCTTCCCGAGGACGAGCTGAGCCCGCCATGACCCTGCACGTCGCCCTGCACCACGAGACGCAGTACCGCTACGACCGGCGCGTCGGCCTGTCGCCGCAGCTGATCCGCCTGCGGCCGGCGCCGCACACCCGCACCCAGGTGTTGAGCTATGCGCTCAAGGTCGCGCCCACGCCGCATTTCCTGAACTGGCAGCAGGACCCCTTCGGCAACTGGCAGGCGCGGGTGGTATTCCCGGAGCCGGTCACCGAGTTCACGGTCACGGTCGACCTGGTCGCCGACCTGGCGGTGATCAACCCCTTCGACTTCTTCGTCGAGGCCGAGGCTGAGCAGTTTCCCTTCGCCTACGCGCCGGCGCTCAAGGCTCAGCTGGCGCCCTACCTGCAGCCGGCCCCGGCGGACCGGCTGCTGCGGTCCTATCTGGAGGCCATCCCGCGCGAGCCTACGGGCACGATCGGCTTCGTCTCCGAGCTCAACCGCCGCCTGCAGGGCGAGATCGGCTACCTGATCCGCCTGGAGCCGGGCGTGCAGACGCCTGAGCAGACTCTGGCGCTGCGCTCGGGCTCCTGCCGTGACTCCGCCTGGCTGCTGGTGCAGATCCTGCGGCACCTGGGCCTGGCCGCGCGCTTCGTCTCCGGCTACCTGATCCAGCTCAAGCCCGACGTGAAGTCGCTCGAGGGTCCGGTGGGTGCCGCGCAGGATTTCACCGACCTGCACGCCTGGGCCGAGGTCTACGTACCCGGCGCGGGCTGGCTGGGGCTGGACCCGACTTCCGGCCTGTTTGCCGGCGAGGGTCACATTCCGCTGTCGGCCACGCCGGAGCCGTCCTCCGCGGCGCCAATCAGCGGCGCCGTCGATGAATGCAAGGTCGAGTTCGGCCATGCCATGCGCATCGAGCGCATCGCCGAGAGTCCCCGCGTCACCTTGCCCTACGACGATGCCCAGTGGCAGGCCATCGACGCGCTGGGCACGGCCGTGGACCGGCGGCTGGCGGACGACGACGTGCGCCTGACCATGGGCGGCGAGCCGACCTTCGTCGCGGCCGACGATCCTCAGGGCGCCGAGTGGAACACCGCGGCGGTGGGGCCGACCAAGGCGCAGCGGGCCTGGGATCTGGCCCTGAAGCTGCGCGAGCGTTACGCACCACAGGGTCTGCTCACCTGGGGCCAGGGCAAGTGGTATCCGGGGGAGTCGCTGCCGCGCTGGGTCTACACCCTGTACTGGCGCCGCGACGGCCAGCCCCTGTGGCGCACGCCGCCCGTGGCCCCGGACCCGGCCCGTCCGGCCGGCCTGCTGCAGGCCAACCAGTTCATGCTGGGGCTCGCGGAGCGCCTGGACCTCGATCCGCGCAATGTGATCGAGGCCTATGAGGACGCGCTCCACTACCTGGTGCGCGAGCGTCGGCTGCCGGTCAACGTCGATCCCTCCGACAACCGCCTCAAGGATCCGGAGGAGCGGGCGCGACTGCTGCAGGTCTTCGAGCGCGGCCTCGGCACGCCGCGTGGCTACGTCCTGCCGGTGCAGCGCTGGCAGTCGGCGGCGCGCTGGATGAGCGAGCGCTGGCTGCTGCGCACCGCGAAAATGTTCCTGCTGCCCGGCGATTCGCCACTGGGCCTGCGCCTGCCGCTGGAGGCCCTGCCCTGGGCGCCGGCGCCGGCGGTGCCGGCGAGCTATCCGGCCGATCCCGGGGCGCTGCCGGCCGACCTGCCGACCGCCGATCCGCGTCGCCAGCCCTACCTGCAGCTGCGCGGCCAGGCCGCTCCGGGCGCGGCGCAGCGGCTCACGCCGGAGCATCGACAGCCTGCGCCGCAGGCGCGCGGCCGCTACCTCAACGGCAGCAATGTGCGGACGGCGCTCGCGGTGGAGGCGCGCGAGGGCTGGATCAACGTGTTCCTGCCACCGGTGGGGCGTACCGAGGACTTCCTCGACCTCGTGGCGGCCATCGAGGACGTGGCAGCGGAGACGCGCCTGCCGGTGCGCATCGAAGGCTATGCGCCGCCCCCGGACCCGCGCCTGGAGCTGCTCAAGCTGACGCCGGATCCGGGCGTGATCGAAGTGAATGTCCAGCCGGCCCGCAGCTGGGCCGAGCTGCGCGATAACACCACGACCCTGTACGAGGCCGCGTTCCAGTCGCGGCTGTCGACGGAGAAGTTCCTGATCGACGGGCGCGCCGTGGGAACCGGTGGCGGCAACCACGTCGTCGTGGGCGGCGCGACGCCCGCGGACTCGCCCTTCCTGCGGCGGCCGGACGTGCTCGGCAGCCTGCTGCGCTACTGGCAGAACCACCCGTCCCTGTCCTACGTGTTCTCGGGCCTGTTCATCGGCCCGACCTCGCAGCACCCGCGCGTCGATGAGGCGCGCGACGGCCAGCTCTACGAGCTGGAGCTGGCCCTGGCGCAGCTGCCGGCGCGCGGCCAGTCGGCGCCGCCCTGGGTCGTGGACCGTTGCCTGCGCAACCTGCTGGTGGACCTCACCGGCAATACGCACCGCGCCGAATTCTGCATCGACAAGCTGTACTCGCCCGATTCGCCGACCGGCCGCCTGGGCCTGGTGGAGCTGCGCGGCTTCGAGATGCCGCCGCACGCGCGCATGAGCCTCACCCAGCAACTACTGGTGCGCGCCCTGATCGCCTGGTTCTGGCGCGAGCCCTACACCCGGCCGCTGGTGCGCTGGGGCACGCAGCTGCAGGACCGCTGGATGCTGCCGCACGACAATGCCGCCGATCTCGGCGAGGTGGTGGACGACCTGCGGCGCGCAGGCTTCGCCTTCGAGCGCAGCTGGTTCGCGCCGCATCTGGAGTTCCGCTTCCCCTGCCATGGCGTGCTGCGCCACCAGGGCCTGGAGCTGGAACTGCGCCACGCGCTCGAGGCCTGGCCGGTGCTGGGCGAGGAGCCCGGCGCGGGCGGCACCACGCGCTACGTCGACTCCTCGCTGGAACGCCTGCAGGTGAAGCTGAGCGGCGTCACGCCGGGTCGCCATACGGTGGCGGTTGCCGGCCGCGAACTGCCGCTGCGCAGCACCGGCGTGCAGGGCGAGTACGTGGCCGGCCTGCGCTACCGCGCCTGGCAGCCCCCGGCCTGCCTGCACCCGACGATCGGGGTGCACACCCCTCTGCGCTTCGATCTGTACGACCGCTGGAGCGGGCGGGCCCTGGCCGGTTGCACCTACCACGTCGCCCATCCGGCCGGCCGCAACTACGAGCACTACCCGGTGAATGCCTTCGAGGCCGAGGCGCGGCGCATCGCCCGCTTCGAGCCCATGGGCCATACGCCGGGCGCCTATCCGTTGCGCGCGGCCGAGCTCAATCCCGACTACCCCTGCACACTCGACCTGCGCCGGGGCTAGCCGCCGGCCGGCTCAGTCGAGCTTGCCCTGCAGCAGTTCCTCGATCAGCACGAAGCGATCATTGCCCCAGAGCATGTGCTTGCCGACGAAGAAGGTGGGGGCGCCAAACACGCCGCGCTGCACCGCCTCCTCGGTGTTGGCCTTGAGGCGCTCCTTGACCGCCGGATCCTGCGCCAGGGCCAGCGTGGCCTCGGGGTCGAGCCCCAGGTCGGTGGCGATGGCCTTGAGCACGTCCGGCTGGCCGATGTCCTGGTCGCGGCTCCAGTGTGCGGTCATCACCGCCAGCGCCCAGCGCCCGACCTGCTCCGGCGGCAGGCCACAGCCGATGCGCAGCGAGGTGAGGCTGGCCACCGGAAACACCTTGGGCCACCAGAACGGCACGCCGTAGTGCTTCGCCCAGAGCCGGAGGTCCTGGAACAGGTACTTGCCCTTGGCGGGGATCTGGGCGGGCGGGCGGTTGCCGGTGGCCTCGAAGGCCTTGCCCAGCAGGAAGGGGCGCCAGACCACGGTGGCGCCGTGGCGTGCCGCCAGGGCCTCGATCTGGGTGGCCGCCAGGTAGGTGTAGGGGCTGACGGAGTCCCAGAAGAATTCGATGGTCTTGCCGGTCATGGACGCTCGCAGGGGCAGGGAAGGCGATGCGGTCGAGTCTTGCATGGCGGTTTTTCCGGGCACAAGTTGTGCATGGACGGTGACGCCCCCGGCCCGGCCTCCTACACTACGCGCCCCGCACCGCTGACAGCTCCATGACCTACTGCGTCGCCATCAAGGTCAACGACGGCCTGGTTTTCGCCGCCGACACGCGTACCAGTGCCGGCGTCGACGACGTCCGCACCTACAACAAGCTGCACGTGTTCGACGTGCCGGGCGAGCGCGTGTTCGTGGTGCTGTCCTCCGGCAACCTCGCGACCACGCAGTCGGTGCTGTCCAATCTGCGTCGCGACTTCGACAACCCCGCCACGGCGCTCAGCCTGCGCACCGTGCGGCATATGTACGACGCCGCCGAGTACGTCGGCCAACTCTCGGTGCGCGCCCAGCGCGAGGCCTCGCAGAACGCCCAGTTCGGCAGCGTCGACTTCCGCACCACGCTGATCCTCGGCGGCCAGATCATGGGCGAGGAGCCGGCCCTGTACCTGATCTACCCCGAGGGCAACTGCATCTCCTCGTCGCCGGAAACGCCCTACCTGCAGGTGGGCGAGAGCAAGTACGGCAAGCCCATCCTCGACCGCGTGATCCGGCCAGAGGTGTCGCTGGAGGATGCAGCCCGCTGTGCCCTGGTGTCGCTGGACTCGACGATGAAGTCGAACCTCTCGGTCGGGCCGCCGCTGGACCTGGCCTTCCTGCCCTGCGATGCGCTGGCGATCGCCCAGAAGCTGCGCCTGGACCTGGATACGCCGTACTACGCCCGGCTCAAGGATGCCTGGGGCCGGCAGCTGGCCCTCGCCTTCCGCAATCTGCCGCGCTTCGACTGGGAAGCGCCGCCCGACCAGCCCAGCCTGCTCGACGGCAAGTAGGCCGTCGCCGGACGCGGCGCGCGCCGAGGTTCAGGTGCGGAAGTAGGCGTTGCTGATCGCCTCGTGCAGCTGGCCCAGGCCGATCTGGATCTCGTCGAGATGCTCGTGCAGTCCCTGGTTCGCCAGGCGCTCGAGGTCGGCGTCCTGCACCAGGGCCCGGGTGCGCTCCACGGCCCGCTCGCAGGCGCGGCTGGGCGGCAGCCGGGGCAGGGTCGTGCCGATCAGGTTCAGGCAGAACACCACCGAGCGCGGGAACTCCCGGTTCTGCAGCAGGAAGCGCAGCACGGCCGGGCCGCTGACGCGGGCCCGTTCGCTGCGGCGGTACATCTGGTAGGCCATCAGCGAGCGCAGCACGCTCATCCACTGGATGTTCTGGAAGGGCTTGAGATCTTCCGACAAGGGGCGGATCAGGCTGGCGCTGCGCACATCAATGATGCGCGTGGTCATGTCGGCCTGCTCCAAATTGGTGCCCAACCGCAGGAAGCGGAAGCCCACGTCGTGACTCATGTTGGACACCAGGATGCCGTACATGAGCAGTGCGCCATCGCTGATGCGGGTCAGCAGTTCATGGCGCTTGGCGCGCGGCAGGCACTTCTCCCCACGCTCCTGCAGGAAGAAATGCAGGTCATTGAGACGCTCCCAGGCGTCGCGCGGGGTGGAGTCGCGCACGGTGCGCAGGATCTCGCGGGCATGGCGCAGCGAGGCGGCGACCGACCCCGGGTTCTGCTCGTCGAGGAGCAGGTAACGCACCACATTGGACTCCGAGAAGTCGCTGTAGCGCTCCCGGAAGTCCTCCTCGGCGCCGAGGATCTGCACCAGCGGCGCCCAGCCCAGCTCGATCTTGCGCGGCAGGTCCAGCACCAGGTTGGCCTGCACGCCGACCAGGCGGGCGGTGTTCTCGGCGCGCTGCAGGTAGCGGCCGAACCAGTAGAGGTTGTCGGCGACGCGCGAGAGCATCAGGCGCCCCCCTCGAGGTCGACGATCCAGGTGTCCTTGGAGCCACCGCCCTGCGAGCTGTTCACGACCAGCGAGCCCTTGACCATGGCGACGCGGGTCAGGCCGCCGGTGGTGACGTAGGTCGATTCGCCGCGCGAGAGGATGAAGGGGCGCAAGTCGAGGTGGCGGGGCTCGATGCCGTCGTCGGTGAGCGTCGGCGCGGTCGACAGGGACAGGGTCGGCTGCGCCATGTAGTTGCGGGGATTGGCCTCGATCAGGCCGCGGAACTTCTCCCGCTCCTTCTTGCTGGCGCGCGGGCCGATCAGCATGCCGTAGCCACCGGACTCGTTGGCCGGCTTGACCACCAGCTGGTCGAGGTGGGCCAGCACGTGCTCGCGGTCCTTCCTGCGCATGCACAGGTAGCTGGGCACGTTGGGCAGGATCGGGTCCTCACCGAGGTAGTAGCGGATCATCTCGGGCACGAAGGCGTAGACCACCTTGTCGTCGGCCACGCCAGCGCCGGGGGCGTTGACCAGCGCTACGGTGCCCTTGAGCCAGGCGCGCATCAGGCCCTTCACACCCAGTACCGACTCGGGATGGAAGGCCTCCGGATCGAGGAACAGGTCGTCGATGCGGCGGTAGATCACGTCCACGCGCTTGGGGCCGTAGATCGTGCGCATGTACACGCCGTCGTCGTCGCCGACGAACAGGTCCGTGCCCTCGACCAGCTCGATGCCCATCTGCTGGGCCAGCCAGGAATGCTCGAAGTAGGCCGAGTTGTAGATGCCGGGGGTGAGCAGGACGATGCCGGGGCTGTCGCCCGGACGCGGCGACATGGCCGCCAGGGTGTCGTAGAGCTGGGCCGGGTAGTCGTCAACCGGCAGGATCGAACCGGTCTCGAACAGCTCCGGGAACACGCGCTTGGTGACCAGACGGTTCTCGACCATGTAGCTCACGCCCGAGGGAACCCGCAGGTTGTCCTCGAGCACGTAGAGGGTGCCGTCGCCGTCGCGCACCAAGTCGCTGCCGCAGATGTGGGCCCAGATGCCGTGGCGCGGCTTCATGCCGACACACTGCGGGCGGAAGTTGACGGATTCCTCGAGCAGTTCGGCCGGGAACACACCGGCCTTGACGATGCGCTGCGCGCCGTAGATGTCCTGGATGAAGTGGTTGAGGGCTTGCGCGCGCTGCTTCAGGCCGGCCTCGGTGCGCAGCCACTCGGTCTTGGCGATGGTGCGAGGGATGATGTCGAAGGGCCAGGCGCGGTCGACGTTGCGGCCCTCCGAGTAGACCGTGAAGGTCACGCCCATCACCTTGATCGCCAGTTCGGCGGCCAGGCGCCGCTCGGCCATCTCGGCGGCGGACAGGCCAGCGAGGTAGTCGGTGAGCTGGCGCGCGGCGGGACGCGACTGGCCAGACGCGGCGAGCAGTTCGTCGTAGGTGTCGCAGCGATACTGGCGCCAGTCGATGGGCATGCAGGTGAGGTCGGTTCGGAGGCGGTCCGTGGGCTCGTCTGGAGCAGCCAAGCAAAACGTTTGCCAACCCGCGTCTTGCCTGCCGCCAGACTCCCCCGGCGTGTAGAATTCGTCAAACCGACGACATGCCTATGACGCCGAAAAAAGCGCTGGAATTCAAGGGGCGGATGGTCTCGCTGACGCGGGCCCGGATCCTGGACCCCGACCTCAATGCCATCAGCGCCCAACTCCAGGACTTCGCCCGCCAGATGCCCCAGGCGGTCCAGGGCCTGCCCGTGGTGCTGGAGGCGGACGGCCCGCAGGATCTGGGCGGCATCATTGCCGCCATGCGCGACGTCGGCATGCAGCCGGTGGCGGTTGCCGACGGCCCGCTCTCGGCTTCCGCCCGCAGCTGGGGCCTGCCGGTCCTGCCGCCGGAGTCGGCGACCAAGTCTCGCGCCGCACCCGGCGCTGCCACGGCCGAGCCGGCGGCGGCCCCCGCGTCGGCGGGGCGGCGTCCGACGCGCGTGGTCGGCGAGCCGGTGCGCTCGGGCCAGCAGATCTACGCGCCAGACGGTGAACTGGTGATCACCAGCGCCGTCAGTCCGGGCGCCGAGGTGGCCGCCGACGGCTGCGTGCACATCTACGGGGCCTTGCGTGGACGCGCGATCGCCGGTGCCCGCGGGGAAACCACGGCGCGCATCTTCTGCCGCCGCTTCGAGGCGGAGCTGGTCGCGGTCGCCGGTGTCTACGCCGTCGCCGAACAGATGCAGGGCGAGTTGCGCGGCAAGCCGGCGCAGGTTTTCCTCGTCGATGGCAAACTCAAAATCGAGAAACTCGACTGGTGACCGGCCCGCCGGCACCGCAACCGCTTCAAGGAACAGGGTGAACAGTGGCTAAGATCGTTGTCGTGACTTCCGGCAAGGGCGGCGTGGGCAAGACCACGACCAGCGCGTCCTTCGCCACCGGCCTCGCCATGCGCGGGCACAAGACCGTGGTGATCGACTTCGACGTCGGCCTGCGCAACCTCGACCTGATCATGGGCTGCGAGCGCCGCGTGGTGTTCGACTTCGTCAACGTGATCCAGGGTGAGGCCAGCCTGCGCCAGGCCCTGATCAAGGACAAGCAGCTCGAGAACCTGTCGATCCTGGCCGCCAGCCAGACCCGCGACAAGGATGCGCTGACCGAGGAGGGCGTCGGCCGCGTCCTCGACGATCTGGCCAAGGATTTCGACTACATCATCTGCGACTCGCCCGCCGGCATCGAGCGCGGTGCGCACCTGGCCATGTACTTCGCCGACGAGGCGCTGGTCGTGACCAACCCCGAGGTCTCCTCGGTGCGCGACTCCGATCGCGTCCTGGGCCTGCTCTCGAGCAAGACCCGCAAGGCCGAGAGCGGCAATGGTCGCGTGCGCGAGCACCTGGTGCTGACCCGCTACAACCCGACGCGGGTGGAGAAGGGCGAGATGCTCTCGGTGGACGACGTCAAGGAGATCCTCGCGATCCCGCTGCTGGGCGTGATCCCCGAGTCGCCGACCGTGCTGACGGCCTCCAATTCCGGCTCGCCGGTCATCGCCAACAAGGACAGCGACGCGGGCAAGGCCTACGACGACGTCATCGCCCGCTTCCTGGGCGAGAACCGCGAGCACCGCTTCCTCACCGCCGAGAAGAAGGGGCTCCTCGGCCGCCTGTTCGGGACCTGATCATGGATTGGCTCAAGTTTTTCCGCTCCGAACCCAAGACCACGGCGTCGCTGGCCAAGGAGCGTCTCAAGGTCGTGGTTGCGCACCAGCGCGAAGGCCGCGCCAACGGGCCCATGTACCTGCCGCGGCTGCGCGAAGAAATCCTCGCTGTGGTGCGCAAGTACGTGCCGGTGCCGGACAACGCGGTGAAGATCGACGTGCAGCGCGAGGCCGGCCTGGAAGTGCTGGAGATGAACATCACCCTGCCGGACGCGAACTAAGCGACTGTTTCTGAATCGGAAAGCCCCGGCGGTCGGCCTGTGCCGGCCCCGCCGGAAACCCGGGCCTGATCGCGCCGGCGCCGGACTCCCCCCTTCGGACGAATGCCGAACCGGGGGTTTTTCCTTAAGATGCGCGCCCCGCACCCCGCGCCGCAGGAACGTTGTCGACATGGTTGCCCTCGCCACCGAGAAAGTGCTGAGCGTCCGTCACTGGAACGACACGCTGTTCAGCTTTACCACCACGCGCGATCCGGCCCTGCGCTTCCGCAACGGCCATTTCGTGATGATCGGCCTGCAGGTGAACGGCAAGCCGCTGATGCGCGCCTACAGCATCGCCAGCCCGAACTACGAGGAGACCCTCGAGTTCTTCAGCATCAAGGTCGAGAACGGCCCGCTGACCTCGCGCCTGCAGCACCTGAAGGTTGGCGACGACCTGATCGTCAGCCGCAAGCCGACCGGGACCCTGGTGCTGGACGATCTGAAGCCCGGGAAGAACCTGTACCTGCTCGGCACCGGCACGGGCCTGGCGCCGTTCATGAGCCTGGCGCGCGATCCGGACGTGTACGAGCGCTTCGAGAAGGTCGTACTGGTCCATGGCGCCCGGCAGGTCAACGACCTGGCCTACCACGACTACATCACCCAGGAACTGCCGCAGCACGAGTTCCTGGGCGACCTGGTGCGCAACCAGCTGATCTACTACCCGACGGTCACCCGCGAGGCCTTCCGCTACACCGGCCGCCTCACCGACCTGTTCGAGAGCGGCAAGCTGTGCAGCGACATTGGCCTGCCCCAGCTCAACCCGGAAACCGACCGCGTGATGATGTGTGGCAGCCCGAGCATGCTCAAGGACACCTGCGAGATCCTCGACAAGCGCGGCTTCCAGATCTCCCCGCACATCGGTACGCCGGGCGATTACGTGATCGAGCGTGCCTTCGTGGAGAAGTAAGGGCACAGCGCCAACGAAAAAGCCCCGGGAGACCGGGGCTTTTTCGTTGGTGGCGCCTTGCCTACTTGCCGCGTAGTTCCTTGCGCAGGATCTTGCCGACGTTGCTCTTCGGCAGCTCGGCGATGAAGGCGATGTGCCTCGGCACCTTGTAGCCAGTGAGATTGTCGCGGCAGTGCTGCATCAGGGTCTCGACGCTCAGGGCTGGATCCTTCTTGACCACGAAGACCTTCACCGCTTCGCCCGACTTGTCGTCGGGGACGCCAACGCAGGCGCACTCGAGCACACCGGCGTGCTGCGCGACCACGGCCTCGATCTCGTTCGGGTACACGTTGAAGCCCGAGACCAGGATCATGTCCTTCTTGCGGTCGACGATCTTCAGGTAGCCGCGCGCGTCCATCACCGCGACGTCGCCGGTCTTGAGCCAGCCGTCGGGCGTGAACACCTTGGCGTTCTCTTCCGGCTTCTGCCAGTAGCCCTGCATGACCTGCGGACCCTTCACGCACAGCTCGCCCGGCTCGCCCGGCGCGACCTCGCGGTTGTCGTCGTCGCGCAGCGACACTTCGGTGGACGGCATCGGCACACCGATGCTGCCGTTCCAGTCCGGCTTGTCCAGCGGCGTGAAGCTGACCGCCGGCGAGCACTCGGTCAGGCCATAGCCCTCGGTCAGCGCCTTGCCGGTGACCTTCTGCCAGCGCTCGGCCACGGCCTGCTGCACGGCGGCACCGCCCCCAACCACCATGCCCAGGTGGGAGAAGTCGATCGTCTCGAAGCCCGGCGTGTTGAGCAGGCCGTTGAACAGGGTGTTGACGCCCGAGAACGCGGTGACGCGATGGCGCTTCATCTCGGCGATGAAGGCCGGCATGTCGCGCGGGTTGGTGATCAGCACGTTCTTGGCGCCAACCTTCAGGAACAGCAGGCAGTTCAGGACCAGCGCGAAGATGTGGTACAGGGGCAGCGCGGTGATGATCAGCTCGTCCTGGCCCTTCATGAACGGCCGCATCCAGGCGTTCATCTGCTCGAGGTTGGCGACGATGTTGCCGTGGGTGAGCGTTGCCCCTTTCGACAGGCCGGTGGTGCCGCCGGTGTACTGCAGGAAGGCGATGTCCTGCGGTGTCAGCGGCACGCGCATGTAGGGCTGGGCCTTGCCGCGCGCCAGGGCTGCGCGCAGCGGCACGCTGCCGGGGATGTCCCACTTGGGCACCAGCTTCTTGACCCGCTTGACCACCGTGTTGACCAGCAGGCTCTTCGGGAACGGTGCCAGGTCGGCAATCTGCGTGGTGATCACGCACTCGACCGGGGTCTTCTTCAGCACCTGCTGCAAGGTGTGGCAGAAGTTCTCGAGGATGACGATGGCGCGGGCGCCGGAGTCCTTCAGCTGATGCTCCAGCTCGCGCGGCGTGTACAGCGGGTTCACGTTCACCACGGTCATGCCAGCGCGCAGCACGCCGAACAGGGCCACGGGGTACTGCAGGAGATTGGGCATCATCAGGGCGACGCGGTCGCCCTTGTGCAGCCCCAGCACGTTCTGCAGGTAGGAAGCGAAATCCTGGGTGCTGCGGTCGAGCTCGTCGTAGCTCAGGGGCACGCCCATGCATTCGTAGGCGGTGCGGTCGCGATGGTCGCGGCAGCTCTGCTCGAGCAACTCGACGACCGAGGCGTAGGCCTTGGGGTCGATGGTGTGCGGGACGCCCGGGGGATATTCACCGAACCAGACCTTGGACCCTGCCGCCGCAACGCTCATGCCGACCCCTTCGTTGTTGGTTTGCCGCCCGGTGCCGGGCGTGCTCCTCTCGTAGCTGCCGATTATAGGCAGGGTGGCGGCGCGCAGCGTCGCCCGTCTTCAGCGGACCTGGCTGTTGAGCCAGGCGCGCAGGCTGGTCTGGCCGTGGGCCTGCTCGAAGCTGGACTCGGCCTCGTCGAGCAGGGCTTTTACCGGTGCCGCCAGCGGCGAGTCGCTGCGCGAGCCGAGGCCGCCGGCCGCCCGGGCCAGCCGCCACAGGCGGGCCATGCTCAGGGACTCCAGGTCCACCGCGGGGACCAGCTGGGTGCGCTGGGCGCCGGCCTCGGTCAGCAGGCCCTGGAAGATCAGGTTGTCGGCCACGCGGGCGACATGCTCGGGCTCGGCGTTGAGCGCCAGGCTCAGCTCCTCCTCGGTATAGCCGGGCTCGCCGTCGAGAAAGCGCCGGCCGGTGAGGGCCATGATCATCAGCGCCAGGTACTCGAGCTGTCGTCCCGACAGGGTGGCCGGGGTCTTGTGCTGCTTCAGGTGCTCGGGGTGCTGCACGTAGAACGCCAGCTGGCAGCCGATCAGGAGGATCAGCCAGCCCACGTAGAGCCAGATCAGCAGGAAGATGAAGATCGCGAAGCCGGAGTAGATCGCGTTGTAGTCGCTGGCGCTGGCGACGAAGGACGCAAACGCCAGGCTGCCGGTCTGCCAGAGCACGCCCGCCAGCAAGCCGCCCACGGCCGCGGCACGGGTCTTGACCCGGGTGTTGGGGACGAAGCTGTACAGGAAGCTGAAGGCCGCGACGATCAGCAGGTAGGGCAGCAGGCGGGTCCCCATGTAGATCAGCAGGCCGAACGGCTCGATCGCGGCAATGCGGGCCATCACGCTGCTGTTGAGCACGCTGGCCGTGATGCCGATCGCCGCGAACACGAGGACCGGGCCCACGGTGAGGACGGCGAAATACTCGCCCAGGCGCTGCGACAGCGGCCGGATGCGCTCGACGCGCCAGATGAAATTGAAGCTCTCCTCGACCTTCCGGATCATCGACAGGGCCGTGTAGAACAGCAGTGCCACGCCCAGGGACCCGAGCACACCCACCTGCACGTGCTCGACGAAGTCGATGATGTTGTCGGTGAGGGTGCTGGCCTGCGGCCCCAGGGGGCGCAGCAGTTCCAGCAGGACCGGTTCCAGGGAGTTGTGCACCCCCAGCGCCTTGAGGACCGAGAAGGCCAGCGCCAGCAGGGGGACGATCGACAGTAGGGTGGTGTAGACCAGCCCCATCGCCCGCATGTTGAGCTGGCCCTCGATCAGGTCCCGGCCCAGGACGAAGACGTAGCGCCCAAGCCGGACGGCCCGGCCCGAGCCGGCGCGGCCGGCATCCAGGTCCCAAAGGCGGTCGCGCAGCTGCTGGAAATAGCGATTCATGGCCGCAGCATATCGAACTGGCTCAAGGCCTTGCGGATTCCGGACGCGATCACGGCCGGGTCCCGGGGCGATGCACCCCCGCCGTTCGTCGGCCGGGGATTTCGGCCTGTTGACAAGCCCGGGCCCCTTGCTATGATGCACCGCAGCAATTGCTGCACCGCAGCAATGTGTAGGTTAACCACCTGACTTTGTTCCCAAACCACTTGGAGTGCAGCAATGACCGTTGAAACGATCGTGAATGATGTGAAGGCCCGTGCGGACGTCGTCGTGGCCCGTGGCCAGGACGTGCTGGAAGCCGGTCTCGAGACCCTGAAGACCGCCAACGGCATCGTCGTGGAAGGCGTGCAGAACCTGGTCGAGACCAACGTCTCGGTCGGCAAGGAACTGATCACCCTGGCCCAGGCCAGCCTCGAGAAGGCCAAGACCGACGGCATCAAGGCCGTTGCCGCCAACCCGGTCGCCTACCTGCCGGAAGGCAAGGACAAGGTCGTCGGCGCCTACACCGATAGCCTCGCTCTCGTGACCAAGACCGGCGACGAGCTGGCCAAGACCCTGAAGCAGGGCTTCGAGACCATCAGCGCCAAGATCCAGGGCGACGCCCCGGTCGTCGCCAAGGCGAAGAAGACCACGAAGAAGACCGTCGCGAAGGCCAAGAAGGCTGCCAAGGCTGCCTAAGGCTTCGTGACCCGAGGGCCCTGGGCGACCGGGGCCCCACGGGGGCTGAAGGCGGTCGCCTTCAGCCCCTTATTTTTTGGTGAACCAGACCATCATGTCCGATTTCCTCGCCGCGCCCCAGGGTTATCTCGACCGTGTGCTGGGCGGCGTCAGCCTGATCGCCCTGCACGAGGCCGGCAGCCTGCGTGGCCACGTGGCGGCGGTTCAGGAGCGCCTGCAGATCGCGCGCCGCGCACGTTCCGTCAGCGAGATGCTGCGCGACCAGTTCGATCTGCTGCCGGAATCGCGCAACCGCCTGCGCCGTGACCATCAGGTGCGCCGCCAGCTGTGGCGCGGCCTGGCCAGCGACCTGCGTCCGGTGCGACCGCGCGCCTGAGGGCAGCGGCTCGGTCGACTGGGGCCCGGGGAAGCAATTCCCCGGGCCCTTTTTCGTGGCGGGGATCAGCGGCTCTCGCCGCCGCGGGTGGCGGCGGGTTTGCGCGGCGTACGCTTGCGGGTGGCCCGGGTCTTCGCGGCCGGGGCGGCGGGTGCCTCCTCCTCGGCGATGCGGATGCGCGCAGCGATCTTCTGCCAGGCGGGCGTCTTGCGCAGCAGGTCGAGGTTCTGCTTCACGAAGCCGCTGGCGTCGAACTCGCCCGCGGCATCGAGCTTGTCGCGCAGGAAGGCCACAACATCGTCCTGCAGGCCGGAGACATCGGGCAGGCCGAGGAAGCGGCGCAGCTCATCAGGGCGGACGTCGATTTCGATCTTGATCTGCATGGCGGGGCTCCGGGATCAGGCGGCTCGGGCGGCGACGACGAACAGGCCGATGCAGCAGAAGAGGCCGCCGAACCAGAGGATGGAGCGCAGGGTCGCCCGGTCGGCGATGTAGGCCAGGCCGAAGGCGATGCGGAAGGCGATGAACCCCAGCGCCAGGCCGTTGGCCTGGGCGCTTGGACCGGCGATCAGGTGTGCGACCAGTACCGCGACGGCGAACAGCGGGAAGGCCTCGAGCATGTTGAGCTGGGCCCAGTGGGCGCGCTTGCGCCAGCCCTGGGTGTGTTCGAGATAGTCGCGCGGTCGGGCATTGTCGAAGCGGCGGCTCCACTTCGCGGCGGCCGCGAAGGGCAGGTGCAGCAGCGCCGCCACCAGAATGCACCAGAGAGCGATGGTCATGCCCGGATTCCCCGTGTTGTCGTGAGCCTGCGCCCGAGCATAGCAGCGCCGGGCCAGGGCAGGCGCCTGTGGATGAACCGCTAGGCGGGCTCGTCGAGCACGCGTTGCAGCAGCCAGACGTCGAGCACCTGGCCGTGCTTTTCGCCGCAGCGGCGCATCAGGCCGATGCGGCTGTAGCCGAGCCGCTCGTGCAGGGCCAGGCTGGCGGGATTGCCGGTGACGATGCGGGCGACCAGGGTCAGCACGCCATGCGCCGGGGCGATGCGCAGCAGTTCCTCGAGCAGGGCGCGGCCAGTGCCCGAGCCGCGCTGGTCGGCACGCACGTAGACGGCGTTCTCGGCCGTGCGGTCGTAGGCCGGGCGCGGCGACCAGGCGTACAGGCGTGACCAGCCGATCACCTCGCCGCTGCGCTCAGCCACCCGGATGGGGTAGCGGTTGCCGGGGTTGTTGTGGAACCACTCCAGGCGTTCGGCCGGCGTCTTGGGCACCGTGTCGAAGGTGGCCGTGCCGTGCAGCACCTGCTCGTCGTAGATCGCGAAGATTGCCGGCAGGTCGGCCTCGGTTGCCGCGCGCAGCTGGATGGCGGCGCCGCTCACTTGTGCAGGGCCCACCACTGGGCGATGCCGCCCAGGAGCATCTCGACGGCGATCGTCACCAGGATCAGGCCCATCAGTCGCTCCACGGCTGTGAGCCCGCGCTCACCCAGCACCTCCCTCAGGCGCGTGGCCAGCAGCATGATCGGCAGGCACAGGCCCCAGGCCAGCAGCAGGGCGCCCGTCCATTCCATCCAGCGGTCGGGTTCGCGGCTCATCAGCAGCAGCACGGTGGCCAGCGCCGAGGGCCCGGCGATGTAGGGGATCGCGAGGGGCACGATGAAGGGCTCGGCCTTCACCTCCTCGTGCAGCGAGGCCTCGCGCGAGGGGAAGACCATGCGCAGGGCGATGATCATCAGGATGATGCCGCCGGCCGCGGACAGCGCCGCCTGCGACAGGCCCAGCAGGCGCAGCATCTGGCCGCCCAGGAACAGGAACAGCAGGAGGATCGCCAGCGCAAAGACCATCTCGCGCAGGATGACCTGGCGCAGGCGGGCGGCGGGGACCTGCTTCAGCGCCGCGAGAAACAGCGGGATGTTGCCCAGCGGGTCCATCACCAGGAACAGCAGAACCGCGGCGGAAACGAAGGTCACGGGAATTTACGTCCCGGTGAGCAGGCGCTGGGCTTCGCGATACTTGGCCGCGCTTTTCTGCAGCACCTCGGCCGGCAGCTGCGGACCGGGAGCCTTCTTGTCCCAGTCCAGGGTCTCCAGGTAGTCGCGCACGAACTGCTTGTCGAAGCTTGGTGGGCTGATGCCGGGGCGGTAGGTATCGGCCGGCCAGAAGCGCGAGGAGTCCGGAGTCAGGGCCTCGTCGATCAGGTGCAGACGGCCGGCGGCGTCCACGCCGAACTCGAACTTGGTGTCGGCAATGATGATGCCGCGGCTGCGGGCGTAGTCGCTGGCCTCGCGGTAGAGGCGCAGGGTGGTGTCGCGCACCTGCGCCGCCAGGTCCTTGCCGATGCGGCGCTCGACCTCGGCATAGCTGATGTTCTCGTCATGCTGGCCGACCGGCGCCTTGTCGGCCGGGGTGAAGATCGGCTCCGGCAGCTGTCCGGCCAGCGGCAGGCCGGCGGGCAGGGCGATGCCGCAGACTGCGCCGGTCTTCTGGTAGTCCTTCCAGCCGCTACCGATCAGGTAGCCGCGCGCCACGGCCTCGATCGGCAGGGCCTTGAGCTTGCGCACCACGTTGCTGCGGCCCGCCACCTGCGCCAGTTCCGCCGGGGTCAGGTACTGGGCCAGGTCGACCTCGGGCGCGAGGTGGTTGGGCAGGATGTGGGCGAAGCGCGCCATCCAGAAATTGCTGACCGCGGTGAGGACCGCGCCCTTGCCGGGGATGGGCTGGGGCAGGATCACGTCGAAGGCCGACAGGCGGTCGCTGGTGACGATCAGCATGTGCTGGTCGCCGAGCGCGTAGATGTCACGCACCTTGCCCTTGTGGAGGCGGGGGACGCTGGTCAGCGTGGATTCGTAGAGCGCTTCCATGACGGTCGGTTCCGGGAAAGCGCGCATTGTAAGGAAGGCGGGCGGCCGCCGCCCCCGGGAAACCCCGGCGGCGTCCGGCCGGAATCTGGAATAATGCGCGCCGTTCCCCGGACTGCTCCCATGGCCAAGCTCGCGCCCCTGATCGCCCCCAGCATCCTGTCCGCCGACCTTGCCCGGCTCGGCGAGGACGTGAGCCGGGTGCTCGCGGCCGGCGCCGATATCGTCCACTTCGACGTGATGGACAACCATTACGTGCCGAACCTGACCTTCGGCCCGGCGGTTTGCGAGGCCCTGCGCAAGTACGGCATCACGGCCGAGATCGACGTGCACCTGATGGTGGAGCCGGTCGACGCCCTGGCGGCGCTGTTCGCCAAGGCCGGGGCCAGCTACGTGACCTTCCATCCGGAGGCCACCCGCCATGTGGACCGCAGCCTGCAGGCGATCCGGGACACCGGTTGCAAGACCGGCCTGGTATTCAACCCGGCCACGCCTCTGGACCTGCTGCGGCACGTGATGGACAAGGTGGACATGATCCTGCTGATGTCGGTGAACCCCGGCTTCGGCGGCCAGAGCTTCATCCCCTCGTCCCTGCCCAAGCTGCGCGAGGCCCGGGCCCTGATCGACGCCCACGTGGCGGCGGGTGGCCGGCCGATCCGCCTGGAGATCGACGGCGGGGTCAAGGTCGACAACATCCGCGAGATCGCCGCGGCCGGTGCCGACACCTTCGTGGCTGGCTCGGCCATTTTCGGCGCGAAGGACTATGCGGCTACAATCAAGGCCATGCGCGAAGAAATCGCCAAGGCGGGTTGAGGCCATCGTGACGCTCCTGGCCGATCGCGGTGTGCGCCTCTCCTGGCGATGGTGAACCGGAACGTCTGAGACGTTTCGCCCGTTTGCCCGGCGCGCCCCGGCGCGCGACCCTTCGCCCGAACCCATGACCGCTGCCTACAACCGCATTGCGCTGACGCGCGAC
Source organism: Solimonas sp. (assembly GCA_036275615.1). Taxonomy (GTDB): domain Bacteria; phylum Pseudomonadota; class Gammaproteobacteria; order Nevskiales; family Nevskiaceae; genus Solimonas. The sequence continues at coordinate 50,595 of DASUDL010000047.1, forward strand.
CTGCCCGGCGACCTCGACACGCCGGTCGGGGCCTATCTCAAGCTCGCCCACCGCCCGTATTCCTTCCTGCTGGAATCGATGCAGGGTGGGGAGCAGTGGGGTCGCTATTCCTTCATCGGCCTGCCCTCGCGCGAGGTGCTGCGAATCGCCGGCGCCCGCGTCACCGTCACGCGCGACGGCGTGGTGACCGAGTCGGCCGAGGTGTCCGATCCCTTCGCCTGGCTGCGGGCCTACGCCGCCCGCTACCGCGTGCGCCCGGAGCCGGGCCTGCCCCGCTTCTCCGGCGGCCTCGTCGGCTACTTCGGCTATGACTGCGTGCGCTACTTCGAGCCGCGCCTCGCCGGCACCGGCAAGCCCGACCCCATCGGCACGCCGGACGTGCTGCTGATGCTGGCCGACGAACTGGTGGTCTTCGATAGCCTGCGCGCGACGTTGACCCTGGTGACCCACGCCGATCCGGACGACGCTGCCGATGTGGCGCGCGCGCGCAGCCGGCTCGACGAGATCGAGGCCCTGCTGGCACGTCCCACGCCGCAGCGTCCGGCGCCCCTGGCCACGGACGAGTCGCCGTTGCCCTTTGTCTCCTGCTTCGGCGAGGAGCCGTTCAAGCAGGCGGTGCGTCGCATCCAGGACTACATCGCAGCGGGCGATTGCATGCAGGTGGTTCCGGCCCAGCGCCTGTCGGCGCCGTTCAGCGCCGACCCAGTGCAGCTGTACCGCGCGATCCGGCGCCTCAACCCCTCGCCCTATCTCTACTGCATGGACCTGGGCGATCACCATGTCGTCGGCTCGTCGCCGGAGATCCTGGTGCGCGTCCAGGATGGCCAGGTCACGGTGCGTCCCATCGCCGGCACCCGCAAGCGTGGCGCCACGCCGGACGAAGACCGCGCCCTGGAGGCCGAGCTGCTGGCTGATCCCAAGGAAATCGCCGAACACCTGATGCTGATCGACCTGGGCCGCAACGATGTCGGCCGCGTCTCCGGCGTGGGTAGCGTGCGCCTCACCGAGAAGATGGTGATCGAGCGCTACAGCCACGTGATGCACATCGTCTCCAACGTCACGGGCCAGCTGCGCCCGGGGCTCGATGCCCTCGATGCGCTGGCGGCGACCTTCCCGGCCGGCACCCTCTCGGGTGCGCCGAAGGTGCGGGCCATGGAAATCATCGACGAGGTCGAGCCGGTCAAGCGCGGCCTGTATGGCGGCGCGGTCGGTTACCTCGGCTGGGACGGCAACATGGATACGGCCATCGCCATCCGCACGGCCGTGATCAAGGATGGGCAGGTGCATGTGCAGGCGGGCTGCGGCGTGGTCGCCGACTCGGTCCCGCAGTCCGAGTGGGACGAGACCATGAGCAAGGCGCGCGCGATGATGAAGGCGGCGGCGCAGGCCGAGGATCGCGGTCGGGCCGGGGCCTGAGGCCTCACCGCCTGTCGCCATGCCGGCCCCGACGTCGCCAGCGCCGGTCCCGCTCCTCGTCGTCGAGGACAACAAGGACCTGTCCGACATCCTGATGCATGTCCTGCGGCGCGCCGGCTTCGACGTGCAGCTGGCGCGTACCGGGCGCGAGGCCGAACTGGCGATCACGGAAGGAGCGCCGCCGGCCCTCGCCCTGATGGACATTGGGCTGCCCTACAAGGATGGCTTCCAGCTGATCCAGCTGATCCGGGCGACCCCGGCCTGGCAGCAGGTCCCCATCGTGATGCTTTCGGGCCGCAACCGGCGCGAGGATATCGAGCGGGCCCGCGCCCTCGGCGCCGACGACTACCTGATCAAGCCCTTCCAGCCAGCCGAACTGCTGAGCTGCATCCGCCGGCGTCTCGCGGCCCGGAGCGTCCCCTCGTGATCCCGGGCCGTTGCCCGCTCTTGCAGCCGCCGCCGACATGATCGACATTCAGGCGGCCGATCCCTTTGTGGCCTTCGCCTACCTGGCGAGCGGGGGCATCTTCCTGCTCTGCGGCGGCCTGCTGCTGGTGATCGGTGCGCTGCACTGGCGGCGCCGCTGGCGCGACCATCGCACCGAGCTGATCGAAGCGCGCTGGCGCCCCCTGCTGCTGCAGAGCCTCGACGGCGCGCTTCCCGAATTTCCACCCCTGCCAGCCCGGCACCGGCTGACCGTACTGTGGCTGTGGAGCCGCATGGCGGAATGGCTGGAGGACTCCGCCCGGACCGGGCTGGTCCGTGCTGCACGCCGACTGCGCCTGGATCGCGCTGCGCGCGAACTGCTCACGGACGGCGACCTGCGCGAGCGCCTGCTGGCGGCGGTCATCCTCGGCAACATGCGCGACCTCGGCTCCTGGGACGAACTGGTGGCGGCGGTCGACGAATGGCACGCCACGCTGAGCATGGCGGCCGCCAGGGCCCTGCTGCGCACGGACCCGCGGCGCGCCCTGCCGGTCGTGCTGGACGCCGGGCTGCGCCGCGGGGAATGGCCCATCGGCATGCTGCTGGCGATGCTGCGCGAGGTCGGGCCGCGGCTGGTCACGCCCCCTCTCTGCGAGCGACTGCGGACCGTCGAAGGCACTCGCCTGCGCCGACTGCTGAGCCTGCTGCCGATCGCCGAGCAGGCGAAGGTCCGGCCGGTGCTGCTGGCCCGGCTCGATGCCAGCGAGGACCCGGAGTTCATCGCCGGCGCCCTGCGCCATCTGGGCGAACCGGAGGATGCCGAGCGCCTGCGCCGCTACTGCGAGCACCCGAGCTGGGTGGTGCGGGTCCGGGCCATCCACGCCCTGGCCCGGCTCGCCCGGGACCAGGACCTGCCCCTGTTTGCCCGGCGCCTCGACGACGCACAGTGGTGGGTTCGGCTGCGGGCCGCCGAAAGCCTGCTCGATCACCCGCGTCTGACGCCACCGGCACTCGAGGCGCTGCTGGAGGGTGTCGCCGTTGGTGCCGAGGGGCGGCACACCCTGCTGCAGCTGCAGGCCTCGCGGCTGGGCGCGTAAGCCTGGGGCAATGTCCGGCCGCGGGCGGCTGCGGTATCCTGTGCGCCCCTCGCACCCTGCCGGCTGCCGCTGCACATGACGCTCCTGTCCCCGCCTTGGCGTTGCTGATCCCCTTCCGATTCCAGGACACCGGGCCGTATCCGGCCGCGACCCCCGCCACACCGCGGTCGCCGCCGACACCACAGGGATGAGCGTCACATGCTGCTGATGATCGACAACTACGACTCCTTCACCTACAACCTCGTGCAGTACTTCGGGGAGCTGGGCGTGGAGGTGCGTGTGCACCGCAACGACCAGATCAGCGTCGACGAGGTGGCCGCGCTCAAGCCGCGCCACATCGTGCTGTCGCCGGGTCCGTGCACGCCCAACGAGGCTGGTATCTGCCTCGAACTGATCGCGCGCTTGCAGGGCCAGTTCCCGATCCTCGGGGTCTGCCTCGGGCACCAGTCCATCGGCCAGGCCTTTGGTGGCGTGGTGAAGCGCGCCCGGCAGGTGATGCATGGCAAGGTCAGTGCGGTCCACCATGCCGACACCGGCGTGTTCCGCGGCCTGCCCAGCCCCTACACGGCGACGCGCTATCACTCGCTGGTGGTCGAGCGTGAGACCCTGCCGGATTGCCTGGAAGTCACCGCCTGGACGCAGCATGCCGACGGCCGTCGCGACGAGATCATGGGGCTGCGCCACAAGACGCTGCCGATCGAGGGCGTGCAGTTCCACCCCGAGTCGATCCTGACCGAGCATGGCCACGCCCTGCTCAAGAATTTCCTGGAGGCCTACTAGAGCTTCCCCATGGGAAAATCACACTCACGTTGCCGCGCAGATTTGCGCCAGGCAAGGAAGACGGGGCGCCGCTTGGTGACTCCAAGAAAGCTCTGGCTGACCCCGCATGGCGCAAATCTGCGCGCAACCCGAAGGGACGGGGCCGTTTTGCCGCCCCGCGGCGTGGCTCGTCGCTTATGTACATCAAGTACACCGCGCTCCTCGCTCCTTGCGGGACGGCAAAACGACCTCCGTCGTGAGCGCGATTTACCCATGAGGAAGCTCTAATGGCCATCACGCCGCAAGAGGCGCTGCAGCGCACGATCGAGCACCGCGAGATCTTCCATGACGAGATGATCGGCCTGATGCGACAGATCATGCGTGGCGAGGTGTCGCCGGTCATGACGGCGGCCATCCTCACCGGCCTGCGGGTGAAGAAGGAAACCGTGGGCGAGATCGCCGCTGCCGCGCAGGTGATGCGCGAGCTGTCGCGCAAGGTCAGCGTGGCGCCGCATCCACACTTCATCGACATCGTCGGCACCGGCGGTGATGGCGCCCACAGCTTCAACATCTCCACCGCCTCGTGCTTCGTGGCGGCCGCGGCGGGGGCGCGCATCGCCAAGCATGGCAACCGCAGCGTGTCCTCGAAGTCCGGCAGTGCCGACGTGCTCGAGGCGCTCGGCGCCGTGATCGACCTGCAGCCCGAGCAGGTTGCGGCCTGCGTCGAGGCCTGCGGCATCGGCTTCATGTTTGCGCCCAACCACCATCCGGCGATGAAGGCGGTGGCGCCGGTGCGCAAGGAAATGGGTGTGCGCACCATCTTCAATATCCTTGGCCCGCTGACCAATCCGGCCGGCGCGCCGAACATCCTGATGGGGGTGTTCCATCCGGACCTCGTGGGCATCCAGATCCGCGTGCTCGAGCGCCTGGGCGCGAAGAACGCCATGGTCGTCTGGGGCCGCGATGGCATGGACGAGATCACGCTGGGCGGCTCCACCCTGGTCGGCGAGCTGCGTGACGGCGTGCTGCGCGAATACGAGATCCATCCCGAGGACTTCGGCCTGCGCATGGCCGGGAGCCAGAACCTGCGGGTGGCCGACGCCGCGGAGTCCCGGCAGCGCGTGCTCGAGGCCCTGGAGAACCGGCCCGGCGTGGCCCGGGATATCGTCGCCCTCAACGCTGGCGCGGCGATCTATGCGGCAGGCCTGGCGGTGACGATCGGCCAGGGCATCGAACAGGCGCAGGGCGTCATGCAGAACGGTGCGGCGCGCGTGAAGCTCGACGAGTTCGTCGCCGCCACGCACAAGGCAAAGGGAGCTGCCTGATGGCCGCCGATGTGCTCGACCGGATCCTGGCCCGCAAGCGCGAAGAGATCGTCCTGCTCAACCGCCGCTATACACCGGCGGAGCTTGAGGCCCTGGCCCGCGCGGCCGAGCCGCCGCGCGGCTTCATCCGCCAGCTCTCGGCGAAGGTCGCGGCCGGGCAGGCGGGCGTGATCGCCGAGATCAAGCGCGCCTCGCCGAGCAAGGGGCTGATCCGCGAGGACTTCGATCCGGCCTGGATCGCCCGCCAGTACGCTGGCGGCGGCGCGGCCTGTCTGTCGGTGCTGACCGACGAGAAGTTCTTCCAGGGCCACAATGCGTTCCTGGTCCAGGCGCGTGCGGCCTGCGAGTTGCCGGTGATCCGTAAGGATTTCCTGATCGACGAGGCGCAGATCGTCGAGGCCCGCGCCATCGCTGCGGATTGCGTGCTGCTGATCGCCGCTGCGCTGCGTCCGGAGCGTCTGTGCGCCCTCTATCGCTGCGCACGCGACTGGGGCATGGACGTGCTGGTGGAAGTGCACGACGCGGCGGAGCTGGACGAGGTGCTGGGCGCCGGCCTGGGCGAGGGCTGGTTGCTGGGCGTGAACAACCGCAACCTGCGTACCTTCGAAACCCGCCTCGAGACCACCCTGGAACTGCTCTCCAGGGTGCCGGCAGGCCTCGACCTGGTCACGGAGAGTGGTATTGCCGCGCCGGCCGACGTGGCACGCATGCGCGCAGCGGGCGTGCACCGCTTCCTGATCGGGGAATCCCTGATGCGCCAGGACGCGCCGGGTCGCGCGCTGCAGGCGCTGGCCGGCTAGGAGTCGCGACTCAGGTACCCGGCTTGCGGACGCCGAGGATCAGGATGCTGCGGCCCTGGGACTGCACCATGCCGTCCTCCTCCAGCTTCTTGAGCACGCGCCCGGCCATCTCCCGCGAGCACCCGACCAGGCGTGCCAGTTCCTGACGCGAACTGCGGATGATGGTGCCGCGCGGATTGCTGACCGCGTCCGGCTTCTTCACCAGTTCAAGCAGGATGTGAGCCATCCGGCCCGCGACATCGAGGAAGGTGAGATCGCCGAGGCGGCGGGTGGTGTCGCGCAGGCGCCCGGCCAGCTGCCCCGCCACCTCGAACATGATCTCGGGACGCTGACGCACGAAATCCATGAAGGCGTGGAAGCCGATCTCGGCGGCCAAGGTGGGCGTGCGGGTGCGGACGATGGCCGTGCGCTGGCGCTGGTCCGGGAACAGGCACATCTCGCCGAAGAAGTCGCCCGGCCCGAGGTAGGCCAGCACGATCTCGCGGCCGTCCTCGTCCTCCAGCATGATGCTGATCGAGCCCTCGAGAATCAGGTAAAGCGACTGCGGTTCGTCGCCAGCATGGATGATCGTGTGCTTCGGGGGGAAGCTGCGCTTGTGGGCCTGTGCGACATAGGCCTGTACGACCGGCTTGTTGAGCATCGGCTCTGGATCCCCTGGGTCGGATGGGACGACTTCTTGATTTCCTTCAAAATACCACAACTTATTTGCGGTTCCTGCGGAGTGAACGAGTGAAAGCGCGCATCAAGTGGGCCGAGAACGCCAGCTATATCGCCGAAAGCGGCAGCGGCCATGCCATCGTCGTCGATGGCCCCCCGGAGATCGGCGGCCGCAACCTGGGGCCGCGGCCGATGGAGCTGCTGCTCATGGGCGTGGGCGCCTGCTCCTCGGTGGACGTGGTGCTGATCCTCAAGAAGTCGCGCCAGGCCGTGACCGACTGCTGGGCGGAGCTGGAGGCCGACCGGGCCGACACCGACCCCAAGGTCTTCACCAAGATCCGCATGCATTTCGTCGTGACCGGCAAGGCGCTGGCAGAGAATCACGTCCGTCGTGCCGTGGAACTGTCGGCCGAGAAGTACTGCTCGGCCAGCATCATGCTGGCCCGCGGCGGGGTCGAGGTGAGCCACAGCTACGAGATCCGGGAAGCCGCCTGAGCAGGCTGCCGGTCCGCGACCTGCCGGTCATCGGCCCGACACACGGGGGCGGCGGAATTGCCTCATAATCCGCGCCCAAATCCGGGGCCTCCTCACCGAGGGCCGATGGCGACCCGGCGCGCTGGCATTTTCACTGGAGCACTGCATTGGCCAAGGCCAAGCCGAAACGGACCGACAACCCGAAGCTGAAGCTGCTGGGCTTCAACAACCTGACCAAGTCCCTGTCGTTCAACATCTACGACATCTGCTACGCGCGCACCAAGCAGCACCAGCAGGAATACATCGAGTACATCGACGAGGCCTACAACGCCGAGCGCCTGACCGCAATCCTGACCGAGGTTGCGCACATCATCGGCGCCAATATCCTGAACGTGGCCCGGCAGGACTACGACCCCCAGGGTGCGTCCGTCACCATGCTGATCTCGGAGGGCCACCACGACGGTCTGCCGACGCCGGGCAAGAAGAAGGGGGACAAGGAGTCGGTCGTCGCCCACCTCGACAAGTCGCACATCACGGTCCACACCTATCCGGAAACCCATCCGGACAATGGCATCTCGACCTTCCGTGCCGACATCGACGTCTCCACCTGCGGCAAGATCTCGCCGCTGAAGGCCCTGAACTACCTGATCAAGTCCTTCGAGTCGGACATCGTCGTCATGGACTACCGCGTCCGCGGCTTTACCCGCAACGTGCGCGGCAACAAGCACTTCATCGACCACTCGGTGGAGTCGATCCAGGACTTCCTGAACTCGGACATCAAGAACCGGTACCAGATGATCGACGTCAACGTCTATCAGGAATTCATCTTCCACACGAAGATGCGCCTGAAGGAACTGGACCTCGACACCTATCTGTTCGGCGAGGGCGCTTCCGAGCTGCCCCCGCGAGAGGCCAAGAAGATCCGCGAGAACGTGAACCACGAGATCAGCGAGATCTTCTACGGGATGAACATCTCCCGCTGAGATCTGCCTCTGCAGAGATGAAAAAGGCGGCCCACGGGCCGCCTTTTTTCTGCGCCTGTCCTCAGGACTGGGGTGCCACCGGCGGCGCGGCTGCCGGGACCGGCTCTGGCGCAGCCGTGACCTGGGCGGCGCGATAGGCCTCGCCGAGGCGGCGGGCATCGCCGGCCTGGTCCGTCAGGCCCAGGGTGTCATAGCTCTCGGCGAGCAGCTCCAGGGCGCGGATGGTCGCTGGCGCCCCCGGGTATTGGGCCACGATCTGCTCCGCGCGCTTGGAGGCGGCCACGAAGGCACCACGGCGCACGTAATACTCGACCACGGTGAGCTCGTGGGCGGCAATGCGGTTGCGCAGGTGGATCATCCGCGAGCGCGCGTCGGCCGCGTAGGGGCTGGCCGGGTACTTCTGCACCAGCAGGGCGAAATCATCGAAAGACTTGCGCGCGTTGCCGGCATCGCGACGGGTGGTGTCGAAACCCAGGCTCTCGAAGATGCCGCTGTCGCGGTCGAAGTTGATCAGGCCCTTGAGATACTGGACGTAGGCAGCCTGCGCATGGCGCGGGTAGTCGCGGGTGAAGCGATCGGCATCGGCCAGGGCCTCGTCCGGCAGGAAGCTGCGGTACTTGGCATAGATGCTTTCCAGCTGTCCCTGGATCGCATAGTCAGTAAAGGGGAAGCGCAGGCTGAGCTGCCCGTAGCGCTGGATCGCGGCCTGGTAGTCGCCGTTGTCCAGGGACTCGCGCGCCAGCTTGTACAATTGGCCGGCGGCAAGGCGCTGCTCGCGCGCGGAGGCCTGTTCCGGCTTGAACGGATTGGCCGGCGGCGGGCGGTCCGGGTCGGAACTGCAGGCCACAAGCAAGGCAGCCGCGGCTGCAACGGCAAGAAATCTGAGCGTCATGAGATGAGTGATCCTGCGAACCCCGCGAGTATATCCGCTGAGGATGAAGACCTGCTGCTGGCCGCGGAGGTTCCGGATGCGCTGGCCGGGGCTCGCCTGGACGCCGCCTGCGCCAAGCTGTTCGACGGCTACTCCCGCTCCCGCCTGCAGACCTGGATCGAGGCCGGACGCCTGCGGGTCAACGGCGAGGTGGTGGTGCGGGGGCGCCAGCCGGTGGCTCCGGGCGACCAGCTGCTGCTGGACGCCGAGCCGGAGGCCGAGACCCGGGTCCTGCCGCAGGACCTGCCCCTGGACCTTGTCCACGCCGACCGCGAGATCGCGGTAGTCGCCAAGCCGGCCGGCCTGACCGTGCACCCGGGCGCCGGCCAGCGTGCCGGGACCTTGCAGAACGCCCTGCTGCACCATTTTCCCCAGACGGCAGCGGTGCCTCGTGCGGGCATCGTCCACCGCCTCGACAAGGACACCTCCGGCCTGCTGGTGGTCGCTCTGACCCTGAGCGCCCATGCCCGGCTGGTGGCCGAACTGGGCCGGCGCGAGTTCCGGCGGGAGTACGACGCCCTCGTGCAGGGCACGCTCATCGCCGGGGCGACCATCGACCTGCCGATCGGCCGCCACCCGCGAGAGCGCCTGAAAATGGCGGTGGTGGACGACGGCCGCGAGGCCGTGACCCACTACCGCATCCAGGAGCGCTTCCCCCAGCACACCCTGCTGCGCTGCCGCCTGGAGACCGGGCGCACCCACCAGATCCGCGTGCACCTGGCGCACCAGCGGTATCCGATCGTCGGCGACGCGCTCTACGGTGGGCCCATGCGGGGCGCCGGCCTGCCCGAAGCGCTGCGCGAGACCCTGCGCGGTTTCCCGCGCCAGGCCCTCCACGCCCGCGAGCTCGAACTGACGCACCCGGCGACCGGCAAGCGTCTGTCCTGGACCCTGGAGCCGCCGGCCGACATGCAGGACCTGCTGCGCCAGCTTCGGGCCCACGCCCGCACCCAGCCGACGCCATGAGCGGTCCCGGCCCGGCGGTCCTGCGTGCCGACTGGCCGGCGCCGCCAGGGGTCCACGCCCTGCAGACGCTTCGCGGGCAGGGCGCCAGCATCGGCCCCTGGGCCGGCCTGAATCTCGGCGACCACTGTGGCGACGAGCCGGCCTGCGTCGCCGCCAACCGGCTGGCCCTGCGCGAGGGGCTGCACCTGCCCGGCGAGCCGGGATGGCTGCGCCAGGTGCACGGCACCGCGGTCGCCCGTCTGCCGGCGACTGTCCCGCTGCCCGAGGCCGATGCCGCCTGGACCGACCGTGCCGGCGTGGTTTGCGCGATCCTGACGGCGGATTGCCTGCCGGTGGTGCTGGCCGCCGACGACGGGAGCGTCGTGGCGGCGGCTCATGCAGGCTGGCGTGGACTGGCCGGCGGCGTACTCGAGGCGACGGTGGCTGCCCTGCCGGTGGCGCCGCAACGCCTGCGCGCTTGGATGGGCGCGGCCATCGGCCCGGCCGCATTCGAGGTCGGCCCGGAAGTGCGCGCGGCCTTCGTCGGGCGGGACCCTGCGACCGCCGTGGCATTCCGGCCGGGGGCAGGGGACCGCTGGCTGGCGGACCTCTATGCCCTGGCGCGCCGCCGCCTGATGCAGATGGGTGTGTCGCGCGTCGACGGTGGGGGCGAGTGCACCTATGGCGCTGCGGATCGCTGGTACTCGTTCCGGCGCGACCGCCTTTGCGGGCGCATGGCGACGCTGATCTGGCGGTCGTGAGCCCGAAGGGGCCGTGCGACAGGATTGCGTGGGTTGCACCCGTCTGTTAAAAAACCCTGCGCCCAAAGCGGGTGCCACGCCACATTTGAAGAACATTAAGTAACGGTCGGCCTTGCCGGCCGGCGTGCCGTCGGAGGACGAGCGTCCGCCTTGGGGTACTCCCCGGGCTGCCTGAGTCTTCCTCCGCCCGAACCAGTGAGCGGCCTCCGGGCCTGCAGGAAGAGACATGGGGAAGACGATGGGCAAGATGCAGGGTTTTGGCATTCAGCGTTCGGCCATGCTGATGGCCGCAGCGATCGCGGCGACCTATTCCGGTGGCGCCTCGGCGCTGGAGGCCGATGTTTTCGGCACGCCGGTCAAGATCGAGAACCTGATCACCCTGGGTGGCACCTGGCGCATGCAGGGCCGTGATTCCGGCCTCATCGGCAAGTCGACCATGACCCCGGGCGTCTGCGTGGCCCGCGTCGGCGACGATGGCGTCTCCGGCCCCAATCCCGATCCTGCGACGAACACCTTCTCCGGCGATACCTGCTCGGCTACCCGCCCTGACCGCGAGGGCGGCGACGGCACCGCCAATGACTTCTTCATCCGCCAGCCTGGCGCGTTCAGCCCCAACGCGGACAACGGCAACCTCAGCTTCGAGAAGCACGACCTGGTGCAGGCCACCGCCAAGGTCACTACCGACTTCAGCTTCGAGGCCTTCGGCTTCAATGTGTTCGCCCGCAGCCTCTACTACTTCGACGACATCTACGTCGACCACGAGGAAGAGCATCCGGATACCACCCTGCAAGCCTCGAAGAGCCGCTACTCCGGCGCCGGCAAGTCCGCCAACGGCAGCGATATCCGCTTCCTCGACTACTTCATCAGCCGCAGCTTCAAGATCGGTGACCGCGCGGTCAGCGTGAAGGTGGGTGATCAGGTGTTGAACTGGGGCGAAAGCGCCTTCCTGGCCCTGAACAGCCTCAACACGATCAATGCGCCGAATCAGGTGCTGCTGCGTTTCCCGGGGTCTGACATCAAGGAAGTGTTCCAGCCCCAGGGCATGGCGGTGATCAACGCCGACCTGTTCGAGGGCGTGGGCCTGGAAGTGTTCTACCAGTACGAGTGGAAGCCGATCATCGTCGACCCCGTCGGCAGCTTCTTCTCGGTCTCGGACACCCTCGGTGATGGTGGCCGCTACGCGATGCTGTCGTTTGCCAAGGCGCCCGAGGACCCGGACGAGCTCTATCGCCCCTACCGCAATCCCCAGGATCCTTCGGCCGTGCTCGGTTCGCAGTCCGATCGCACGCTGCTGCGCAATACCGCCGAAGAGAACCGGCGCCGTCCGGATGACGGCGGCCAGTACGGTGCGGCCCTGAAGTTCTTCCTTGAAGACTTCAACAACGGCACCGAAGTTGGCCTGTACTTCGCCAACTATCACTCGCGTGTGCCGAGCGTCTCGGCGATCGCCGCCGACGCCACCTGCATTCCCGATGCCCCGATCGGCACCCCCGTGGACAACCTCCTCGGCCTGCTGAATCCGATGGGTTGCGCGGTACCGCTCGCCAACTTCCTGGCCCTTGCCCTGCAGCAGGCCGGCCAGGACGTCACCTACCAGCCTGCCAATGGCCCAGCGGGCGATGCGCTGCCGGTGGGTTCGGCGCAGCTGGTTGTCGAGTACCCCGAAGATATCCGCATGTACGGTATCTCGTTCAATACGACGATCGGCGACTTCGCCTGGGCGGGCGAGTACGTGTTCCGTGACAACCTGCCGCTGCAGATCCACACCACCGACCTGATCTTCGCGGCGCTGCAGCCGGCGTTCCCGGCCAACGACTACAGCCTGGGCGTCGCCACCCTGCCGGGCCGCCGCACTGCCGTGCCGGACTTCATCACCCAGTACCGCGGCATCGATGTGGGTGCCAACGACTACATCCGCGGCTATGAGCGCATGAAGATCGGCCAGCTCGGGACCAACATCCTGAAGCTGGTGGGTGGCGACAACCCGCTGGGCGCCAGCCAGATCACACTGCTGCTGGAAATGGGCCTGACCCATGTGGTGGACATGCCGGGCCTGGACGAACTGCAGTTCAACGGCGGTGGCAACGACACCCACATCTCGGGCGGCGCCGACGGCAGCATCGGCATCAACCCGCGCGATGTCCGCACCGATCCCAACGATCCGACCACCAACGGCACCACGGCAACCCTGCGCCAGAATCCGATCGCCCACGAGGATCGCGGCGGCTTCGGTACCGAGATCTCCTACGGCTACCGCTTCGTGACCCTGACGCGCTACGACAACGCCTTCCTCGGGGTGAACATCGAGTTGCTCAACGCGCTGTTCCATGACGTGGAGGGTGTGGCGCCGGGCCTCGGCCAGAACTTCGTGGAAGGCCGCAAGACCGTCCTCTCGGGCATTCGCTGGGACTACCTGTCGAAGTATTCGGGCGAACTGCGCTACACCTGGTTCACGGGCGGCAAGGACCGCGACGCGGCCCGCGACCGCGACAACCTGTTGCTGTTCCTCGGCTACAGCTTCTGATGCGGTGGGGCCGCGCCGCCGGCTGTGCGGCCGGAGCCCTGCTGTTGCCGTCGATGCTCCTGGCCAAGGTGCCGGCCGATGAGGCCAAGCGCCTGGGGGCCGACCTGACCCCCTGGGGGGCCGAGGCTGCAGCCAACGCAGCGGGATCGATTCCGGAGTGGCGCGGTGGGCTGACCACCGCGCCGCCCTGTTTCAAGGGCGCCGGCAGCCGCTACTGCGACCCTTTTCCGGACGAGCAACCGCTCTACACCGTGAGCGCGGCCAACCTGGCCGAGCACCGCATGTACCTGAGTCCCGGCCAGCAGGCCCTGCTCGAGCGGTATCCCGACAGTTATCGCATGCGCGTATTCCCCACGCGCCGCAGCTTCGCCAATCCCGCAGCCCTGTACGAGGCGGCCCGCCGCAATGCGGAGACGGCCGTGCTGGGGGAGGGCGAGACCCTGCTGGATGCGCGCCTGGGCGTGCCCTTTCCCATTCCAGGGGATGGACGGGAAATCCTCTTCAACCACCGCCTGCGTTACCTGGGCGGTGCCTACCGCCGGGTCTTCGCCCAGTTTGCGGTGACAGCGGGTGGTGACATCAGCCTCACCCGCGTGCGCGAGGACTATCGCGCGCCCTACAGTCTGGCGGCTCCGACGGCGAAGGAGGCGGGGGTGGTGATGCGGCAGACCCTGCACCAGGTCCTGCAGCCGCCGCGCCTGGCCGGGTCGCTGCTGCTGCAGCACGAGATGCAGCAGCCTCTGCGCGAGGCGCACCGGGCCTGGCAGTACAGCCCGGGTCAGGAGCGTCTGCGGCGCACGGCCACGCTCGCCTACGACACGCCGGGCCTGGGCGCCGACAACCTGCGCTTCAATGACCAGCTCGACGGCTTCAGCGGTCCCGGCGATCGCTATGACTGGAAGCTGGTAGGCAAGGCGGAGCACCTGGTGCCGGCCAACAGCTACGTCCTGCACAGTGACCGTTACCGCTATGCCGAGATCGTGCGCCGGCATCACCTGAATCCGGACCTGCCCCGATACGAGTTGCGTCGGGTCTGGGTGGTCGAGGCTCAGCTGCGCAAGACCAGCAGTCATCCCTATCGGAAGCGGCGCCTGTACGTCGACGAAGACGGCTGGCAGATCCGGGTGGTTGATCTCTACGACGGCAGCGACCAGCTATGGCGGGTGCAGGAGGTGCACAGCCTGCCGGCCTATGACCAGCTTTTCGAGCTTCCGGTCGGTGAAACCGTGTACGATCTGCCGAGCGGCCGTTACCTCGCGCAGGGCTTGAATAACGAAGATCCGGAAACGCTCGTCCAGGCCCTTGAGCCCGGGCAGTTCGAGCCGGGCACGGTGTCGAGGTTGGCAAAGTAGGTTGCGGGTGTGCGGCCCTCCGGGCCGCATGGTGCGAACGGAAGGATCTTGGCAACAGAGAAGGCGCGGAACCATCGCGCTCCACGCAGGGGGTTACATGAGCATGCTGACAAAGAAATGGCTGGCCACGCTGAGCCTGTGCGCCGCCGCGGCCACGGGCCTGGCCCTGGCACAGGATGAAGCTGCGCCCGAGGAAGTGGCCGATCCGGCCGCCGAGGCCGTGGTGGAGGACGAGGCGGCTGCCGAGAGCGAGGCGCCTGCAGCGCCGGCGGTTCCGGTCAAGGCCATGGACTCCGAGATCATGCCCCTGACCCCCAAGGGCCTGCTCCTCGACGTGACCAACACCGGCAAGCGCCTGATCGCCGTGGGCGACCGCGGCGGCATCATCGCTTCCGTCAACGGCCAGGACTGGGTGCAGGTCAAGGCGCCGGTACGTTCGGTGTTGACGGCGTTGAGCTTCGCCGACGAGAACAATGGCTGGGCCGTGGGCCATGACGCGACCATCCTCGCGACCACGGACGGCGGGCGGACCTGGAAGCTGCAGAACTTCCAGCCAGAGCTGGAGAAGCCCTTCCTCGACGTGCTGTTCGTCGACGCCAGCAAGGGCTTCGCAGTCGGTGCCTATGGCCTGTTCTACCAGACCATCGACGGTGGCCAGAACTGGGCCGAGGTCAGCAGCCCGATCCGCGAGGAGGAACTGCATTTCAACGGCATTGCCCGCCTTGCCAACGGCGATCTCTTCATTGCCGGCGAGCAGGGCATGCTGGCCGTCTCGGCCGATGGCGGCGCCACTTGGACCAAGGTGACTTCGCCGTACGAGAGCTCGCTGTTCGGCGTGCAGCCCTTCGGCGAGAAAGGGGCGCTGATCTATGGTCTCCGTGGCAACGCCTACGTGACGCAGGACGCGCGCGGCGGCGAGTGGACCAAGCTGGAAACCAATTCCGTGGCCTCGATCTTCGGCGGTCTCAGCCTTGAGGACGGCGGCTACGCACTGGTCGGTCTGAACGGTGTGATCTTCCTCGTCGATGGCAGCGGCGCGGTGCGCTCGCTGCAGACGCCGACCGGCACCCCGCTGTCGGCGGCGGTGGCCTTCGGCAACGGCCTGCTCGCTGTCGGCGAGTCGGGCGTGCAGCGCGTCAGCCTCCAGTAATCGCGTCCAGCATCCAGACAGGCGAACCAACATGAGCGAATCCGAGACCCTGACGCGGACCCAGAAGATCCTGCGCGCCATCGAGCCGCTGATCTATGCCAAGCGTGCCTTGACCATGGGCGTCCTCCTGGTCATCACCGTGTTCCTGCTGTACCACATGCTGCAGATCCGGCGCGATGCCGGCTTTGACAAGTCGATCCCGCTTGAGCACCCGTACATGCAGGTGCTCAAGCAGTACATGGCCGACTTCGGCGGCGCCAATACCGTGCTGGTGGCGCTGATCCAGAAGGAAGGCAAGGGCGACATGTACAACGAGGCCTTCCTTACCTCGCTGAAGACAGCCACCGACGAGGTGTTCTTCCTGCCCGGTATCGACCGCTCGCGTGTGTCCTCGCTGTTCACGCCGGACGTGCGCTATATCGAGGTGGTTGAAGGTGGCTTCGCCGGCGGCAACGTGATCCCGGCCGAGTACCAGCCGACGCCCGAGATGTTCGAGCTGGTGCGCGGCAACGTCGGCAAGGG
>DASUDL010000048.1:0-20544 GCA_036275615.1 Solimonas sp.
GGATCGTAGAGGTAGTTCACCTCGTCATCGACGCGGTCGATGGCCAGGGTGTACTGGATCAGGTCATTGGTGCCGATGGAGAAGAAGCGGGCATGGCGGGCCAGCCAGGGCGCGGCGATCGCCGCGGCCGGCACCTCGATCATGGCACCGACCGGCACGTCGTCGGCCACCGGCTTGCCCTCGCGGCGCAATTCCTCGCGCGCGGCCTCGATCAGGGCGCTGGCCTGCCGGAACTCCTGCAGGCTGGAGATCATGGGCAGCATGATCTGCATGCGGCCGTGGACCGAGGCGCGCAGCAGCGCGCGGACTTGGACGCGGAACAGCTCGGGCTCCTTCAGGCAAAGGCGGATCGCACGTAGTCCGAGTGCCGGATTGTTCGGCGTCGGTCCATGGTTGCGGCCGCTGTCGACCTGCTTGTCGGCGCCCAGGTCCAGGGTGCGGATCGTGATGGTGCCGGACACGGCCTGGACGATGCGGGCGTAGGCCTCGTACTGCTCCTCCTCGCTCGGCAGGCCCTTGCGGTTCATGTAGAGGAACTCGGTGCGATACAGGCCCACCCCCTCGGCGCCGTGGTCGGCTGCGACCCGTGCGTCTTCGGGTAGCTCGATGTTGGCGAGGAGCCGGATCGGCACGCCATCGCGCGAGATCGCGGCGCGATGCTTGAGCTTGACCAGGTCCGCGCGGTGACGGGCCTGGGCCTCACGCTTCCCGCGGTAGAAGGCCAGGGCCTGCTCGTCCGGGTCGACCAGGACATGCCCGGCCTCGCCATCGAGCACCACCAGTTCGCCGTCGCGCACCAGGCGCCGTGCGTCGCGTACGCCGACCACGGCGGGGATGCCGAGGCTGCGCGCCAGAATCGCCGTGTGCGACAGCGGGCCACCGTACTCGGTGACAAAGGCTGCGACCTGCTGCTGCGAGAGCAGGATGATGTCGGCGGGCGTGATGTCGTCCGCCACCATCACGAAGGGCTCGCCTTCGCCGCTGCGCGTCGCCAGGTGACGCTCGGACTTGAGCAGCACCCGCAGGATGCGGCCACAGACATGCTCGACATCGTCCCGGCGCGTGCGCAGGTAGGCGTCGTCCATCTGGTCGAACACCGCGATCAGGGTGTCACGGGTGCGCTTGAGCGCCACCTCGGCGTTGACGCGCTGGTTGCGGATCAGGGCGACGGTGGCATCGGTGATGGACCGGTCGTCCATCATCAGGATGTGGGTATCGATGAAGGCGGCGATATCCCCGGGCGTGCCCTGCGGGATCTGGTCGCGGATCTCGCGCAGCTGCTCGCGGGCGCGGCGGTGGGCCCCCACGAAGCGCACGATCTCGCCTTCGACCTCGTTGGCCGGCAGCGTGTACTCGGGGATGTCGAGCTCGCCGGCATGCAGCTTCTGCACGCGCGCGATCGCGACGCCTCGCGAGACGCCGATGCCCGACAGCCAGAGACTCACGCCGTGCTCCGCATGGTGCCGGTGGCTCCTAGGCGTCCTCGCCAAAGCGCTCGGCGACCAGGGCGGCCATCTCGTCGAGGGCCTTGGCGGCGTCGGTCCCCTCTGCGATCAGGGTGATGCGCGAGCCCTTGGCGGCCGCGAGCATCATCACACCCATGATCGATTTGCCGCTGACCTCGCGTCCGTCCTTGCGGATGCGGATATCGGACTCGAACTTGCTGGCGAGCGTCACCAGCTTGGCGGCAGCTCGGGCATGCAGACCCAGCAGGTTGACGATGTCGACAGTGCGTTCCACGCAGGCTCCTAGACGCTGTTGTGTCGCGGGCAGACCAGGATGCCGCGCGCGCCGCCTTCGAGGGCGTTGCGGGTCATCTCCGGCAGGGCCAGCTTCGGGTAGTTGAAGATGCGGATCAGCATCGGCAGGTTCACGCCGGCGATCACGGCCGTGCGCTCGTCGCGGCACAGCTTGTTGGCGATGTTGCTCGGCGTGGAGCCGAAGGCATCGGTCAGGATCAGCACGCCGCCCTCGCTGCCGCCCAGACGCTCGATCATCTTGAGGCCCTGGCTGATCAGCACCTCGTGTGCCGAGACGCGCCGCACCTCGAGCACGTCCGCCGCCAGGGGCAGTTCGCCCATCATCTCGCGCATGGTGTCGAGCAGGTGATGCCCGAGCTTGCCGTGGGTGACCAGGAGGATGCCGACGCTCATGACGGGAATTCTCAGGACGGACGGCGGCCGGGCGCGGCCCAGGCGTCACGGTGGCGCACGGACAGGTTGTCGAAGCGGCCGAGGAAGTGGTCGCGCAGGCGTTCCACCAGGTAGACGCTGCGGTGCTGGCCGCCCGTGCAGCCGATCGCCACCGTGAGATAGGCGCGATCCTGCTTCTGGAACTCCGGCAGCCAGTGGTCGAGCAGCTGCCGGATGTCGCGCAGCATGCGCTCCACCGGCGGATGGCGGTCCAGCCAGGCCGCGACCGCGGGGTCCTGGCCGGTCAGCTTGCGCAGGGTCGGCTCCCAGTGCGGGTTGGGCAGGCAGCGCACGTCGAAAACGTAGTCGGCGTCGTCCGGCACGCCGTTCTTGTAGCCAAAGGACAGCAGCAGCAGCGACAGGCGGCCGCCGCCGCCGCCAGGCACCTGCCCCAGGATCTCCTCGCGCAGCTCGTGCAGGTTCTTGTGCGAGGTGTCGATGATCGCGTCGGCGAGGTTGGCGATCGGTGCCAGCAGGGCGCGTTCGTTGCGGATCGCCTCGGTCAGCGAGACATCGCCCAGGGCCAGCGGATGGCGCCGGCGCGTTTCGGAATAGCGGTGCAGCAGTACCGCGTCGTCGGCACGCAGGAACAGCACGTGGGTTTCCACGCCGCGCTCGCGCAGGCGCTCCAGGTAGCGCGGGAAGCGTTCGATCTCGCGCGGCGACTCGCGGGCATCGACGCCGATCGCCAGCTTGTCGTAGCGCTTCTCGGCGACGCGGAAGGCACGGCCGACGATCGGCCCGACCAGCTGCAGCGGGAGATTGTCGATGCAGTAGTAGCCGAGGTCCTCGTATTGCTTCAGCGCCACGGTCTTGCCGGCGCCGGAGAGGCCACTGACGATGACGAGCTTCATGGACGCGGACGCCTGGCGGGGCCTCGTGTGGAGCGACGGATCTCGGCGAGCTGGCGGCGGCTCAGGTCTTCGTCGGCGTGGTAGCCCTTGCGGCGCAACGCCAGATCGCGACAGGCCGCTTCGACCAGTACGGCGAGATTATGCCCGAGGCGGATGGGGATCGAGACCGCCGGGATGCGGACGCCAAGCAGGACCTGCTCGCTGCGGTGGCCCGAGAGGCGCTCCAGGCCGCTGCCATCGCCACGACTGGGGGCGTCGAGGGCCACGATCAGGTCAAGCGGGGTGCTGGCGCAGAGGCTGGAGGGGCCGTGCAGGCGTCGGATGTTGAGGATGCCGAGCGAGCGGGCTTCCAGGAAGCCGCGCAGCAGGGGCGGGCAGGTGCCGACGATACGGCCGCGTCGCAGCACGAAGTCGGCAGCGTCATCGGCCACCAGCTGGTGGCCGCGGGCCAGGAGTTCCAGGGCCAGTTCGCTCTTGCCGACGCCACTGGCGCCGGTCAGGAGGACCCCCAGCCCCTGCACGCGCATCAGCACGCCGTGCAGGGTCGCACCCGGGTGGGGGGCGGGGGTCTGGGAGCGGCCCTGGCGCACCGGCGGCCGCATGCGGCTCAGGGGGCCGGCGTGTAGGCGCCCAGCAGCTGGTTCAGTGCGGCGGCATCCGGTGCGGCGCGGAGCTTCTTGCAGAAGGCCTCGTCCGAGAACATCTCGGCGATCGCCGCGAGATGCTTGAGGTGGGCCTCGTTGGCGCCCTGCGGCACCAGCAGGCCGAACACCAGATCCACCGGCTGACCGTCGTGGGCTTCGTAGTCGAGGGGATGCTTCAGGCGCATGAAGGCGCCGACGCTCTGGTTCACGCCCGGCATGCGGCCGTGCGGGATCGCGACACCGTGGCCGAGGCCCGTGCTGCCCAGCTTCTCGCGGGCCGACAGGCTGTTGAGGATGTCGGCCGGGGCCACGCCACCGCAGCCGCGCGCCAGCGCCTGTGCGAGTTCCTCGAGGGCTTTTTTCTTGCTGGTGAAGGTATGCCCCTGGCTGACGCGGTCAGCGGACAGGATCTCGGCGATCTTCATCTTCTGGTTCCTTGAATGAAAAGGGCCCGGCCAGGAGGCCTGGCCGGGCCCGGATCACCCGATTCTACTGGAGGCCCATCCGCTTGTGGGCCTCCTTCTGGTGGTGGTCACGGAGCTTGTCCTTGTGCTTGCGCGTCTGCTGGTCGAGCTTGTCGGTCAGCAGGTCGATGGCGGCGTACATGTCGCCGTTCACCGCGATGGCATGGAGGTTGGCGCCGCTGGCATGGAGCGTGGCCTCGGCCCTTTGCTCCAGCTTTTCCACCGTGAGGATCACCTCCGCGCTGATCAGGTGGTCGAAGTGTCGTTCGAGTCGCTTCAGCTTGCTCATCACGTAATCCCGCAGGGGCGGGGTCACTTCGACATGATGACCGGAGATGTTCAGATTCATCGACTCACTCCTTCTCTCGAAAGCCGGCGAACTAGGCCGGCGGTTTGCGCTCGTGCGAGGGGGGGACCCCCAGGCCTTCGCGATATTTGGCGACGGTGCGGCGGGCGACCTGGATACCTTCCTTGAGGAGCAGCTCCGACAGCGTGGCGTCGGACAGCGGGCGGGCCGGATTCTCGGCGGCGATCATGCGCTTGATCATGGCCTGGATCGCGGTGGCCGAACAGACGCCGCCGCCCGTGGTCTGGACGTGGCTGGAAAAGAAATACTTGAGTTCGTACAGCCCACGCGGAGTGAGCATGTACTTGTTGGCAGTGGCGCGCGATACGGTCGATTCATGTATGCCCAGCTGCTCGGCGATGTCCCGTAGCACCAGCGGACGCATCGCCTCCGGTCCATATTCCAGGAAAGCCCGTTGTTCTTCAACTATGGACTGCGAAACCCGCAGCAGAGTTTCGTTACGCGCTTCCAGGCTGTTGATGAAGTATCGGGCTTCCTGCAGATGTTGCTTCAGGAGCTGCTGGTCGCGCGAGCTGTCGGCGCGCCGGATAAGCCCCTGATATCTCCCGTTGATCCGGAGCCGGGGGGTGTGTTCGGGATTGAGCTGCACCGCCCAGCGCCCCTGTTTCTTGGTCACGAAGACGTCCGGGGTGACGTAGTCCGCCTCGTGGGCCTGGAAGGGCCGGCCGGGGTGCGGCTGCAGGCTCTTGATGAGATGAATGCCGAGTTCAAGCTCGGTTTTTGGCAGGCCGCTGGCCTTGGCCAGCTGGGCCAGGTCGCGCCGGGCCAGCAGCGCCAGGTGCCGGCTGACCAGGATCAGGGCGGCCTGGATGCCGGGGGTACGGGCCGGGCGCGCCTCCAGCTGCAGGCGCAGGCATTCGGCAAGGTCGCGGGCGCCGACGCCGATCGGGTCGAAGTCCTGCACCTGCAGGAGCACGGCCTCGATCTCCGCGGCATCGGCCTGCAGCTGGCTGGCCAGCCGCTGCCGCAACTCCGGCCAGTCCTCGAGGTAGCCGTCCTCGTTGATCGCGTCGATCAGATGCTCGGCGATCGCCGCCTCGCGGGCGCTGAAGGGGGCCAGGCGGGCCTGCTCGACCAGATGCTCGTGCAGGCCGGTCTGACGCCGCAGGTTGGCTTCGAGGAAGTCGCGAAGCTCGTCGTCGTCGCCGCTGCGCGGGGCCGCCGGCAGGTCGTCGAAGACGTCGTTCCAGTCGGCGTCGACCGGCAGCTCGGCCGGCACATCGCCGTCCTCGCGAAGCTCAACGCTCTGCGGCTCGCCGCTGTCGGTGGTGGCGGCATCGGTGGGCTTGGCCTCGGCGGGGGCTTCGGCCTCGACCTCGGCCTCCAAGCGTTCGGGCTCGTCGTCCCGTTCCAGCAGGATGTTGGATTCGAGGGCCTGCTCCAGCTCCTGCTGCAGGTCCAGGCTCGACAGCTGCAGCAGGCGGATGGCCTGCTGCAGCGCCGGGGTCATGGTCAGGGACTGGCCGAGGCGCAGCCCCAGGGTCGACTTCATGGCAAGCAGTGCGCCCGGTCAAGGCTCATTTGGGCGCCATGCGCAGCGCGCCGTCGAGACGGATGCATTCGCCGTTGAGCATCGGGTTCTCGAAAATCTGCTGCACGAGCTGGGCGAATTCCGAGGGGCGCCCGAGGCGCGAGGGGAAGGGCACGGTCGCGCCCAGAGAGGTCTGAACCTCCTGCGGCAGGCCGGCCATCATCGGCGTCTCGAACAGGCCCGGCGCGACCGTCACGCAGCGGATGCCGGAGCGCGCCAGCTCGCGCGCGATCGGCAGGGTCATGCCGACCACGCCGGCCTTGGAGGCCGAGTACGCCGCCTGGCCGATCTGGCCGTCGAAGGCGGCCACGGACGCGGTGTTGACCAGCACGCCGCGCTCGCCATCGGCGTTCGGGGTCTGCTGCGCCATCTGTGCGGCGGCCAGCCGGATCATGTTGAAGCTGCCGACCAGGTTGATCGTGACCGTCTTCGCGAACGCGGCCAGGCGGTGCGGACCGTCCTTGCCGACCACCTTCTCGCCACTGGCGATGCCGGCGCAGTTCACCAGCCCCTGCAGGCTGCCGAAGGCGGTGACGGCGGCGGAAACGGCCGCCTGGCCGTCGCCCTCGGAGGTGACGTCGCAGCGCACGTAGCGCGCCCCGTCGCCGAGTTCGAGCGCCAGCTTCTGGCCCGCGGCCTCATTGAGGTCGGCAATCACCGCCCGCCCGCCCTCGGCGACCAGGCGGCGCACCACGGCCTCGCCGAGACCCGACGCGCCACCGGTGACCAGGAAGACCTGCGACGCAATGCGCATGGCGGACTCCTTACTTCGCGGCCTTCACGGTGATCGTGATCGTCGGCGAGCTCAGGGTCGGGTTATGGGCCTGGTGCTTCCAGTCGCCCAGGACCAGCTGCAGGGTGTGCTTGCCCGGCTTGAGGTTGAGCGTGGTTTCGGTCTGGCCACCACCGAAGTGCACGACCTGCTCGGTCGCGGGCAGCGGCTTGCTGAGGTCGACGGTGGGGTTGTCGATCAGCAGGTGGTGGTGGCCCGTATTGGGCTGGTTCACGCCAGCCGGGGCAACGCCCATGCCGGACAGGCCGAACACCACTTTCACCGGGCCGCTGATCTCGGCGCCGTCCTTGGGTTCGATGAAGTAGACCTTGGCCCCGGCGGGCGCCGCCTGCGGCAGGTTGAGCTCCGATTCGGCCTTCTGCTGGGCCTGCTGCTTGGCGGCGTTCTTGAGGTCCTTCCAGGCGTCGGCATAGGCCAGCGGGGCGGCGAGGGTGGTCGAGACGGCGGCGAGCAGCAGCAGCTTCTTCATGGGGGTTTCCTTGGCGGGCTTGATTTTCCGGCACGCGATTTGCGTGTGGTTTGTGCGACAAAGATTAGGTGAATCGCGTGCGGGCCGCTATACTGCGCGCCGTTTGTGGGGTGCCCGCCGGTTCGCGCCCGTCCGATTTTCGCAGGTCCTTCAAGGACTTCGCGCCCGTCACGCAAACTCCATCCACCGCTGCTGCCTGGACCGGCCGCGCGCACCGATTCCCCGGTGCCGGCAGGCTGCGTATCAGGAGTACCGATGTCCTTCGAATCCCTGGGCCTTGCGCCCAGCCTGCTGCGTGCCGTTGCCGAACAGGGCTACAGCACCCCCACGCCGATCCAGGCGCGGGCCGTCCCCGAGATCCTCGCAGGCCGTGACCTGCTCGCCGCCGCCCAGACCGGCACCGGCAAGACCGCGGCGTTCACCCTCCCCATGCTGCATCGGCTGCATGCCGCCGCGCCGGCCTCGACCCAGGGCGCGCGTCGCGTGCGCGTACTGGTGCTGGTCCCGACCCGCGAACTCGCGGCCCAGGTCGAGGAAAGCGTGCGCACCTATGGCAAGCACCTGCCGGCGTTGCGCACAGCCCTGATCTTCGGCGGCGTCGGCATCAACCCGCAGATCGACACCCTGCGCCGCGGCGTCGACATCGTGGTGGCCACCCCCGGCCGCCTGCTCGACCACGTGGGCCAGCGCACGGTGGACCTGTCGCACGTCGAGTTCTTCGTCCTGGACGAAGCCGACCGCATGCTCGACATGGGCTTCATCCGCGACATCCGCAAGGTGATCGAGCGCCTGCCCAAGCAGCGCCAGAACCTGCTGTTCTCGGCGACCTTCTCGCCGGACATCCGCCAGCTGGCGGAGGGGCTGCTGCGCAACCCGGCGACGATCGATATCGCCCCGCGCAACAGCGCTGCCGACACGGTCACGCAGCGCGCCATCTTCTGCGAGAAGCACGACAAGGCAGGTCTGCTGTCGTACATGATCAGCCGCTTCAACTGGAAGCAGGTGCTGGTGTTCACCCGCACCAAGCACGGCGCCAACCGCCTGTGCGAGCGCCTGATCAAGGACGGACTCAACGCGGCAGCCCTGCACGGGAACAAGAGCCAGAATGCCCGCCTCAAGGCCCTGGCCCAGTTCAAGGCCGGCGAGGTGCGCGCCCTGGTCGCCACCGACATCGCGGCCCGTGGCCTGGACATCGACCAGTTGCCGCATGTCATCAACTTCGAACTGCCGAACGTGCCCGAGGACTACGTGCATCGCATCGGCCGCACCGGCCGCGCCGGCGTCGAGGGTGAGGCCATCTCCCTGGTCTGCCGCGAGGAGTACGAGGAGTGGCGGGGCATCGAGAAGCTGCTCAAGCGCAGCATCCAGGCCTACGAGGTCGAGGGCTACGTGCCGCAGCCGCGCAGCGCGCAGCCGGAACCCGATCGCCCGCCGCAGCAGCATCGCCATGGCCATGGCCGTGGCGGCCAGGGCCAGCGGCGCGGTGGCGGTGGCGGGGGCCAGCATCGCGGCCGCCCCTCCGGCGGACAGCGCTCCGGTGGCGGGCAGTCCCCGAGCGGTGGCCAGCGCCAGGGCAGCGGCAACGCCCGTCCCGCCTCGGCCGGCTCGGGCGAGTCTCGCCCTTCCGGCGGCATGAACCGCACCCGCACGCGCGGCCGTCGTTGATCACCGCGCAATCGTCCCCACTTATCGCATCAGCGGGGTCCCCGCGGACCCCTCCCCAATTGGATTCACTGGAGCACTGCATGAAACGCGTATTCGCCGGCAACCTGCCTTCCGACACCACCGAGCGCGAGCTCAACGAGCTGTTCTCCGGCTTCGGCAAGGTGTTCTCGACCGAACTCAAGCTCGACGTGTTCAGCGGCCAGTGCAAGGGCTTTGGCTTCGTCGAGATGGAGGGCCACCACGCCCGCGCGGCGATCGCCGGACTCAACGGCAAGGAGCTGCGTGGCAAGCCGCTCAAGGTCAATGAGGAGATGCCGCGCGACAAGCGTGCCGCCGGTGGCCGTCGCCGCTGAGCGCTCTGAGGTTCCCAGGGCCCGCCCCGGCACCCGCCGCGGCGGGCCTTGCTTTTGGCGCCGAAACGGTCCCTAGGGCGTCCCTAGGGAACCACCTAGTTATTTTCTTCGCGGTTATGGCTATGATCGGAGCGCCCATTGGGGCGTTCATCCGATAATGGAGACTGTGCGATGGCAAAGGCCACGAAGAAGAAGCCGGCTGCGAAGAAGCCGGCGGCGAAGAAAGCTGCACCGAAGAAGGCGGCACCCAAGAAGAAGCCGGCTGCGAAGAAGGCCGCTCCCAAGAAGGCCCGCAAGCCGAACCCGGCGCTGATGGCGCCGATGACCCCGAGCGCCATCCTGGCGGAAGTGGTCGGCGCCAAGCCGGCACCGCGCGGCCAGATCACCAAGGCGCTCTGGGCCTACATCAAGAAGAACGGGCTGCAGGACCAGAAGAACAAGCGTCAGATCAACGCGGACGACAAGCTGAAGAAGGTCTTCGGCGGCAAGTCCAGCGTGAACATGTTCGAGATGACCAAGCTGGTGTCCAAGCACATCAGCTAAGTCGGGCATGGACTCGGGCCTGCCGTACGGCAGGCCGTGAAGCGCGGCGGGTTTTCCCGCCGCGCTTTGTTTTTTGCGGCGCCGGGCAGGGCCGCGGGCTGGTTTCAGGCGGCCTTGAGCGTGCGCACACCGGAGGGCGAACCGAGGATCAGCACATCGGCCGGACGCTTCGCAAAAAGTCCCACGCAGACGACGCCTGCCAGGGCGTTGATCTCGGCCTCCAGCTTGAGCGGGTCGACGATGTCCAGGCCGTGCACATCCAGGATCAGGTTGCCGTTGTCGGTGGTTACACCAGCACGCAGCTTCGGCGTGCCGCCCAGGGCGGTGAGCTGGCGGCCGATGTAGGACCGCGCCATCGGGATGACTTCGACCGGCAGCGGAAACTTGCCCAGTACGTTCACCAGCTTCGATTCGTCAGCGATGCAGATGAACCGCCGGCTGGCAGCGGCCACGATCTTCTCCCGGGTCAGCGCCGCGCCACCGCCCTTGATCAGCTGCAGGTGCCGGTTGGCCTCGTCGGCACCGTCGACGTAGATCGAGAGGGTGCCGGTGTCATTGAGGTCCAGGACGCGGAAGCCGTGCTGCTTCAAGCGCGCCGTGCTGGCCTCGGACGAGGACACCGCGCCGGCAATCTCGATGCGGCGCTCGGCCAGCAGGTCGATGAAATGGTTGACGGTGGAGCCGGTGCCGACGCCCAGCACTTCTCCGGGTTCGACGTAGGCGAGGGCGGCTTCGGCGGCTTTGCGTTTGGCGAGGTCTTGGGACATGGCGGATTCAGGCAGTGGAGGCAGGGCGCCGGCCGAACAGGGCGCTGCCGACACGGACGAGGGTCGAGCCCTCGGCGATGGCGGCTTCGAGGTCGTCGGACATGCCGGCGGAAAGTGTATCGACTTGCAGGCCGGTCTGGCGCAGGGACTCGAGCAGTTCGCGCAGTGCGCGGTAGGGGGCGCGGGCATCGCCGTCGCCCGGGGGCGCCGGTATGGCCATCAGGCCGCGCAGGCGCAGGCGGGGCAGGGCGGCGACGGCCTGCGCCAGGGCCAGGGTCTCGGCGGGCGCGCAACCCGATTTGCTGGCCTCGCCCGAGATGTTGACCTGGATGCAGACCTGCAGCGGGGGGCGCCCCGGGGGTCGCTGCTCGGACAGCCGCTGGGCGATCTTCAGCCGGTCCACGCTGTGCACCCAGTCAAAGGCCGCGGCGATGCTGCGGGTCTTGTTCGACTGGATCGGGCCGATGAAATGCCAGACCAGGGGCAGATCCTGCAGGACGACCTGCTTGTCGAGTGCCTCCTGGAGGTAGTTCTCGCCGAAATCCCGCTGCCCGGCGGCGGCCACGCGTCGCAGGTCCGACGCCGGAAAGGTCTTGCTGACCGCCAGCAGGCCGACAGCCTCGTCGGGCCGCCCGGCGGCCCGGCAGGCCCGGGCGATGCGCGTGCGCACCGCTGCCCAATTCTCCTCCACCGCCATGCGGTTGCCTCGCTGCAGGATTGCTTATAACGTCAGCCGATCGCGACAATTAAACAATATCGAAGGGAGCGTCAGGATGGATATCGCGCAGCTATTGACCTTCAGTGTCAAACAGGGCGCTTCCGACTTGCACCTGTCGGCGGGCATCGAGCCCATGATCCGTGTCGACGGCGACGTCAAGCGCATCAACCTGCCGCCGCTGGACCACAAGCAGGTCCACGACATGGTGTACGACATCATGAACGACAAGCAGCGCAAGGCCTGGGATGAATTCCTGGAGACCGACTTCTCGTTCGAGATCCCCGGCCTGGCGCGCTTCCGCGTCAACGCCTTCACCCATTCGCGCGGCTCGGGCGCCGTGTTCCGTACCATCCCCTCGAAGATCCTCAGCCTCGAGGATCTCAAGGCGCCGGCGATCTTCAAGGACATCGCCGAAACGCCGCGCGGCATCGTCCTGGTGACCGGGCCAACCGGTTCCGGCAAGTCCACGACCCTGGCCGGCATCATCAACCACATCAACGAGAACGAGTACGGTCACATCCTCACGGTCGAGGACCCGATCGAGTTCGTGCATCCGGCCAAGAAGTGCCTGATCAACCAGCGCGAGGTCCACCGCGACACGCTCGGCTTCAACGAGGCGCTGCGCTCGGCCCTGCGCGAAGATCCTGACGTGATCCTGGTCGGCGAAATGCGCGACCTCGAGACCATCCGCCTGGCGCTGACCGCGGCGGAAACCGGGCATCTGGTCTTCGGAACGCTGCACACCAGCTCGGCGGCGAAGACGGTCGACCGCATCGTCGACGTGTTTCCGGCCGCGGAGAAGGACATGGTGCGTGCCATGCTCTCCGAATCCCTGCGCGCGGTGATCTCGCAAAGCCTCCTGAAGAAGAAGGGCGGCGGTCGTGCGGCCGCGCATGAGATCATGATCGGCACGCCGGCCATCCGTAACCTGATCCGCGAGAACAAGATCGCGCAGATGTACAGTGCGATCCAGACCGGACAGAAAGAGGGCATGCAGACCCTCGACCAGTGCCTCAAGGACCTGATCAAGCGGGGCGTCGTCTCGCTGGACGAGGCTCGCGCCAAGTCCGCCGACCCGCGCACCTTCTCGGCCACCTGACGGAAGCCCCCATGGATCGCGAACAAAGTGTCAAGCTGGTCCAGCAGCTGCTCTCGCTGATGAAGCAGAAGGGCGCCTCGGACCTGTTCATCACCGCCGGCTTCCCGCCGGCCATCAAGCTCGACGGTCAGATGACCCCGGTCATGGAGAAGCCGCTGCCGCCGGAGGCCTCGGCCATGATCATGCGCTCGCTGATGAACGACCGGCAGGTGAAGGAGTTCGAAGCCAGCAATGAGTGCAACTTCGCGATCTCGCCGCCGAGCATCGGCCGCTTTCGCGTCAACGCCTTCGTGCAGCAGGGCCGCGTCGGTGGCGTGCTGCGCACGATCAATACCGAGATCCCGACCTTCGACCAGCTGGGCCTGCCGGAGCAGCTCAAGAAGATCGTGATGGAGAAGCGCGGCTTGGTGCTCATGGTGGGCGCCACCGGCTCGGGCAAGTCGACGTCGCTGGCGGCCATGATCGGCTACCGCAATACCAACTCCCGCGGCCACCTCGTGACCATCGAGGACCCGATCGAGTACGTGCACCCGCATATTGGGTGTCTGGTGACTCAGCGCGAGGTCGGAACCGATACCCAATCCTGGGAGAACGCGCTGAAGAACACGCTGCGTCAGGCGCCGGATGTGATCATGATCGGTGAAATCCGTACCCGCGAGAGCATGGAGTACGCCGTCAACTTCGCCGAAACGGGTCACCTGGTGCTGGCAACCCTGCACGCCAACAGCGCCAACCAGGCGCTGGATCGCGTCATCAACTTCTTCCCGGAGGAGAAGCGCGAGCAGCTGCTGATGGACCTGTCGCTGAACCTGAAGTCGATCATTTCCCAGCGCCTGGTGCGCAAGGAAGGCGGCGGCCGCGTGGCGGCGATGGAGATCATGATCAACTCGCCCCTGGTCGCGGACCTGATCGACAAGGGCGAGGTCGCCGGCATCAAGGAGGTGATGGCCCGCTCCAACGAGCAAGGCATGATCACCTTCGACCAGTTCCTGTTCAATCTCTTCGAGGAAGGCCAGATCAGCTACGACGAGGCCGTCCGTAACGCTGACTCGCAGAACGAGATCCGCCTGCGCATCAAGCTGGAGTCCAAGCGAGCCCGGCAGAACCTGCTGGAGGACGAGGGCGTCAAGAAGATGCAGATGAAGGAAGAAGACCAGGCCAATGTGATGATGCGCCGCTAAGGACGCCCCGCCGCCATGCTCAAGATCCTCCCGTACCTGAAGCTCTGCGTCGAAAAGAACGGCTCGGACCTGTTCTTCACTGCCAACGCGCCGGCGCAGCTCAAGGTGGACGGCGAACTGCTGGCCGTCGGCAAGAACGTGATGACGGGCGAGTTCATCAAGGAGCTGGCCTACAGCATCCTCGAGCCCGACCAGCAGCGGCATCTGGAGCAGCACAAGGAGATCGATCTCGCGACCGAGGCGGGCGGGCTCGGCCGTTTCCGCGTGAACATCTTCAACCAGCGCGGCAGCCTGGCCATGGTGCTGCGCTACGTGAAGTCGCAGGTGCCGAGGCTGGACGACATCAATGGCATGCCGCCCGTGCTCAAGGACCTGATCCAGTACAAGCGCGGCCTGGTGCTGATGGTGGGCGCGACCGGCTCGGGCAAGTCCACGACCCTGGCGGCGATGATCAACCATCGCAACGAGACCACGAGTGGCCACATCCTGACCATCGAGGATCCGGTGGAGTTCATCCACCCCAACCGCAAGAGCATCGTCAACCAGCGCGAGGTCGGCCAGGACACGGTGAGCTACGAGCGCGCCCTGAAGAGCTCGCTGCGCGAGGCGCCGGACGTGATCCTGATCGGCGAGGTCCGCACCCGGGAGACCATGGACGCCTGCATCCAGCTGGCGAACACCGGCCACCTGGCGATCTCGACCCTGCACGCCAACAATGCCTACCAGGCCTTGCAGCGCATCGTGAACCTCTACCCCGAGGAACTGCGCCCGCAGCTGTACATGGACCTGTCGCTGACCCTGCGCGGCATCGTTTCCCAGCGCCTGGTCCGCCGCAAGGACGGCAAGCGGGCAGCGGCGGTCGAGGTGATGATCAACACCCCGTACATCCAGGACCTGATCCTCAACCAGCGGATCGACGAGGTGAAGGAGGCCATGAACCAGTCCTCGGACCGCGGCATGCAGACCTTTGATGCCTCCCTCTACGCGCTGTACACCTCCGGGACCATCACCATGGAGGAGGCCCTGAGCAACGCCGACTCCCGGACCAACCTGGAAGCCAAGATCAACTTCGGCGGGGGCTGAGCGGGGGCCTTCGGCCGGCAGGCGGGCTCCGGGGTGGGGAGCGCTGGCTTGCGGTGACCGGGGGGGGCGGCTACAATCCGCGGCCGTTTTCGAGGTTGCCGGGTGGTTTTGGTTGGCAACTGAACTATAAATACCGATTGGATTGGACTCATGAAGACCCTCTTCGCCAAGTCCGAGACCGTCAAGCGCGACTGGTACGTGATTGACGCGACGGACAAAACGCTTGGCCGACTGGCCACGGAAGTGGCTCGCCGCCTGCGCGGCAAGCACAAGCCGGAATACACCCCCAACTGCGATACCGGCGACTACATCGTCGTGATCAACGCGGAAAAGGTGCGTGCCACCGGCAACAAGCTCAAGGACAAGGTGTACTACCGCCACACGGAATACCCGGGCGGCCTGCGTACCACCACCCTCGAGAAGATGCTCGCCACCCACCCCGAGCGCGCCATCGAGAAGGCCGTCAAGGGCATGCTCCCGGGCGGTCCGCTGGGCTTCGCCCAGTACCGCAAGCTGAAGGTCTATGCCGGTGCCGAGCACCCGCACACGGCCCAGCAGCCCAAGGTCCTCACCCTCTAATCCGGGCACCCATCATGGCCAAGAACATCGAATACAAGTACGGCACGGGCCGTCGCAAGACCGCTGCGGCGCGCGTGTTCCTCAAGCCCGGCAAGGGCGAGATCTCCATCAACGACAAGACGGTCGAGGCCTACTTCGGCCGCGAGACCTCGCGCATGCTGGTTCGCCAGCCGCTCGAAGTCACCGAGACGGTCGGCCGTTTCGACCTGAAGATCACGGTCGCCGGTGGCGGCCCCAACGGGCAGGCCGGTGCGATCCGCCACGGCATCACCCGTGCGCTGATGCAGTACGACGAGTCCTTCCGCCCGGCGCTGCGCGCCGCGGGTCTGGTCACGCGCGACGCCCGTGAGGTCGAGCGCAAGAAGGTCGGCCTGCACAAGGCCCGCCGCGGTACGCAGTACTCCAAGCGTTAATCGTCATCGGGGTGGCGGTGCGGGCACGCGCCTGCGCCGCCTCTCCCGGCGATTTCCGGTTTCGGATGGGAGATCGTCTAATGGTAGGACAACAGATTCTGACTCTGTTTATCTAGGTTCGAGTCCTAGTCTCCCAGCCAACAAGAACAGGGGCCCGCAGCAATGCGGGCCCTTTTTCTTTGGCGGCCTGGTACTTCATTCCCGCATCGCCGGGATGAAAAACATCTCATAAACAATATCTTGAAGATTCCCCGCCAAACGGGCCGAGCACCTGGGTACTGCGTCTTCGCCGAACCCGGACCTACGGGCTGCGAGGCTTGCTCCAGAATCGCTAAGATGGAGATTCCCGTCTCCCGTGACCAACGGACCCGCCACGATGTCGCGACTCGATAGCCCAGCCGCCCAGGAATTCCGCGAAGCCGTCCGCAGCCATCTGGCCGACCTCTTCGGCAGCTTCCTGCGCCGACTGCCCCCCCTGTTGAACGAGAGCGGCCGGCGGGCCATGCGCCCGGCGGAGCAGCAGGCCAACTTCGAGCTGGCGCGCGCCCTGCTGAGCCCGCAGAAGTGGATCGATGTGTTCACCCAGCGCGTGGATACGCACCTGGTCGCCGGCACGCCGCAGCCGGCCAAGGTCGGTGGATCGCTCAACGACATGGCGGACCTGCCCCTCGCGGACATCGAGTTGCGGGCCGAGGAACTGCATGCGGGCGTCCTGGCCGATCTGGATCGGCACCTCGAGCACGTGCGACGCACCCTGTATGTCCCGGTGTTCGGGCAGGCGCTGGCACCCGCCGGCATCTGTCGCGCCCTGCAGGACACCGCCGAGCTGATGGGCTGCTCCTCGCTGCAGCGCCAGGTGCTGTTCGAGAAGTTCGACCACCTGGCCGTCACGGAACTGGGCCGGCTCTACCGGCAGCTGATCACGGCCCTGGTCGAGATCAGCCAGCGGGCCGAGCAGGCGGCCGCCCAGGCGGCTGCGGCCGCAGCGGCGGCCCGGGCCGTGGCCGAGGAGGCCGCAGCGGCCCAGGCGGCTGCGGCGGCCCAGGCGGCGGCCCGTCAGGCGGCCGCGGCCCGAGCGGCCGCCGAGGCTGCGGCACGTGCCCGGATGCGCCCACCCGAGCCGCCGGCGGCGCGCATGCC
Source organism: Solimonas sp. (assembly GCA_036275615.1). Classification (GTDB taxonomy): domain Bacteria; phylum Pseudomonadota; class Gammaproteobacteria; order Nevskiales; family Nevskiaceae; genus Solimonas. Next base: position 16,856 of record DASUDL010000048.1, read on the forward strand.
GCCCGCGCCTTCGGTGCCCCCGCCGGCGTCCTACCCCTTGCCGTCGCTGGATGCCCAGCCTGCGCCGTCCCTGCGCAGCACCCGCGTCCCTGGTGGCCGGCCGCAGATCGACAGCCAGACCGCGAACATGCTTCGCGCCTACGCCGAACAGGCGGTCGAGGGCAGCTACAACGATGGCTCGCTGGCCAACGAGCTGCTGAGCCTCGAGCAGAAGAAGCCGGTCGACGGCATGACCGACGGCCAGGAGTGGGCGCCGCTGCAGCGCATCGAGCTGGCGGGCAACTTCCTCAACGACAACATCGCCGACCCGCTGGTCTCCGAGGAGATGCGGCCGCACCACGAGACGGTGCGCTTTCCGCTGGTCAAGTCCGCCTTGGCCGACGCCACGCTGTTCACGGCGCTGACGCACCCGCTGCGCAGCCTGGTCAACGAACTGATGCTCAAGTCCGCGACCTCCCGCGTCTCCGGGAACGTCGAGGCACGGCACATGGCCGAGGTCCTCCGCCAGGTGCTGGTGCAGTTCGATCTCGCCCCGGACTTCGTGCGCGAAGCCATGCTCACGGCCCAGCCGATCGAGGAGGGGCAGATCCAGAAGTTCTTCGACATGCAGCGCACCCAGGCCCAGCAGCGTCGCGAAGCGGTGATCGACGAGGCGAAGCGCCAGGTCGTCCGCAAGCTGGAACTGGCCACCTTCGGCCGCGCCGTGCCGCCGCCGGCGCTCAAGTTCCTGAACTCGGCCTGGGGGCCCCTGCTGGTCAAGCGCCTGCTCAAGCTGGGTGCCAACCATCCGACCATCGAGCACAGCCTGGGGCTGGTCGACCGCCTTCTGGACGAACTCGACATGGTCGACGCCGACCCATCGGTGCCGGCGTCGCTGCAGGAGCTCAAGCGCGAGTTCGGCAAGGAGCTGCAGAGCGAGGGCCTGGGAGCCGAGCGCATCACCGAGCTGCTGGCGGGTCTCGACCAGGCCTGGCGCATCCGCCAGGCCGGCGGTCAGTTCAGTCTCTGATCGCGGCGGGCCGCGGGTGAGCCCAGGGGCCGAGGACCTGCCGGTCTGCATCGTTGGCGCCGGTCCGGCCGGGCTGGCGGCCGCCCGTGCGCTCCGGCGCCTGGGCATCGCCTACGAGCAGTTCGAGCGGCACCGCGACGTCGGCGGCATCTGGGACCTGGAGAACCCCGGCACGCCGATGTACCGCTCGGCGCATTTCATTTCCTCGCGCCGGCAGTCCGGGTTCTTCGACTATCCGATGCCCGACCACTATCCGGACTATCCGGGGCATCGCCAGATCCTCGAGTACGCACGGGCCTTTGCCCGCGACCATGGCCTCTATGCCGCCATCCGCTTCGGCAGGGCAGTGGAGCAAGCCGAGCCCGTGGACGACGGCAGCTGGCGGGTGCGGCTGGCGGATGGCGAGACGCGTCGCTACCGGGCCCTGATCTGCGCCAGCGGCAGCAACTGGCATCCCTACCTGCCGCGGCATCCCGGCGACTTCGCGGGTGAGATCCGGCACTCGGTCAGCTACCGCGATCCCGAGGAGTTCCGCGGCCGGCGGGTGCTGGTCATCGGCGCCGGCAACTCGGGCTGCGACATCGCCTGCGATGCCGCGGCCAACGCAGAGGCGGCGTTCATCAGTCTGCGCCGTGGCTACCACTTCATTCCCAAGCACATCTTCGGCATCCCGGCGGATGAGTTCGCCGAGCGCGGGCCGAAGCTGCCGATGTGGCTGGAGCAGCGCCTGTTCGGATGGATGCTGCGGCTGATGGTCGGGCGCCTGTCACGCTTCGGCCTGCCGGAGCCGGACCACCGCATCTTCGAATCGCACCCGATCCTGAACTCGCAGCTGCTGCATTACCTGCAGCACGGCGACATCGCCGCTCGCGGCGACGTGGCCGGCTTCGAGGGCGGGGAGGTGGTGTTCCGCGATGGTCGCCGCGAGCGGATCGACCTGGTGCTCTACGCCACCGGCTACCAGTGGCGCATCCCTTATGTACCCGAATCCTGCTTCGACTGGGACGGCGGACGCCCGCAGCTCTACCTCACCGCCTTCTCCGCGCGTACCCGCAACCTGTTCGGCCTGGGCTACCTCGAGACCAATTCCAGCGCCTACACCCTGTTCGACCACATCGCCCAGCTGATCGCCAACCACCTCGACGACCAGGTGCGTCGTCCCGACCGCGCCGCCGCCTTCACGCAGCAGATCCGCGAGGACCGCACCCCGCTGCACAACGGCCTGCGCTTCGTGGACTCGCCGCGCCACAAGGCCTACATCGAGATCGCCGCCTACAAGCGTCACATCGAGCACTTGCGCCGCCAGATGGGCTGGCCGGCCCTGGTTCCTGGCTACTTCGCCGCCCTGCGCGCCTGATCGCCGCGCCGCGGGGCCGCTGTCGCTGGCGCCGCTACCGGGCGGTCGGGGCTGGCTTACCATCGCCGCATCTGCCTGAAGGGAACGGGATCCGGCGATGAACCCCCTACGTGCGCTGCTGGGACAGGGCCTGGTGCTCAACGAGCGCCTGGCCGCGGCCGCCGACAATGCCTTCGACTGGCTGTTCATGCGTGAAAGCCTGGTCCGCTCCGGCCAGACGCCCTACGACACCATCCTCGAGGGCGATCCGATGTCGGTGCGCTACTACCCGCCACCGAATGACAGCAGCCTGGAACTCGCCGATGGCAGCCGCATGGCCGTGCGCCGCGAACGCCACGCCGTGCCGCTGGTGCTGGTGCCGCCTTTGGGCGTCACCACGGAGACCTTCGACCTCATGCCCAACCGCAGCCTGGTGCGCTACATGGCGGCCCGGGGCTTCCGGGTCTACCTCATCGACTGGGGCAAGCCGGAAAAGCGACACGCCCACCTCGGCATGCGCGACTACGCGGACACGATGATGGGCGAGGCCCTGGCCGCAGTGCGGCGCCATGCCGGAGTGCAGCCGCTGTCGCTGATGGGCTGGTGCATGGGCGGACTGCTGTGCTTGCTGCATGCCGGCCTGGGCGAGGATCGCCACATCCGCAACCTGATCACCGTGGCCAGTCCCATCGACCTGCGGGGCGGTGGCGTGGTGGCCCGCGCGGCCACGGCCATCAACGGACCGGCGCGCCTGGTGCGCCGCTTCAGCCGCTTCCGCCTGAGCCAGATCAGCCCCGACTGGCTGCACGCGCCCGCCTGGATGACCACCCTGGGCTTCAAGCTCACCGATCCCGTCGGCAGCATCACCACCTACTGGGACCTGCTGACCCGTCTCTGGGACCGTGACTATGTGGAGAGCCACACCACCACGGCCGCCTACCTCAACAACATGCTGCTGTACCCGGGCGGCGTGATCCAGGACATGGTCGTGCAGATGGCGGTCGACAACCGCCTGGCCGAGGGACGCATCCAGCTCGGGCGAAAAGTCTCTGACCTGTCGCGGATCAAGGCGAACTTCCACGCCTTCGCCGGGGACACCGACCATCTCGTGCCCGCGCCGATCGCACGCCAGAGTGTCGAACTGGTGTCGTCGCGCGACAAGCAGTTCCGCGTCGCACCTGGCGGCCACATGGGCGTGATCCTCGGCAGCAAGGCCCAGGGCGCGGTCTGGAACCTTGCGGCCGGCTGGCTGGACAGTCGCTCCGCCCTGCGTTCCCGCCGGATCGTGGCCGGCCCCGGCGAGGCTCACGAGCAGCGTCGTCGGCGGCGGCTCCAGGCAGACGA
>DASUDL010000049.1:0-3146 GCA_036275615.1 Solimonas sp.
CTCCGACTGGCTGCAGGCCGACGAGCAGGTGATCCGCCCGCTGGTGAAGCAGACGGCGGCGAAGTACGCGGCCGAGAAGAAGATCACTCCGCGCACGCCGGCGGACTGCCAATCCTGATGTGACTTGACTTTCCTCCCTCCACCTCCGGGGGAGGGTTGGGGTGGGGGCATCGAGCGCCCGCACCGTGCCCCCCTCCCAGCCTTCCCCCAGAGGGGGAAGGAGAAAGACCCGAAGACATGGAAACCAAGAAGATTGTCCTGAACGTCAACGGCATCGAGGTCATCTACAACCACGTGATCCTGGTGCTCAAGGGCGTGTCCCTGCAGGTGCCCGAGCGCGGCATCGTCGCCCTGCTGGGAGGCAACGGCGCGGGCAAGACCACCACGCTGCGCGCGGTGTCGAACCTGCTCGCCGGCGAACGCGGCGAGGTCACCAAGGGCTCGATCGAGCTGCGCGGCGAGCGCATCGAGAAGCTCACTCCGGCCGACCTGGTGCAGCGCGGCGTGGTGCAGGTGATGGAGGGCCGGCACTGCTTCGCCCACCTCACGATCGAGGAGAACCTGCTCACCGGCTCCTACACGCGCGGCGACCGCGCCGAAATCGCGCGCAACCTGGAGAAGGTCTACACCTACTTCCCGCGCCTGAAGCAGCGCCGCACCTCGCAGGCGGCCTACACCTCCGGCGGCGAGCAGCAGATGTGCGCGATCGGCCGGGCGCTGATGGCCAACCCGAGCATCGTCCTGCTCGACGAGCCCTCGATGGGCCTGGCCCCGCAGATCGTGGAGGAAGTGTTCGAGATCGTGAAGGACCTCAACGTGAAGGAGCACGTGACCTTCCTGCTCGCGGAGCAGAACACCAACATGGCGCTGAAGTACGCCGACTACGGCTACATCATGGAAAGCGGCCGCATCGTGATGGACGGGCCGGCCTCCGACCTGGCCAACAACGAGGACGTCAAGGAGTTCTACCTCGGCGTCAGCAGCGGCAATCGCAAGAGCTTCCGCGAAGTGAAAAGCTACAAGCGCCGCAAGCGCTGGCTGGCATGAACACCAACAGGGAACAGGGAATGAGCAAGCAGTACTTCGACAGCCTGGAAACCCGCGCGCCCGCCGAACGCGAGGCGCAGCTGCTGGCCGCGCTGCCGGCGCAGGTGGCGCATGCGCAGCAGGCCACCGCCGCCTTCCGCGAGATCCTGGCCGGCGTGGATGCGCGCGCGATCACCTCGCGCGAGGCACTGGCCCGGCTGCCGGTCACGCGCAAGCACGAGCTGCACGATCGGCAGAAGGCGCAGCGCCCGGTCGATTCCTTCGGCGGCTTCTCCGCGCTGGTCCGCGGCCCGGCCATGCCGCACATCTTCGCCTCGCCCGGCCCCATCTACGAACCGGAGGGCAGCACGCGCGACTACTGGCGCTGCGGCCGTGCGCTGTTCGCCGCCGGCTTCCGCGCCGGCGACCTGGTGCACAACTGCTTCAGCTACCACATGACGCCGGGCGCGTTCATCTTCGAATCGGCCGCGCATGCGGTCGGCTGCACGGTGTTCCCGGCCGGCGTCGGCCAGACCGAGCAGCAGCTGGAAGCGATCACGGCCCTGCGGCCCGTGGCCTACACGGGCACCCCGAGCTTCCTGCGCATCCTGGTGGAGAAAGCCATCGAGGCGGGGGCCGACATCTCCTCCATCCGCAAGGGCATGGTCGGCGGCGAAGCCTTCCCGCCCAGCCTGCGCGACTGGTTCCTGGAGCGCGGCATGGAGGTCTACCAGAGCTATGCGACCGCCGACCTGGGCCTGATCGCCTACGAGACCAGTTCGCGCCAAGGCATGGTGGTCGACGAAGGCGTGATCGTCGAGATCGTGCGCCCCGGCACCGGCGACGTCGTGGCCCCCGGCGAAGTGGGCGAGGTCGTCGTCACCACCTTGAATCCCGGCTACCCGCTGATCCGCTTCGGCACCGGCGACCTGTCGGCACTGCTGCCGGGCGAGGACCCCACCGGCCGCACCAACATGCGCATCAAGGGCTGGCTCGGCCGCGCCGACCAGACCACCAAGATCCGCGGCATGTTCGTGCACCCCGGCCAGGTGGCCGACATCACCCGCCGCTTCCCGGAAATCGTGAAGGCCCGGCTGGTCGTGTCCGGCGAGATGGCCAACGACGTGATGACCCTGAAGGTCGAGGCCAGGGCCACGCCGCAGGGGCTGGACGCCCGCATCGGCGAGGCCGTGCGGGACGTGACCAAGCTGCGCGCCGACGTGCAGCTGGTGCAGCCCGGCAGCCTGCCCAACGACGGCAAGGTGATCGAGGACGCACGCAGCTACAAGTAGACATCCCCGCGACACACGGCCGGGCTGGGGCGGCCGCTGCCGCGCAGGATAAAGTCGCTATTCCTGATGCAGGGCAAGGCGTACGTACTTCCTGCGATGCATCATCGCGCGCGCGTCTCTATGATCGCGCCGTTCCCCCCTTTGGAGTCCCCATGAAGAAGTTGTTCCAGGCGGTCGTTCCGCTCGCCCTGGCCGCTGCCGCCCTGTCCGCCGGCGCCCAGGACTACCCGGGCAGCAAGCCCATCACCCTGCTCGTCCCGTTCGCGGCCGGCGGCCCGACCGACCGCGTCGCCCGTGACCTGGCCGAAGCGCTGCGCAAGCCGCTGGGCGCCACCGTGGTCGTGGACAACGCCGCCGGCGCCGGCGGCTCGATCGGCGCCAACAAGGTGGCCAAGGCCCCCGCCGACGGCTACACGCTGCTGGTCCACCACATCGGCATGGCCACCATGCCCACGCTGGTGCGCAACATCCCCTTCAAGGTGGAGAGCGACTTCGAATACGTCGGCCTGATCAACGACGTGCCGATGACCCTGATCGGCAAGCCCTCGCTGCCGGCCAGCAACTACAAGGAGCTGGTGGGCTGGATCAACGCCAACAAGGGCAAGATCAACCTGGGCAACGCCGGCGTCGGCTCCGCTTCCCACCTGTGCGGCATGCTGTTCCAGAACGCCCTGGGCGTGGACATGACCGCCGTGCCGTACAAGGGCACCGGCCCGGCCATGACCGACCTGATCGGCGGCCAGATCGACCTGATGTGCGACCAGACCACCAACACCACGGCGCAGATCGAGGGCAAGAAGGTCAAGGCCTATGCCGTCACCTCGCCCA
>DASUDL010000050.1:0-2047 GCA_036275615.1 Solimonas sp.
GGGCTCTTCCGAGAAGTTCCACGAAGTGCTGGAGCCGCTGGCCGACAAGCTGGGTGCGGCCATCGGCGCCTCGCGCGCGGCGGTGGATGCCGGCTACGCCCCCAACGACCTGCAGGTCGGCCAGACCGGCAAGATCGTGGCGCCGCAGCTGTACATCGCCTGCGGCATCTCCGGCGCGATCCAGCACCTGGCCGGCATGAAGGACTCCAAGGTGATCGTGGCGATCAACAAGGACCCGGAAGCGCCGATCTTCAGCGTCGCCGACTACGGGCTGGAAGCGGACCTGTTCACGGCCGTGCCGGAACTGCAGAACGCGCTCTGAACGAAACACCCAGGAGACCCTGACCGCATGCAACGCCGCCATTTCACCGCCGCCCTCGCGGCCACCGTCGCCGCGCCCTTCGCCGGCGCGCAAACCTGGCCCGCGCGGCCGATCAAGGTGCTGGTGGGCTATCCCCCCGGCGGCTTCACCGACGTCACCGCGCGCCTGATCTGCGACAAGCTGGGGCAGCGCCTCGGCCAGACCGTGATCGTGGACAACAAGCCCGGCGCCAACGGCATCGTCGCCGTCGACACGCTGTCCAAGTCGGCGCCGGACGGCCACACCTTCGCCGTCGTGATCGCCGCGCACGCGGCCAACACCAGCCTGTACAAGAAGCTGCCCTATGACCCGAACAAGGACGTGGTGGGCGTGTCGCTGATCGGCCAGTCGCCGCTGGTGTACGCCGCCAACAACGACGGGCCGTTCAAGAACGCGAAGGAACTGGTGGCCTATGGCAAGGCCAACCCCGGCAAGATCAGCTACGGCTCCAGCGGGAACGGCTCGGCCGTGCACCTGTCCACCGAGCTGCTGAAGTCGCTGACCGGCACCCACATGGTCCACATCCCCTACCGCGGCTCGGCGGCGGCATTCACCGACCTGCTGGGCGGCCAGATCCACCTGTTCGGCGACGCCGCGCAAGGCCTCATCGCCCCCGGCAAGGCCGGCAAGGTGCGCCTGCTGGGCGTGGCGAGCGACAAGCGCCTGGCCGCGCTGCCCGACCTGCCCACCTTCGTGGAGCAGGGCGTCAAGGGCTACGTGGCCAGCACCTGGGCCGGCATGCTCGCGCCGGCCGGCACCCCCGCGCCCATCGTCAAGCGCATGGCCGACGAGATCGCGGCCATCGTGAAGATGGACGACGTGAAGGCCAGGCTCGATGCAATGGGTACCATCCCGGTTGGCAGCAGCCCCGCCGAATTCGACCGGTTCATCGCGGAAGAGACGGCCAAGTGGGGCAAAGTGATCCGCGATGCCAAGGTTACGCTGGACTGAACAGACAAGGAGAACCGCCATGGCGACCAAGAGCAAGGCCCAATTCAACTGGGCAGACCCGCTGCTGCTGGATGCGCAGCTGACCGACGACGAGCGCCAGGTGCGCGACGCCGCCCACAGCTACTGCCAGGAAAAGCTCCTGCCGCGGGTGACCGAGGCCTTCCGCCACGAGAAGACCGACGTGGCCATCTTCCGCGAGATGGGCGAGCTGGGCCTGCTGGGTCCCACCATCCCCGAGCAGTACGGCGGCGCCGGCCTCAACTACGTGTGCTATGGCCTGGTCGCGCGCGAGGTGGAGCGGGTCGATTCCGGCTACCGCTCCATGATGTCCGTGCAGTCCTCGCTGGTGATGGTGCCGATCAACGAGTTCGGCAACGAAGCCACCCGGCAGAAGTACCTGCCCAAGCTCGCCACCGGCGAGTGGATCGGCTGCTTCGGCCTGACCGAGCCGAACCATGGCTCGGACCCCGCCAGCATGATCACGCGGGCCCGCAAGGTGGACGGCGGCTACAAGCTGACCGGCTCCAAGATGTGGATCACCAACTCGCCGATCGCCGACGTGTTCGTGGTCTGGGCCAAGGACGACGAGGGCGCCATCCGCGGCTTCGTGCTGGAGAAGGGCTGGAAGGGCCTGTCCGCGCCCAAGATCGAAGGCAAGGTCGGCCTGCGCGCGTCCATCACCGGCGAGATCGTGATGGACGAAGTGTTCTGCCCCGAGGAGAACGCCTTCCCCGA
>DASUDL010000051.1:0-6340 GCA_036275615.1 Solimonas sp.
CCGCGTAGTCCAGCATGCGGCGGCCGACGCGCGTGCTGCCGGTGAAGCCGATCGCGTCGACGTCGGGGTGCAGTGCCAGCGCCTCGCCGGCCTCGTGGCCGTAGCCCGGCACCACGTTGAACACGCCCGGCGGCAGGCCGGCCTCGATGGCGAGTTCGGCCAGGCGCAGCGCGGTGTAAGGCGATTTCTCGCTCGGCTTGAGCACCACCGAATTGCCGGTGGCCAGGGCCGGCCCGAGCTTCCAGGCCGCCATGATCATCGGGTAGTTCCAGGGCACGATGCAGCCGACCACGCCCATCGGCTCGCGCGTGACGAGCGCCAGCGCCGAAGACGGCGTCGGCGCGATCTCGTCGTAGACCTTGTCGATGGCCTCGGCGTACCAGGCGATCGTGCGGGCCGTGGAGGGCACGTCGACCGAGAGCGAATACTGGATCGGCTTGCCCATGTCGAGGGTCTCGAGCAGGGCCAGCTCCTCCCTGGCGCCGAGGATCTTCTCGGCAAAGCGCTGCAGGATCTTCTTGCGCACCGCCGGCGCCTTGCCGGCCCAGCGGCCGTCGGCGAAGGCCGCGCGCGCGCTGGCCACGGCGGCGTCGATGTCCGCCGCCTGCCCGCGCGCGACCGGGCCGAGCGGGCGGCCGTCGATCGGCGAGGCCTTGACGAAGGCCCCGCCGTCGACCGCGTCGCGCCGCTCGCCCTCGATCAGGGCGCGCCCGTCGAGGCTCAGGGCGCCCGCGCGGGCGTGCCAGTCGATCGCTGCACTCATCGCGCTCAGAAGCTCAGCACGACCGAGGCGCCGAAGAGGTCGTTGTTCTTCTTGTAGGTGCCGCTGTTCACGTCGTAGAAGACGGGGACGCTGGCACCGTCGCGGCGGTACTCCAGCTTGAAGGTGGTGTTGGCGTTGAACGCGTACTTCAGGCCGAACGACAGGGCATAGCGGTTGGCGCCCTTGTCGCAGCCGGTGGCGGTGGGATCGATGTCGCAACCCAGCGTGGGATCGGGGCCGATGCCGTTGCGGTAGTCGCCGTATCCGCCATCGATGCCGTAGACGTCCCAGTAGCCCGTGTAGCCGAACAGGCCGCCGCCGTTTTTGTTGTTGCGGATGTAGTCGGCACGCGCGAGCAGCTGCAGGCGCGGCGTCACGTTGTAGCCGATCAGACCGGAGGCGCCGGTCCACTTGGCGGTGCGGAAGTTGCCGTTGGCGTCGGGCATGATGGACGCCTGCTTCTGCTGGCCGTAGCTGAGCTGGCCTTGCAGCGTCAGGTCGCCGCGGATGAAGTAGCCGTCGATCTCGAACAGGTGCGTCGAGGTCTTCTCGAAGGTCTCGCAGGCGGCGTCGGCACACAGGTTGTAGTTGGTGGTCTTGCCGTGCAGGCCGGCGAAGCCGAAGCCATCGAACTCGCCCTTGGAGTAGTCGACGCGGTACACGAGCGCGGGCGCGCGCTCGCCCTGCTGCAGCACGTTGCCGTTGACGTTGGCGATCATGCTGCGCACCCACCACTTGCCCTGCGTGTAGTCGATGCCCACGCCGGTGTAGGTGGTCGGCAGCGTCAGGTCGAACAGCAGGTTGTGGGTGATGAAGGGGTTGAGCGTGGGCTGCTGGTACTCGTAGCCGGACCAGTCGGGAACCTGGCCGACCATCAGGCGTGTCTGCAGGTCGGTCAGCGGCACCGAGATGGAGGCTTCCTGCACGATGCTGCTGCCGTCCACCACCGCGCCCGATGCGCGGTTCGGGTTGAGGGTGAGCTTGAAGCGCGAGCCGCTGTCGGTCTCCTTCGTGAAGTCGATCGACGCCGTCCCCATGTAGGAGGTGTCGTAGAAGAAGCCGTCCGACTGCCTGTTGAGGAACTGGAAGCCCGCACGCTTCTGGCGCTTGTTGTAGATGAAGGTGGGGTCCATGTAGCCGGACACCGTGAGGCCCTTGATGCCCCACATCTCGAGGTTGTCCTCGGTGGCCTCGGTCTTGATCGACACGCGGTTGAACTCGCGCACCTGCTCGGGCGTCATGCCCCACTGACCCTCCCTGGGCGTGCGCGCCTCGGCGGCCTGCAGCTTGCGCTCGAGGTCGGCCACGCGGTCGCGCAGGGCCTTGAGTTCGTTGAGGACCTCGGCGTTGGACTGGGCCAGTGCGGGGAAGGCACCGGCCAGGGCGGCCGCCAGCACGGTGAGACGGAGGGCTTTCTTCATGTCGGAGTTTCCTCTTGGGGCGTGGGGGTTGGGTTCGGAGTCAGGTCCGGAATGCCGCCGCCATTTCCTGCTGGCGGCGGCGCTCGGCCCGGGCGATGAGATAGCTGGCGGCCACGACGCCGACGGCGACGACCAGCACGATCAGGGTGGCGACGGCGTTCACGCTCGGGTTCAGGCCCAGGCGTGCGCGCGAGAAGATGACCAGCGGCATCGTCGTCGCGCCCGGCCCGGACAGGAAGGCCGAGAGCACCACGTCGTCGAGCGAGAGCGTGAAGGTCAGCAGCCAGGCCGAGGCCAGCGACTGCCCGATCATCGGCAGCGTGACGAGCCAGAACACCTGGTGAGGGCGGGCACCCAGGTCCTGCGCCGCTTCCTCGAGCTGTGGGTTGAGGTCGTGCAGGCGGGCCTGGATCACCACGGTGGCGTAGGCGAGGCCCAGCAGCAGGTGGCCGAACCAGATGGTGAGCATGCCGCGCTCGGGGAAGCCCCAGCCGAAGGCGCCCTGCGTGGCCCGTTGCACGCTGACCAGCATCAGCAGCAGCGACAGGCCCACCACCACCTCGGGCATCACCAGCGGCGCGTTGACCATGCCGGTGAAGAGCGTGCGGCCGGTGAAGCGCCGGTACTTGACCAGCGAGAAGGCAGCCAGCGTGCCGAGGACGACCGAGCCGCAGGCCGTCAGGAAGGCGATCTTCAGGCTGAGCCAGAAGCCCGACAGGATCTCCCTGTCGCTGGCCAGGGCGGCGTACCACTTGAGCGTGAAACCGCGCCAGACGTTGGGGATCGGCGAGTCGTTGAACGAGTACAGCACCAGCGCCACGATCGGCAGGTACAGGAACAGGTAGCCGGCGCCGAGCCAGCCCCTTGCGAACCAGCGGTGCGTGGCCGGCGCGTTCATTGGACTTGCCTCCGCGCTGCGTGCTGCGGGGCGAGCGCCTGGGGGCGGCCCGGCGCGCTCATGCGCGTCCTCCCTGGCGATCCTGCGCCTCGGCCTGGTACTTGTTGAACACGGCCAGCGGCACGATGATGAGCAGGATCATCACGACCGCCAGCGTCGAGGCGAGCGGCCAGTCGTTGTTGCTGAAGAACTCGTCCCACATGACGCGGCCGGTCATCAGGGTCTCGGGGCCGCCCAGCAGCTCGGGGATCACGAACTCGCCGACGCAGGGGATGAACACCAGCATCGAACCGGCGATGATGCCGGCCTTGGACAGCGGCACCGTCACCTTCCAGAACGCCACCCAGGGCGAGGCGCCCAGATCCTGCGCCGCCTCGAGCAGGCGCAGGTCCATCTTCGAGAGGTTGCCGAACAGCGGCAGGATCATGAACGGCAGGTAGGTGTAGGTCATGCCGAGCACGAGCGAGAACGGCGTGTTCATCAGCTTGCCCGGCGCGGCAATCAGCCCGGCGGCGGCCAGCAGCTGGTCGATGCCGGTGGCCACCAGCACGTCGGCGACCCAGCCGCCCGGCGACAGCAGGCCCTTCCAGGCGTACACGCGCAGCAGGAACGAGGTCCAGAACGGCAGCATCACCAGCATCAGCAGCGCGGGCTGCAGCGTGCTGCGCGCGCGCGCCATGAAGTAGGCGAAGGGGTAGCCGATCACCAGGCACAGCAGCGTCGTGACCGTCGCGTACTTCAGGCTCGCCAGGTAGGTCTTGAAGTACAGGTCGTCCTGGGCGATGTAGAGGTAGTTCGCGAACTTGACCGACAGCTGCAGCACGCCGTCCTTGATCGAGACCAGTGCCCTCGGGTGCACCGTCTCCATCTCGGAGACGCTGTAGTTGACCAGGATCAGGAAGGGCAGCAGGAAGAACGCCAGCAGCCACACGTAGGGCGTGCCGATGACGTACGTGCGCCCGCGGCGCAGGACGGCGACGAGGCGCAGCAAGGCGTTCATGCCGACCCCTCGCACGCGGCATACCGCGCGCGATCCCCCGAGGGGATGCGAGCTTGCTTGGGGCGGCCCGTCGCTGCGCTCATGTCACTGCGTGAGCACCACGTGCGAGGTGCGCGACCAGTGCGCCCACACCTCGTCGCCCCAGGTGAATTCCACGTCGCGGTGGCGCTGCGTGTTGGCCAGGCTCACCTTGAGCAGGGCACCGCTGGCGAGCACGACGTGGTAGACGGTGAAGCTGCCGAAGTACGACAGCTCCTTGATGCGCCCGGGGGCGCTGTTGAACTCGTCGGCGGGCCGCTGGCGCGTCAGATGGATCTTCTCGGGGCGCAGCGCCACGGTGACGGCCATGCCGGGCGTGCCCGTGATGCCGTGGCCGACGAAGTGGCGGCAGTCGGCGCATTCGACCACCACGTGGTCGGGCTGGTCTTCCACGACCGTGCCGTCCATCAGGTTGACGTTGCCGATGAAGTCGGCCACGAAGCGCGTGGCCGGCGTCTCGTAGATGTCGCCGGGCGCGCCGACCTGCAGAAACTGGCCCTCGCTCATCACCGCGATGCGCGAGGCCATGGTCATCGCCTCCTCCTGGTCGTGCGTGACCATGACGCAGGTCACGCCGACCGACTCGATGATGTTGACGAGCTCGATCTGCGTCTCCTCGCGCAGCTTCTTGTCGAGGGCGCCCAGCGGCTCGTCGAGCAGCAGCAGCTGGGGCTGCTTGGCCAGGCTGCGTGCCAGTGCCACGCGCTGCTGCTGGCCGCCGGAGAGCTGGTGCGGCTTGCGCTTGGCGAACTTGCCCAGCTGCACGAGCTTGAGCATGGCGTCCACGCGCTCGGCGATCCGGTCCCTGGGCAGGCCGTCGCGCTTCAGGCCGAACGCGATGTTGTCCCACACCGTGAGGTGCGGAAACAGCGCGTAGCTCTGGAACATCATGTTGATCGGCCGCTCGTAGGGCGGCAGGCCCGCCAGGTCGCGTCCGTCGAGCACGATGCGCCCGGCCGTGGGCGTCTCGAACCCGGCGAGCATGCGCAGCAGCGTGCTCTTGCCGCAACCCGACGACCCGAGCAGCGCGAAGATCTCGCCCTTGGCAATGTCGAGGCTGACGTGGTTGACGGCCTTGTAGCCGTCGAACTCCTTGGTCAGCCCCTCGATGCGGAGAAAGCTCACGGGAAGGGGCTCAGAGTCCGGTCTTGAACGAGGTGTAGGTGCGCGTCATCAGGCGGCGCAGGTCGTTGTTCAGCGAGTCCGGCGCCACCATCTTGGCCAGCTCGGCCGGCGGCAGGAACACCGTCGGGTTGTTGGCCACCTCGGCGCGGATGTGCTTCTTCGACTCGGGGACCGGGTTGGGGTAGAACACCTTGTTGGTGTTGGCCGCGGCGTTCTCGGGGCGCAGCATGAAGTTGATGAACTTCGCGGCATTGCCCGGATGCGCCGCATCGACCGGGATGGCCATCGTGTCGAAGAAGAGCAGGCCGCCGTTCTTCGGGATCAGGGCCTGGATGTTCTGGCCCGTCTTGCCGTCGATGGCGCGCTGGCGCGCGATGTTGATGTCGCCCGACCAGCCCAGCGCCAGGCAGATCGAGCCGTTGGCCATGTCGTTGATGTAGCCCGACGAGCTGAACAGCGTCACATGCGGACGCACGGCCTTGAGCAGGTTGGCGGCGGCGGTGTAGTCGGCCGGGTTCTTGGAGAACGAGGCCTTGCCCATGTAGTGCAGGGCCGCGGGAATGACCTCGCTGGCCGAGTCGAGGAAGGACACGCCGCAGCCCTTCATCTTGCTGATGAGTTCGGGCTTGAAGACGAGGTCCCACACGTTGTCGGGCATCGGCGTGCTTCCGAGCGCCGCCTTGACCTTGTCGACGTTGATGCCCACCGTCGTGAAGCCCCACAGCCAGTTGACGAGGTAGTCGTTGCCCGGGTCCATCTTGGCGAGCTGGGCATTGACCGCCGGATCGATGTTCTTCAGGTTCGGGATCTTGGCCTTGTCCAGCTTCTGCAGCAGGCCGCCGTCGATCTGCAGCTTGGCCCAGTTCGACGAGGGCACGACGATGTCGTAGCCCGTCTTGCCCGCCACCAGCTTGGCATGCACGATCTCGTTGTTGTCGAAGTTGTCGTAACGAACCTTGATGCCGGTCTCGGCCTCGAACTTCTTGATGATGTCGTCGCCGATGTAGTCCGACCAGTTGTAGATGTTCAGGACCTTTTCCTCCTCCTGGGCGTGCAGACCCGTCGACGCGAAGGCGAGGGTCAGGGCGCAGGCG
>DASUDL010000052.1:0-3343 GCA_036275615.1 Solimonas sp.
GTGGATTCGCCAGGCCATCACCCGCTCGATCGCCGACCAGGCGCGCACCATCCGCATCCCGGTGCACATGATCGAGACCATCAACAAGCTGAACCGCGTGTCGCGGCAGCTGTTCCAGCAGCTCGGCCGCGAACCGACGCCCGAGGAACTGGCCGTCAAGATGGAAATGGCCGAGGACAAGATCCGCAAGGTGCTCAAGATCGCCAAGGAGCCGATCTCGATGGAGACGCCGATCGGCGACGACGAGGATTCGAGCCTGGGCGATTTCATTCAGGACACCAGCGCCCTGTCGCCGATCGACATCAGCACCGCCGACAGCCTGCGCGACGCCACGCAGGACGTGCTGGCCTCGCTCACGCCGCGCGAGGCCAAGGTGCTGCGCATGCGCTTTGGTATCGAGATGAACAACGACCACACCCTCGAGGAGGTGGGCAAGCAGTTCGACGTGACGCGCGAGCGGATCCGTCAGATCGAGGCCAAGGCCCTGCGCAAGCTGCGCCACCCGAGCCGCTCCGAGAAGCTGCGCAGCTTTCTGGATTGAGGGCGTCGGCTTGCCGGCGGCCTCCGGCCCCGCCGGGCCGGTTCCGCTCAAGCGGGGGCCTTTAGCTCAATCGGTTAGAGCAGCGGACTCATAATCCGTTGGTTGTGGGTTCGAGTCCCACAGGGCCCACCATCAGCGGCGCGGCCGAGCACGGCAGGCCAGCCGAGCCGGCCGGTCAGGCGGGAATCGCCTGGCCGGAGGGCGCTACGTCCTGTTCGGCCAGCCAGTCCGGCCAGCAGGCCTTGCGGTTGGCCTCGCGGGCGATCTGCCGCTCCTGGGGACTCGCGAAGCGCAGATCCCAGTCCTTGAGAAGCGGTTTGGCGATGCGGCCGAACCACAGTGGCGGGATGAAGGCGCTGACCGCGCACACGAACAGGTTCGGCATCTGCGGCGCATCCGGGTGCGGCACCAGCTGGTCGAAGCGCAGATCGGGGTCGATGTGGTGGTCAACGTGGGTAGTGATCTCGTAGCCGATGGTGCGATCCAGCCACGTCAGGTGATTCCAGGTGTGGTGCAGGCGGGTCGGTGAACCGGGCACGCGCACCAGGCCGTAGTGCTGGATGTAGTTGAGGGCTTCCAGAAAAAACTTGCTGCTGATCTGCGCCAGCAGCGTCAATGCGGCGGCCAGCGGGCCGCCGTACAGGCCCACCGCCAGCGGGATCGACAGCAGCAACGCGAATTCCCAGAACAGGAAGTTGCGCGGCGACCACAGGCCGGCGCCGGTGACGGCCTGCCGCTTGCGGGCGGCGGCCAGCAGTTCCTCGAAGTTGCGCTTGGTGCAGCGCCACATGAACGGATAAACGCTGCTGCCACGCGGCGCGTAGTCGGCGTCCGCTTCGGTATCGAAATGGATGTGGTGCGTGTACAGGTGCGGGATGTCGCGGTGGGCATCGGCAAACATGGCGCTGATGAATTTGGCGAGACCCCGCGAGAGCCAGTCCTTGCGGTGCATGAGCTCGTGGGCGACCGGCACGTTCGGCACCGCGTTCAGCCACACCAGCGAGGCGACAGCGCCAACAAGCACCAGCACGGTCGACACGGCGCCCTGCACCCCGAGCCCGGCCTGCATACGCCAGGCAAAGGCCGCATACAGCGCCACCATCAGCACGCAGTGCAGGTACAGCGGCACATCGGCCAGGCGTGGGTAGCGAAAGTGACGCACGGCATGATCCGGCCGCGACAACATGTCCAGCCCGGCCAGCACGAAGAATGTGCCCACGCCGGCCCACATCCACCAGCCACCGAGCATGAAGCCGACGATGCCGGCCAGCACGACCAGCGAGCACAGGTAATAACGCAGGTAATCAGTCACGGTGGGTGCCTCTCAGGGGAACACGTTCAAGCTTTTGTTCATGAAGACGTTCTGCTGCACGGTCAGCAGGCGCCGGGCGATGCGCAGCTGGCCATCGACTCGCCGCAGCAGGTCCTCGCGCAGGCAGTACAGCGTGTGCTCCTCATCCTCGTTCATGTTGCGGTACACGACCGAGATGGAATGCACGTGGTATTCGTTGGGGCTGTCGGTGTGCTCCACCTCGACGTTGTGCACCAGGTGGGCGGTGCGGGTGGCCGGGTCTTCGGTCCAGCAGGTGCCGGTTTCCAGGCGCGCGATGCGCTTTTCCAGATGCTCGAGACGGTCGTTGTAGTAGGCGCTGTGCAGCACGGACGGCGCGCGCTCGTCCCGACGGTAGCGCTGCACGCGGGCCGGCATCCAGTAGTGAATGTCGGGCGTCAGCAGCGCCAGCCAGGCGCGGTAGTCCTGTCGGTCCTTCAGGCGCGCCTCGCGGTAGTAGAACTGCTGGACTTCGCTTATCAGCTCCAGTGAGGGCGGCTGTGTTGTCACCTGCACGTCCCTGGCGGTTGCGTTCATGCGCGGTCTCCGGTCAGCGGGTGGGCCGGCCGGCGTAGCGCGGCGTGTAGCGCTGCGGCACGTCGGACCAGGATTTGGCGTTCATCAGGTCCGCCCAGCGTTGGTAGAACAGGCGCTGGTTGGCGTCGTTGAACTGGCCCTGGTGGACGATGCCCGGCAGGTCCGGGTGGTCGACCTGGCGGCTCTTGCCGCAACCGTAGTGCAGCTTCTCGTGCCGGCTCACCCAGCCGGCATTGGTGCGAGTGTTGCCCTCCCAGTTCTCGCCGTCGTCCATTTCCAGCGTGCCGGCGGGGTTGAAGGTCATGTTGCAGGCGATATTGATGGCCTGCTTGACCGATTCGGGGGCATTTTTCGGCACGACCGTCCAGATGCGCAGCTCGAGCTTGCGCGGGCCGCGCGGCAACCACATGCGAAAGGTATGGATGCCCGGCAGAAAGGTCATGTTCGGGAACATGGCGGCTGAGGCCAGCGAGCCGAACAGGCGCGCGCGCAGTTCGCCAAGCCGGGCGGCGATCTTCGGCTTGAGCGCCGCGTAGTAGTCGATGACCTCCGGCGACCCCAGGATGGCGATGTCGCCGAACCCTTCCAGCGCAAATTCCCAGCCGTGGCCGTTGACGCTGGCGTGATAGGTGTCCTTCGGGTCGTAGGCCGGAAACGGCCCGCCCATCATGGCCTTGCCCCCGGAGTCGTGCGTCCACCAGGCGTGGTAGGCGTCGCCGATGAAGTTCTCGACGCCGAATTTCCAGTTGGCGTTGGCGTAGGACTTGATGGTGCCAGGCAGGAACTCGATGCCGCCGTCGTCGTTGTCCAGGAAGGCGTCCAGGTACCAGCGGTAGTCGCCGAGATACTCGTCCAGGCCGGGCGCGTCCGGATCGAAGGTGGCGAAGATCATGCCCTTGTAGGTTTCGACCCTGGCCCGGCGCGGCCCCCAGGCG
>DASUDL010000053.1:0-51604 GCA_036275615.1 Solimonas sp.
TGTCGACTTCATTTCCGGGCCGAGGATGGTATCGACACCCGGGAACTTGTTGAACGGGAAGACGGCTTCCTTGACCGAGTAGTACGGCGGGATCACTTCCTTCGTCACGCCCTGGCTCGCGAGGCTCTGGCCGGCCATGCAGCGCGCAGCAATCTTGGCCAGTTGCAGGCCGGTCGCCTTGGAGACGAAGGGTACGGTCCGCGACGCGCGCGGATTCACTTCCAGCACGTAGACCTCGTCGTCCTTGATCGCGAACTGGACGTTCATCAGTCCGCAGACATTCAGCGCCTTCGCCATCAGCTTGGTCTGGCGGCGCAGCTCGTCCTGCATCTCGCGCGTGAGGCTGAAGGGCGGCAGCGAGCAGGCCGAGTCGCCGGAGTGCACGCCGGCCTGTTCGATGTGTTCCATGACGCCGCCAATGATCACTTCATCGCCATCGGACAGCGCATCGACGTCCACTTCGCAGGCGTCGTTGAGGAAGCGGTCAAGCAGCACCGGCGAATCGTTCGAGACCTTGACTGCCTCGCGCATGTAGCGCTCGAGGTCACGCGGGTCATGGACGATTTCTAGGATGTCTTCCAGCGTCAGCGGTTCGAAGTAGAGGCGATCGGAGGTATCGTAGTCGGTCGACACGGTCTCGGGGTTGCAGTTGACCATGATGGTCTCGTAGCCGTCTTCGCGCAGCGCCAGCGCGGCGTGCACACAGCAGTAGTCGAACTCGATGCCCTGGCCGATGCGGTTGGGGCCACCGCCCAGGATCATGATCTTCTCGCGGCCGCTGGGCTGGGCCTCGCACTGCTCGTCGTAGGACGAGTACAGGTAGGCCGTGGCGGTCGGGAACTCCGCGGCACAGGTATCGACACGCTTGAACACCGGGCGGATACCATGCTTGTGGCGCGCCTTGCGCACGGACTCGTCCTTCACGCCCAGCAGCTTCGCCAGGCGGCGATCGGAGAAGCCCAGGCGCTTGTAGCGGCGCAGGTCGGCCTCGTCGAGCTTGCTGATCTTCTGGCCCGCGATCTCGGCCTCGGTCGCGATCAGCTCCTCGATCTGGTCCAGGAACCAGGGATCGATGCGGCTCAGGCGGTGGACCTCGTCGAGGCTCATGCCGGCACGGAAGGCATCGCCGACGAACCACAGACGCTTGCCGCGCGGGATCGCGAGCTCGGTGCGGATCTGGGTCAGGGTCTCGGGGGTGAACTCGGCCACCTGCGGGTCAAAACCGTCGGAGCCCGTCTCGAGGCCGCGCATGGCCTTCTGCAGCGACTCCTGGAAGTTGCGGCCGATCGCCATCACCTCGCCCACCGACTTCATCTGCGTGGTGAGGCGCGAGTCGGCCTGCGGGAACTTCTCGAAGGTGAAGCGCGGAATCTTGGTGACGACGTAGTCGATGCTCGGCTCGAACGAGGCCGGGGTCGCACCGCCGGTGATGTCGTTCTTGAGCTCGTCCAGCGTATAGCCCACGGCCAGCTTGGCGGCGATCTTGGCGATCGGGAAGCCGGTGGCCTTCGAGGCCAGCGCCGAGGAGCGCGACACGCGCGGATTCATCTCGATCACGATCATGCGGCCGTCGGCCGGATTGATCGCGAACTGCACATTGGAGCCGCCGGTCTCGACGCCGATCTTGCGCAGCACCGCGATGCTCGCGTTGCGCATGATCTGGTATTCCTTGTCGGTGAGCGTCTGCGCCGGCGCGACGGTGATCGAGTCGCCGGTGTGCACGCCCATCGGATCGAAGTTCTCGATCGAGCAGATGATGATGCAGTTGTCCTTGCGGTCACGCACCACCTCCATCTCGAATTCCTTCCAGCCGAGGAGCGATTCCTCGATCAGGACTTCGGTGGTCGGCGACAGGTCGAGGCCGCGCTCGACGATCTCCTCGAACTCGTCGACGTTGTAGGCGACGCCGCCGCCGGTACCGCCCAGGGTGAAGCTCGGGCGGATGATTACCGGGTAGCCGATACCGGCCTGGATCTTGCGCGCCTCGTCCATCGAGTGGGCCACGCCCGAGCGCGCTGACCCCAGCCCGATCTCGGTCATGGCGTCACGGAACTTCTGGCGGTCCTCGGCAAGGTCGATCGCGTGCGCATTGGCACCGATCATCTGCACGCCGTACTTCTCGAGCACGCCGTTCTTCTCGAGGTCGAGCGCACAGTTCAGCGCGGTCTGGCCGCCCATGGTCGGCAGCAGTGCGTCCGGGCGCTCCTTGGCGATGATCTTCTTGATCGCCTGCCAGCGGATCGGCTCGATGTAGGTCGCGTCGGCCATCTCCGGGTCGGTCATGATCGTCGCCGGATTGGAGTTCACCAGGATCACCCGGTAGCCCTCCTGGCGCAGGGCCTTGCAGGCCTGCGCGCCGGAGTAGTCGAACTCGCAGGCCTGGCCGATCACGATCGGACCGGCGCCGATGATCAGGATGCTCTTGATGTCTGTACGCTTGGGCATCGTCGACTCTCTACGTGGCGGACGCGGTGGCAAGCCGCGCGCTGAAGCTCAGGAACAGGGCGCCGACACCGCCGGTGGCGGACGCGGCCAGGCGCCGGCGTGCGCGGAAACCCGCGGCCAGCCGGTGCCCGGAAAAGATCAGGGTGCTCAGGTACAGGAAGCTCGCGCACTGCGCGATCAACCCGAGCACCGCGAACGACAGTGCGGGATATGCATAGCTGCGATCCACGAACTGGATGAAGAAGGACAGGAAGAACAGGATCGCCTTGGGGTTGAGCAGGCTGATCGCCAGGGCGCGCCGGAACGGGTCGACGCCCGCGTCCAGGACCACGGCCGGGCCTCCGGCATCCGCAGGTGCGTGCCAGCCGCGCCAGGCCGCCCGCAGCATGCCGGCGCCCATCCAGGCCAGGTAGGCGGCACCCGCGTACTTGAGCAGGTAGAACAGCCCGGGATAGGCCTTGAGCAGCGAGGCCATGCCGGCCGCGGCCAGCACCATCAGCACCAGGTCCCCGAGGAACACGCCCCCGGCCGCGCGATAGCCGCGACGCACGCCCTGGCGGGCCGCCACGCTCAGCACGTACAGCGAGTTCGGGCCGGGCAGCAGGACGATGACCACCACCCCGATCACGTAGGTGGCGATGTCGGTAATGCCGAACATGAGCTAGCGGGCGTCCGCCATCAGGCGCACGAAACGGTCGAACAGCTCGGCGACGTCGTGCGGACCGGGACTGGCCTCGGGATGGCCCTGGAAGCTGAAGGCCGGAGCGTCGGTGACGCGGATGCCCTGGTTGGAGCCGTCGAACAGCGAGCGGTGGGTGACCACCACGTTCTTCGGCAGCGTGGCCTCGTCGACGGCAAAGCCATGGTTCTGACTGGTGATCATCACGCGGCCGGACTCGAGGTCCTGGACCGGATGGTTGGCGCCGTGGTGACCGAACTTCATCTTCAGCGTCTTCGCACCCGCCGCCAGGCCCAGGATCTGGTGGCCGAGGCAGATACCGAACAGCGGCAGCTTGCGCTTCATGAACTCGCGCGCCGCCGCGATGGCGTACACGCAGGGCTCGGGATCGCCGGGACCGTTGGAGAGCATCACGCCGTCCGGCTTGAGCTTGAGCACCTCGGCCGCCGGCGTCTGTGCCGGCACCACCGTCACGCGGCAACCGCGATCCACCAGCATGCGCAGGATGTTGCGCTTGATGCCGAAGTCATAGACCACCACATGCGCACCGGTGTTGGCCGGTTCGGTCTCGCGGTTGGTCTCCAGCGTCCAGGAGCCACGCGTCCAGCGGTAGCGGTCCTTGGCGGAGACCACCTTGGCCAGGTCCATGCCCTTGAGTCCGGGAAAGCCGCGAGCCAGCTCCAGCGCCTTCTTCTCGCTGATACGCGAGCCGGCCAGGATGCAGCCGTTCTGGGCACCGGTGTCGCGCAGCAGGCGCGTCAGGCGGCGCGTGTCGATGCCGGCGATGGCCACGACCTTGTGGGTCTTCAGATACTCGCGGAAGTCCTGGGTCGAGCGGAAGTTGCTGTGGGCGCGCGGCACTTCGCGCAGGACCAGGCCGGCAATATGCACGCCGCCCGCCTCGCCGTCCTCGGCATTGGTGCCGACGTTGCCGATGTGGGGATAGGTGAGCGTGACGATCTGTTCACGGTACGAGGGATCGGTGAGGATCTCCTGGTAGCCGGTCATGGCAGTGTTGAACACCACCTCGCCGACCGTCTGACCATCGCTGCCGATGGAAACGCCCTTGAAAATGGAACCATCAGCAAGAGCAAGCAGGGCCGGTTTCAAGTCGGTCATCGCGGGTCACTAATCCGAAGGGCGGACACTAAAACGGGGGCGCGATTTTTGATCGGCCGCCCCCGTGCAGGATTAGGCGAGCATTATATTGGTGCGGTGCGGCAACGTCCACCGGAATTTGCGTCGGAACGGCGAAAAAAGAACGGGGAAAGCCCTTGAAATCCGGCTAGAAATCGAGGCCCATCTGGTCGCCGGGCCGGGGCGGCACCCGGAAACGGTCCGTGGCCAGCTCGATGCGCTCACCGGCTTTGAGGCCCAGGCGGCGGCAGGCCAGCCGGAAACGCTGCTGCAGGATTCCCGCGTACTCCCCCTCCCCGCGCATGCGGCTGCCGAAGCGGGGATCGTTGTCTCGCCCCCCGCGCATCTGCTGCACCAGGCTCATGACATGCTCGGCCTTGAGCGGGGCGTGGACCTGCAGCCAGGCGCGGAACAGGTCCTTGACCTCGTGTGGCAGGCGCAGGGGGATGTAGCTTGCACCCCGGGCCCCGGCCTCGGCACCGGCGGCCAGTACTCGCTCCATCTCGGCATCGTTGACGAAGGGAATGACGGGCGAGAAGAAGATCAGGGTCGGCACCCCGGCCCGGCTCAGCGCCTCCAGGATGCGCAGCCGCGCCTGCGGCGAGGCAGCGCGGGGCTCCAGGCTGCGCTTGAGCGCCGGATCCAGGGTCGTGATCGAGATCGCGACGCTGACCAGGTTCTCGCGGGCCATCTCGGCAAGCAGCGGCAGGTCGCGCTCGATCAGGGCCGCCCCCTTGGTGGTGATGCTGACCGGATGCCGGAAGCGCCACAGCACCTCGAGCAGCTGGCGGGTCACACCGAGCTGGCGCTCAACCGGCTGGTAAGGATCGGTATTGGCCCCCAGCGCGATCAGGGCGCAGCGGTACCCGGGCCGCGACAGCTCTGCCTCGAGGAGGCGGGCAGCCTGCGGCTTGTAGAACAGCTGGGTCTCGAAATCGAGCCCCGCCGAAAGATTCAGATAGCCGTGGCTGGGCCGCGCATAGCAGTAGACACAGCCATGCTCGCAGCCCCGATAGGGATTGATCGACTGGTCGAAGGCGATGTCGGGGGACTCGTTGCGGCTGATGATGCTGCGGGCCTGGTCGACGTGCACCCGGGTTTGCAGCGGCGGCAGCGGCTCCTCGAGGCTGCCCCAGCCGTCGTCCATCGCCTGGGTCTGCCGCGACTCGAAGCGCCCCTCCGGATTGGCCGGGGCACCGCGGCCCTTGCGGTGGCTGGGCGGCTCGACACTCACGACGGCGCTCAGCGCATGCCCAGATAGTCGAGGGTCAGGCCCGCCAGCGTCTGCACGCCGGTCGCCAGCGCCGCCTCGTCCATCGTGAACTTCGGCGAATGGTTGGAGGGAAAGTCCTCGGGCTTCACGCCTGGCGGACGGATGCCGACGAACAGGTACAGGCCGGGAATCTCGCGCTGGAAGTAGGAGAAGTCCTCGGCACCGAGAATAGGCTGCGCCTCGAACAGTCGCTCGCCGAAGCGAGCCTGCAGGCCGGGCAGCATGCGCGCCATCAGCGCTGGGTCGTTGTAGGTCACGGGGTAGGCGTGGCGCTCGGAGACATGGAACTCGGCCCGGGCACCGGCTGCCGCGGCTGTGCTCTCCACCGTGCGCTTCACGCGGGCGTGCAGATCCTGGCGCATCGCCTCGTCCAGGGCCCGCAGCGTGCCCTTCATCTCCACGCGGTCGGGGATGATGTTATCGCGCACCCCGCCCTCGATCTTGCCAATGGTGACGATCACCGGCGCCTTCGTGCTGTCCATCTGACGGCTGGGGATGGTCTGCAGGCCGAGGACGATTTGCGAAGCCACGACGATCGGGTCGACGCCCAGCCACGGCGCCGCACCATGCGTCTGCTTGCCGTGGACGACGATGCGCAGGTCGTCGGCGCTCGCCATGATGCCGCCGCTGCGATAGCCGACCCGACCGCTCTCGTAGCCGGACAGCAGGTGCAGGCCGAAGATCACCTCCGGCTTGGGATCCGTCCTCAGCACGCCCTGCGCCACCATCAGTTGCGCCCCGCCCTCCTCGCCGGCCGGCGGACTCTCCTCGGCGGGCTGGAAGATGAACTTCACGGTTCCGGCCAGGCCCGCGCGGCGGGCCACCAGCAGCTCGGCCACGCCAAGCAGGATCGCCATGTGGCCGTCATGGCCACAGGCATGCATCACGCCAACATCCTTGCCGTCGTAGCGGGCGCGCACCGTCGACTTGAAGGGAACATCGACCTCTTCGGTCACCGGCAGGGCGTCCATGTCGGCGCGCAGGGCCACCACCGGCCCCGGCCGCCCGCCACGCAGCACCGCCACCACGCCGGTATGGGCGATACCGGTCTGCACGTCCAGCCCCATCGCCTTGAGTTGCCGGGCGAGGTATTTCGCCGTCTCGACCTCGCGGTTCGAGAGTTCGGGGTGCTGGTGGAAATGGCGGCGATGCGCAACGACCTTGGGCTGCAGCGCCTGCACCTGGCTTTCCAGCGAGGGCTCCGTTGTCGGCGCTGCCGCGGCCGCCAGCGGGAGGCCGAGGGCAACCAGGATGGTGGGGAGACGCGGAATCATGGGCCCTCCGGGAATCGCTGCCCGCTGACGGGCCGGAGCCGGTTTTCTACCGTGTCCCGTCGTCCTGCGCCAGCGCCCGGAGGGCCTCGCCCTCAAGCCGCTTGATCAGCCATTCGGACTGCGCCACCGCACCGAGCCGGCGATAGAACGCCCGTGCCGGCTCGTTCCAGTCCAGCACCGACCATTCGAAGCGGCCACAACCCCGCTCCAGCGCGAGCCTCGCCAGGCGCACGAGCAGGGCGCGACCGATGCCGCGGCCGCGATACTCCGGGCGCACGAACAGGTCCTCGAGGTAGAGGCCCGGCCGGGCCAGGAAGGTCGAGTAGTTGTGGAAGTACAGGGCGAACCCGGCCGGCGATCCGTCCCACTCGGCGATCAGTGCCTCGGCATAGCGCGGCTCGCCGAACAGGTGCTGGTGCAGGCGCTCCTCGGTGGCCTGCACACGATCGGCCAGACGCTCGTACTCGGCCAGGCCGCGGATCAGATCCAGCAGGAGCGGCACATCCGAAGGCGTGGCCGGACGCAGGGCCAGCATCTCAGATGCCCAGCACCTGGCGCATGCTGTACAGGCCCGGTTCGCGGCCCTGCAGCCAGGTCGCCGCCCGCACTGCGCCGTTGGCGAAGTTCATGCGGTTGGACGCCTTGTGGGTGATCTCCACACGCTCGCCCTCGCCCAGGAACATGACGGTGTGGTCACCGACCACGTCGCCGCCGCGCACGGTGGCGAAGCCGATGCTCTCGCGGTGGCGTGCGCCGGTATGCCCGTAGCGCTCGTACACCGCACAGGTCTTGAGATCACGGCCGGCGCCGCGGGCGACTGCCTCGCCCATCATCAGCGCCGTGCCCGACGGCGCATCCACCTTGTGGCGGTGGTGCGCCTCGACGATCTCGATGTCGAAGTCGTCCTTGAGCGCCCGTGCCGCCTGCTCCAGCAGGCCCAGGCAGAGATTGACGCCGATGCTGAAATTGCCGCTGAGGCAGATCGGGATGCGACGGCTCGCGGCCTCGAGCTCGGCCTTCTGCTCGACGGTGAAGCCCGTGGTGCCGATCACCATGGCCTTGCCGTGCTCGACGCAAAGCCGGGCGGCGGCCAGCGTGGCCTCCGGGCGGGTGAAGTCGACGAGGACATCGAAATCACCCACGCAGCGGGCCAGATCTGACCCGATCGCAATTCCACCGGCTTCCAGCCCCGCCAGCTGCGCCGCATCGCGCGCCAGATCGGCGTGGCCCGGGCGCTCCAGCGCCGCGCCCAGGCGGGCCTGCGGCGAGGCCGCGGCGGCCTGGATGACGGCCCGGCCCATGCGGCCGGTGGCGCCGAGGATGGCGATGCGGGTTTCGGAACGGCTCATGGCGGCTTGCAGAGGAAGGCAGCGGTGACGGGCGCATAGCTTAGCGCCCGGCACCGTCCCCGCGCGCGCCGGGCTAGAGGTCCAGCTCGTGCGGCTCGGAGGCGAAGGCGATCGCGAAGCAGCCGGCACCGACGTTGACCGCGCCGGTCACGCTCATCAGGCTTTCCAGGACCTCGACGCCCCGGGACTGGCAGAGCTTGACCAGATCGGTATAGCCCGGCAGGGCGCGCATCTCCGACAGTTCGCCGCCGTAGCTTACGCACAAGGTCGGCGTCAGCAGGCCCTTCTCGACACGCCGGCCCGCGTAGGCCAGCACCTTGCCTACCGCATCCTCGTAGTGCCGCAGCTTGGCCACGGGGCTGGTCTCGTTGCGGTAGGCGCGCATCAGCGGCTTGATGTCGAGCATGGTGCCCAGGGTGGCACCAACCCAGCCGACGCTGCGGTCTCCCTTCTTCTGGGCGCGCACGCGCAGGTAATGCAGATCGCGCGGCACCATGTAGCCGTAGGTGTTCTGCGCGATGTACTCCACGCGCTCCCGGATCTTGTTGGGATTGCTCTGGCCGGCGGCAACCTGGCGCACGGCCTCGGCGGCGATCACGCCCTGGCCGGCAAACAGGTTCTGGGTATCGATCACCCGCAGGGAGAACGGGCCGGCGATCCCCGCCTGGGCACGGATCGGCTTGTACTCGTTGAGGATGGACAGCGAGGCCTGGGTCGCATTCTGGTAGATCGGACTGCGGCTGCTGGCGATGGTCAGGCAGAAGACATAGTCGTAGTCCAGCACCAGCTTGGACAGGAACAACTGCTTGATCTGCTCCGCGGAGAACGGCGAGGTCCCGGCCTCTCCCGATTCGCCCAGGTGACGGCGGTAGAAATCGAGCGTGGTGTCGGTATCGCGCGCGTCGATCAGATCCTTGCCTTCCAGGTGGATCGTGATCGGCAGGACATGGATCCTGTGCTTTTCCAGATAGTCGGCCGGCAGGTCACAACCCGAGTCGACGACGACGCCAATACGCATGAGTCCCCCTAGATTTCACGGCCATGCCGCGCGCGGCAGGCGCCGGCTCCCCCAAGCCACGATGACGCTCAGGCGGCGTCTTTCTTCTCGAGACGCTTGGCTTCCTGCCAGAGCGCCTCCATGGCATCCAGGCGGCGAGGATGGCCCAATGGCGGCAGTTTCTCAAGCTGGCTGGCGATGTGTCCGAAGCGGCGCTGGAACTTGCGGTTGCAGGCCTCCAGCGCCCGGTCCGGATCGACGCCGAGATGACGTGCAAGGTTGACGGCCATGAACAGCAGGTCGCCCAGTTCCTCCTCCACGGCCGCCGGCCCCAGGGACACCGCATCGCGCAGTTCCACGGACTCCTCCGCGAGCTTTTCCCAGAGCTCGTCGAGATGGCGCCAGTCGAATCCCTCGGCCGCCGCGTCCCGCTGCAGCGCCAGCGCCCGGGCGAGTGCGCCGCTCATGCCTCGCGCACCTTCTGCACCAGATTCCACAGCATGCCGGCGGTGGCGCCCCAGATGCGGTGCCGCTGCCAGTTCAACTCGAAGAACGGTACGTTGAGGCCCTCGCGGCTGAGCACGCGCCGCTCGTAGCGGGCGGGGTCCAGGGCGACCTCCAGCGGCACCTCGAACACTTCGGCAACCTCGTTGTCGTCGAGTTGCAACTCGACCTCGCCGTCAATCAGGCCGACCACGGGGGTCACCATGTAGCGGGTCAGGGTCGGGTAGTCGTCGAGATATCCCAGCACCTCGACGCGCGCCGGGTCCAAGCCGATCTCTTCGCGCGCCTCGCGCAGGGCATTGGCCACCACGCCGGCATCGCCCTCGTCGCGGCCGCCGCCCGGGAAGCTGATCTGCCCCTTGTGCGAGCGCAGTCGCTGCGAGCGGACCGTGAACAGCATCGACAGCGCGTCGCCGCGGCGGATCACCGGGGCGAGCACCGCGGCCGGACGCAGGCTCGCGATCAGTGCGGCCGGCATGATCCGCTCCAGGTTGATCGGCAGCTCCAGGTCCGTCATCGGTCGCGGCGCATCGAGATGTGTCGTCGCCAGCGCCCGCCGCAGGCGCTGCTCCAGGAGGGTCATTCCGCTTACCGTCGCCGCTGCAGTCATGGGTCGCAGTCTACAATCGCCGCTCGCGAGGAAACATGACCGCCCAGCCCACGACCGCCTTTCACGAGAGCCTGCGCCAGCGCTTCGTCGAGATGACCCCCCACATCCGCGAGTGCGGCATGACCGTGGGCCGGCTCGACGCCGAGGCCACCATCGTCACCCTGCCCTGGCGCGAGGAATGGCTGGGCGACACCGAGCGCGGGCTGATCCATCCCGGCATTGTCACCACCCTGGTCGACTCCGCCTGCGGCGCCGCACTGCTGGCCCACCTGGGCCAGCCGGAGCCCATAGCCACCCTGGACCTGCGCATGGACTACCTGCGCCCGGCGCGGCGCGACCTGCCAGTTCACTGCCGCGCCAGCTGCCTGCGCCTGACCCGCAGCATCGCCTTCATGCAGGCGCTGGCCTGGCAGACGGACGAAGCCGAACCCATCGCCACGGCGCAGGGCGCCTTCATGCGCTCTGGCAAGCGCCGCCCGCTGAACGAGCTCGCGTGAGCGCCCTGGACCACGCACGGCGCGCCGCCCGCGAGCGGCAGGACTACGCTCCGCTGGTACAGCTGGTGCCGTACGCCGGCTTCCTGGGCGTGCAGATCGAGGCAGGCCCCACCGGACCGCGGGTCCGTCTGCCCTACCGCGACAGTCTGGTCGGCAACCGCAACCTGCCCGCGCTGCATGGCGGGGTGACGGCCGCATTCATGGAGAACGCCGCCCTGCTGCACCTGCTGCTGCAGTTCGAGGAGGCCCGCATCCCGAAGAGCATCGACTTCGCGATCGACTACCTGCTGCCCGGCCGTCCGGAGGATTGCTGGGCCGAATGCAGCGTCTCCCGCGCCGGCCTGCGCGTGGCCCAGACACAGATCCGTTGCTGGCAGAAGTCGCCCGATCAGCCGATCGCCCTGGCGCGGGCCCACTTCCTGCTCGCCGCACCGGAATGAGCGCTTACCACGGCTGGCAGACGCTGCGCGAACTCGACCTGCGGCTGGGAGCCGCCAAGGGCACGGCATTCCGGGCGTTCCGCCGGCTCGAGAGCCGGTACGCCGAGGGCAGCGACTACGTGCTGCTGGATGCCTCGCACTCGCCTGAGCTGCTGGCGGCGCTGCGGGCAGCCGACCGCCTGTACCGCTCCAGTCCCCGTCCTCTGCTGCTGTCACCGGCGCTTGCTGACGCAGTCCTCGCCGCAGCGCGGAACCCGCCGGTCACCGGACGGTAAGTGTCATTTCCGAATCGCGGTTTCCGCGGTTGCCGGCCCCGGGGTCGGCGAGTACGATGCGGCCTCCTACTTAAGTCTTTCGGAGAGATTCATGTCCGCCGCTGAACTGCTCAAGAAACTGCCGGCCGCCTTCAACGCCAGCGAAGCCGCCGGTACCGACTGCACCATCCAGTTCGCGTGCTCGACCCCGGTCAACGCCGTGATCAAGAACGGCGCCTGCACCGTCAACGACGGCACCGCCGGCAGCCCGGATGTGACCATCACCATGGAAGACGACGATCTCGTCGCGCTGATGAAGGGCGAGCTCAACGGCATGACCGCGTTCATGACCGGCAAGCTGCAGATCGAGGGCGACCTGATGCTCGCCCAGCGCATGGCCAGCTTCTTCGACGCCAGCAAGCTCTAAGGCCTTGGCGAAGACGCAGCACCCGACCCCGGGCGGAGACGCCCGGGGTTTTTCGTTTGTGCTGGAGGACAGCGCGCAGGGCCTGGCTCTGCGCGCCGGACACCATCCCGAATTTCACCCGGTGCGTGCCGACTGGACCACGCCCGAGACCGCACGTCGCATCGCGGGCGGTCGCAAGCAGCTGCTGGCGCGGGCGATCGGCCTGCACAAGGACCCCTCGCTCATGGTGCTCGACGCCACGGCTGGCCTGGGGCGCGACGGCTTCGTGCTCGCGGCGCTGGGCGCCACGGTGACGCTCGTGGAGCGCCAGCCCCTGTTCGCGCAGCTGCTGGCGGACGCCCACCAGCGCGCCCTGGCAGACCCTCGTTGGTCACCGGCCGCCGCCCGCATCGAGCTGGTGGCCGGCGAAGCCCTGGCCCTGCTCGACGGCGCGCGCCGCTGGGACGTGATCCACCTGGACCCGATGTATCCGCATCGCGGCAAGCAGGCCCTGCCGCAGAAGGAGATGCAGCTGCTGCGCGAGCTGACCGACGGCGACCCGGACGCCGACCACCTGCTGCTCCCGGCCCTGGGCTGCGCCCGGCGCCGCGTGGTGGTGAAGCGCCCGAGCAGCGCCCCGTACCTCGCCGGCCGGGAACCCGATTTCCAGCTGGCGGGCACCCAGGCCCGCTACGACATCTACCTGCCGCCCACGGCCTGAGCGGGCCGCCGTACACTGGCGGCATGCGCCTGCTGACCCTGGTCCGCCACGCCAAGTCGTCCTGGGACGACCCCGCCCTCAGCGACTTCGAGCGCCCGCTCAATGCCCGGGGTCGGCGCGATGCTCCGCGCATGGCCCAGCACCTCCTGCAGGCGATCGGCCGGCCGGACCGCATGGTCAGCAGCCCAGCCTTGCGCGCCATCACCACGGCCCGCGCCTTCTGCGAAGTGCTGGCGCTGCACCAGGACGAGATCCTGATCCTGCCGCGCATCTACGAGGCCTCGGTCGCCACCCTGCTGAGCCTGGTGCGTCAGCTCGACGACGGCGACGCACATGCCATGCTGTTCGGGCACAACCCCGGCTTCAGCGATCTGGCCACCACGCTGGCGCCCTGCAGCTTCGACGAGATGCCCACCTGCGCGGCCGTGCAGATCGCCTTGCCGGTGTCCCGCTGGTCGGAGGTGGCGCGCGGCCTCGGCGAGGTGCGGCACTACGCCTGCCCACGGCAACTCGCCGAGTAGGACCTACAGCGGCTTGAGCTGCCGGGCGTAGCGCTGCGCGTTCTGGACGTAGTGCAGGGCTTGCAGCTTTAGGAACTGCGCCTCCTGGTCGGAGACCTGGCGGACGACCTTCGCCGGCGCGCCCATGATCAGGCTGTTGTCCGGGAATTCCTTGCCCTCGGTGACGAGCGAGTTGGCGCCGACGATGCTGTTTTTGCCGATGCGCGCCCGGTTGAGGATCACGCTCTTGATGCCGACCAGGGTGTTGTCGCCGATCTCGCAGCCGTGGAGCATCACCAAGTGGCCGATCGTGCAGTCGTTACCGATGCGCAGCTTGATGCCGGGGTCAGTATGCAGCACCGAGCCGTCCTGGACGTTGCTGCGGTCACCGACGATCAGTTCGTCGTTGTCGCCGCGCAGCACGCAGTTGTACCAGACGCTGGCCTGCTCGCCGAGCACGACCGAGCCGATCAGGACGGCGTTGTCGGCGATCCAGTGTTCGCCCTTAAACTGCGGACGACGTTCTCCGAGGGTGTAGAGCATGCGAAAGATTCCAGGCAGACATTTCGTCGCGAGTGTGGGGGTGGCCCTGCTGGGCCTGCAAGCACTGCTCGGCCTGGCCGGGTGCGGCAAATCCGTGCCGCCGGTACCGGCTCTGCCGAGCGATGCCGTGATCCTAGCCTTCGGCGACAGCCTGACCCATGGCACGGGCACCACGCTGGCCCAGGCCTATCCCGCCGTGCTCGCCGGACTGGTCGGCCGCCAGGTCATCAATGCCGGCATCCCCGGGGAAACGACGCCGGAAGGTCGCGAGCGCCTGCCGGGGGTGCTGGACGACACCGAGCCGGCCCTGGTGATCCTCTGCCTCGGCGGCAACGACATGCTGCGCAAGCTGGACCGGGCGCAGATGAAGGCCAACCTCGCGGCCATGATCGAGGAGATCCGCGGCCGCAACATCCCGGTGGTGCTGATCGGGGTGCCGGAGCCCGCCCTGATGGGCCTGGAACCTCCCGCCGTCTACGAGGAACTGGCGCGGCAGTACGGCCTGCCGATCGAGAATGGAATCGTCTCAGAGGTCCTGGGCCAGCGCAGCCTGCGATCCGACCAGATCCACCCCAATGCCGCGGGCTACCGGCAGGTCGCCGAGGCCCTGGCCGAACTGCTGCGCAAGGCCGGCGCCGTCTGACGGCGACCCCAACGAAAACGGGCGCCCGAGGGGGCGCCCGTTTGCTGCCGCTGCCGCGCTTCAGGGCGCCGCGAACAGCTGGGTGTGCCCGCGCACGACCAGACTGTTGAGCGACGAGAACTTCAGCTTCTGGTTGTCCACGAAGTTGAACATCAGCGTGCAGGTCGCACCACCCAGGGGCAGCATGCCCTCGATGCAGTTGGCGTAGTGGTGGTGCCCGCCCAGCAGGTGACCCACCTCGTGCGCCAGGGTGTTGGCGGCCATCTGCGTGCCCAGCTGGTACACGATGAGATTGAGCGGCGAATCGGCAATGTTCTCGCCCACGGCAAAGGCGCGATCACCGAAGGCCACGCCGCCGATGCAGTCGGCCAGGCCGGCCAGTCCATTGCCGCTGGTGCCGCCGTCGGTGATGTCCTTGCTGGTCAGCACGTAGACGATGTCGATACCGTTGGGACGCGCGCCACCGTAGTGGGCCTTGGCGGCGGCGATCAGGCCCGAGCCCAGGTTGCTGCTGAAGGCCACGCTCTCGAAGCTGGCACTGAGGGTGATGCCCAGCGGTCCGAAGGCCGCCTGGGCCTCGTTCACGAGCTGCTGGCCACGCGCCTGGGAGACACCGTCGAGCAGCACGCGCAGGTCGAGCGTGACCGGCGTGTTGTCGACCGATACCGCACCGGGGGTGAGCTGGGTGCACTCCGGGATTTCCGGCAGGTCGATGGGCTGTGCCGAGGCCAGCGGTGCCAGGACCAGGCCCAGCAGGCCGAACAGCGGCGATGCCCACGCGTAACGATGGCTCATTTCATCCTCTCCTTTTGATTCGCTGATGCGGCTGTCGGTCCCGCCGCCGCACGGCCTACATGCTCGGTCATCACCCCTGCCCTTGTCATCCCGCGGGTCCGGATCAGGCCAGCGCCAGGGGCTCCGCACGCGTCTGCGGGCTGAAGCCGTGCCCCTGCTGCAGCAGGTATTCCAGCCACTTCTCCAGCAACAGATTGCGTTTCCACTGCGCGCTGAGGAAGGCATGGGCGGCCGGATCAGCCTCGTCCTCGGCATCCCAGGGTGGACGATGGCTGCACTCCAGCGCCTCCGCCACGCCAGCGTCGCGGTACAGGCGGACCCAGAGGTCGGGCTGTCGGCGCAAGCCCTGATCGTCGGTGAACTCGTAGGTCAGATGCAGGCTGAGCGTGTAGCGGTCACGCTCCAGCAGGCGCACATGCAGCGGGCAGTCACTGGCGCTGCTCGAGACCATGCGGGCATCGAGGCCATCCAGATCGGGCAGCAGCCGCAACAGCATGCGGTAGTTGCGCTCGTAGAGTTCCATCAGGTGCGCGATGCGCCGCGGCTTGCCGCAGCAGGGACACAGGTGCGTGGAGGCTTGCATGGGGCGACTATAAGATAGGCCTCGCCCCTCCGAAACGCTTGACTTCCGCCCATGCGCGAGATCCCGACGAAGCCCTATCTGGACCAGAAATGCGGTACCGCCGGCCTGCGCAAGAAGGTGGCGGTGTTCCAGCAGCCGCACTATCTCGAGAACTTCCTGCAGTCGATCTTCGACTGCGCACCGGAACTGCGAAGCGCCAGCCTGGTGATTGGCGGCGATGGCCGCTACCACAACCGCGACGCGATCCAGACTGCGATCCGCATGGCCGCGGCCAACGGCGTAGCGCGGATCATCGTCGGCCAGGGCGGGCTGCTGTCGACACCGGCCGCGTCCACCCTGATCCGCGGCCGCCGCGCCGCGGGTGGCCTGCTGTTCACGGCCAGCCACAACCCGGCTGGCCCGGACGGCGACTTTGGCATCAAGTTCAATGTCGCCGGCGGCGGCCAGGCGGGCGAGGGCCTCACGGCCCGCATCTACGAGGCGAGCAAGACGCTCGCGCGCTACCGGACGGTCGAGGGCGCCTGGGTCGACCTGGACCGGCGCGGGATACAGACCCTGGGCAGCACGCAGGTCGAGATCGTCGATTGCGTCGAGGACTATGCACAGCAGATGCAGCAGCTGTTCGACTTCGACCGCATCCGCGACTGGCTCAAGCGCGGCAACGGCCTGCGCTTCGACGCCATGCATGCGGTCACCGGGCCGTATGCACAGCGCATTCTCGTGGAGCAGCTCGGTGCGCCCGCCGCGGCCCTGCTCAACGGCAGTCCGCTGCAGGACTTCGGCGGTGGCCACCCCGATCCCAACCTGATCCATGCCAAGCCGCTCGTGGACCTGGCCTTCGGCGAGGGCGCACCCGCCCTGCTGGCCGCCAGCGACGGCGACGGCGACCGCAACATGATCCTGGGCCGGGGCATCTTCGTGTCGCCCGGTGATTCCCTGGCCATGCTGGCCGCGCATCTGAAGCTGTGCCCGGGGTATCGGGACGGCCTGCGCGGCATCGCCCGTTCGATGCCCACCTGCCGCGCCGCCGACCAGGTGGCTCGCGCGCTCCAGGTGCCGATGCACGAGACGCCGACCGGCTGGAAGTTCTTCTGCAACCTGCTGGATTCGGACCAGGCCACGATCTGCGGCGAGGAAAGCTTCGGCACCAGCTCGAGCCACACCCGCGAGAAGGACGGCCTCTGGGCGGTACTGGCCTGGCTCAATGTGCTGGCGGCAACGCAGCAGAGCGTGCGCGAGATTGCCACGGCGCACTGGGCCCGCTTCGGACGCCACTACTACGCGCGCCATGACTACGAGGACCTCAGCGCCCCCGCGGCCGAGTCGGTGATGCAGGCCCTGGCCGGCATGCTGCCGACGCTACCGGGCCAGGCGCTTGGCGACTGGACCGTCAGCCAGGCCGACGAATTCAGCTATCTCGATCCGGTCGACGGCAGCCTGGCCGTGGCCCAGGGTCTGCGCGTCGTCTGCGGCGATGACGCCCGCATCATCCTGCGCCTGTCGGGCACCGGCACCAAGGGCGCGACCTTGCGCCTGTACCTGGAGCGCTACGAGCGCGAGGCGAGCGCTCTCGACTGGCGCACGGCCGACGCCCTCGCCCCGCTGGCCAGCCTGGCGGACCGTCTCGCGCGCATCAGCGAACTCACCGGCCGCAAGGCACCCAGCCTGGTGACCTGAGCGCCGGAGGGCGGATCTGGCGGCCAGATCCGCTACGAGGGCTCAGAGGCCGAGATTGCCCAGGTTCATGCCCGGCGGCAGCTGCATGCCGGCGGTGACCGCGGAGAGCTTGGTGCGGGAGGCCTCGTCGAGCTTCTGCGCGGCGTCGTTGATCGCCGCGGCGATCAGGTCCTCGACGAACTCCTTCTCTTCCTTCAGCGCGTCCGGCGAGATCTCGACCTTGCGGCACTGGTGCTTGCCGGTCAGCGTCACCTTCACCAGGCCCGCGCCGGCCTCGCCGGTGATCTCCATGCGCGCGATCTCGTCCTGGACGCGCTTCATGTTCTCCTGCATCTGCTGGGCCTGACGCATCATCTGGCCGAGGGCGCCTTTCATGTTCGTTCTCCGGTGGCCGCGCGAGGGCGCGGCGGAAAGTTTCAGGAATTCAGGGGGTGGATCGAGCCGCCGCGCACCTGGGCGCCGAACTGCTCGCGAAACGCCTTGACCACAGGGTCGCCGAGGATCGCGGCCTCGGCAGCGCGCTGGCGATCGATCTCACGCTGCTGCTCGAGCGTAGCCGGCGAGGCGACGACCTCTTCGGCCACCTCGATCAGCAGCTGCACCGGCTCACCGAGCTGCTGCGCCAGTGCGCTCTCGATGGCGGCGCGCCGCTCCTCCACGAGCAGATGCCGCGCCTTGCTGTCGAGTACGAGACGCAGCACGCCGGGCGTCTGCGCGGCGATCGCGCAGTGGCGGGCGAGCTGACGGGCAAAGCCCTCGAGGCTCATGGCCTCGACCCGCTCCGGCCAGGCGGCGTCGGCCGCCAGGCGGGGCGCCGGGCGCGCCGGAGTCTCTTTCAGCGCCGGCGCAGCGCTCAGGCTGGCCGTCGGCGCCGCCGCGACGCCACCAGCTGCCGATGAGGTGCTGCGGGCGCCGCCCCCGGCACCGGAGGCGCGCGGCGTGGCCGGGCCGTCATCCGGACGGAAGGCCAGCATGCGCAGCAGGGTCATCTCGAACCCCAGGCGCGGATCCGGCGCCCAGGGCAGGTCGCGACGGCCGTTGACAGCGATCTGGTAGTAGAGCTGCACGTCCTCGGGGGCGATCTGGTCCTTGAGCGCCACCAGTGCCGCCTCCTCGTCCTCGCCCTGGGCCCGGGGCAGCAGCTGCAGCAGGGCGATGCGTTGCAGGTGACCCGCCAGTTCATTGAGCAGCGCGGCATAGTCGGGCGCCTGGGCCTCCAGGCGCTGGATGCCGGCGAGGAGGCGCTCGGTGTCGCGCGCGGCGAGCCCCTGCAGCAGCTCGAACAGGGTCTGGCGGCCGCTGGTCCCCAGCATGTCCTCGACCGCGGTGCGCTGGAGCCCCTGGCCGCCGGCAAAGGCGATTGCCTGGTCGGCGAGCGAGAGGCCATCACGCATCGAACCGTCGGCGGCACGCGCGATCTCCGCCAGCGCCGGCATCTCGAAGCTCACGCCCTCCGATTCCAGCACCTTCGCCAGCTGGTCGCGGATCACCGCCGCCGGCAGGCGCTTGAGATTGAACTGCAGGCAGCGGCTGAGCACCGTGACCAGCAGCTTCTGCGGATCGGTGGTGGCCAGCACGAACTTCACGTGCGGGGGCGGCTCTTCCAGCGTCTTGAGCAGGGCATTGAACGCCGCCTTCGACAGCATGTGGACTTCGTCGATCAGGTAGACCTTGTAGCGGCCGCGCGCCGGCGAGTACTGCGCGTTCTCGATCACTTGCCGCACATCGTCGACGCCGGTGTTGGAGGCCGCGTCGATCTCCAGCAGGTCCACAAAACGGCCCTGGTCCACTTCCTGGCAGGCCGAGCAACGGCCGCAGGGCTCGGCGCTGACGCCGGTCTCGCAGTTCAGGCACTTGGCGATGATACGGGCCAGCGTGGTCTTGCCAACGCCCCGCGTACCGGTGAGCAGGATGGCCGGGTGCAGCTTGTCGCCCGCCAGCGCATGCGACAGGGCCTTGACCACATGCCCCTGCCCCATCACGTCCTCGAAACGACGCGGACGGTACTTTCGGGCCAGCGCGAGATAGCTCATGGGCAGGACAGGGTTGTCACGGGATACCCGATTGTCCGCCATTGGCGAGGTGCCGGCCAGAGCCTGGTGATGGATCAACCGGCGCCGATTCGCCTTGACGCATCACGCGCGATGGCATCCCCGGCCAACTGAGGCATCGAAAAGCGTCGCGAGCACCAGCGGGTCGAGGGAGGACGGAGCGCAGGAAGCGGAACGTACATCCGTACGCAAGCATTCCGAGCACGGCCCGCGCACGAACTGCCAAGCGCAGCAGCTTTGCGATGCTTCAGAGGGTGGTGGTGTCCCGCGCCAGCTGGCTCCGGCACCCGGCTGCACCGCTACCGTTGCTCCCTTCCGGGCCTGGCGGGGTTCACGGCTTGCCGTCGCGGAGGGCCGACGCGGGCCACCATCGAGGTCTCGCCGGCAGAGGAACCACAGGCCGGCGAAAGGGTGCGCAGTGTGCCTGAATCGGCGAGCGGCGGCCAGAAGCCTTCAGGCGACGGTGTCGCCGCGGCGGGCGCGCTGCTCCTGCAGGGTCAGCGCCACCTTGTTGCGCAGGTAGCGCGGCAGCAGCCGATCGGCCGATTGCCCCTGCCCGGCCGCCAGCAGTGCCTGGCCAATGCGCAGGGCGTCCTCAGCGCGCGGCAGGGCTGCGGCATCGACCGCCCGCGGCTGGCAGCCGAGCGCCTTCTTCAGGGCCGCATCGTAGCTGCCCCAGCCAGTGCCCACCGCCACCCAGTCGCCCGGCATGACGGCCACGGCGGCGGCGGGTGCACAGACCTCCTCGTCCCGCAGCGCCTGCGGCAAGCCGGCGGCATCCGCGACATAGGCACCGAGGTAGACCTCATCCATGCGCGCGTCGATGGCAGCGATCACCTGCCGGGATCCGGCCCGCAGTGCCGGCAGCGCGAGGCTGGCCAGCGAGGACACCCCGACCGCGGGCCGGTCGGCCGCCAGCGCCAGGCCCTTCACGAAGCCCAGGCCGATGCGTACGCCGGCGAAGCTGCCCGGGCCGATGCCGCAGACGTAGCCGTCGAGCTGGGCGTAGGCCAGGCCTGCCTCGGCCATCAGGGCCTGGACCATCGGCACCAGCCGCTCGGTGTGTCCACGCCCGACCACCTCGTGGCGGGCACGCAGCTGGCCGCCGCTGAGCAAGGCGACCGAGCAGGCTTCCGTGGCGGTATCGAGGGCGAGCAGGTTCATGGCATGGCGAGGCTGCGGGCGAATTCTTGCACGCTGGCGATGTCGGTCAGGCGCGGCATGGACGGCAGCGCCGCGAGCACCTGGCGACCGTAGCCTTTTCCGGTCAGGCGCGGATCGCAGAGCATGAGCAGGCCACGGTCGCCGGGATCGCGGATCAGGCGCCCTGCGCCCTGGCGCAGCATGACGATGGCCTCCGGTAGCTGCAGGTCGAAAAAGGGCGTGCCGCCGCCGCGACGGATCGCCTGCAGACGCGCCTCGTAGACCGGATCGCCGGGCGCGGCGAACGGCAGACGATCGATGATCACCACGCGCAGCGCCTGGCCCTTGACGTCGACCCCTTCCCAGAAACTGCTGGTGCCGACCAGCACGGCATGGCCGTCGCTGGTGAAGGCATCGAGCAGGGCCGAGCGGCTGTCCTCGCCCTGCACCAGCAGGCGCTGGGCAATGCGGCCGCGCAGGCGTTCGGCGATCTGGCGCAAGGCCCGATGGCTGGTGCAGAGGATGAACACGCCGCCAGCCGCCGCCTGGATCACGGGAAGCGCGGCGTCGGCCACCGCCAGGGGATAGCCCGGCGCGTTTGGCTCGGGCAGGCCGCGCGGCAGGTAGAGGCGCGCCTGGTTCGGATAGTCGAAGGGGCTGTCGAGCCGGCGCGTGCGCGTCTCGTCCAGGCCAAGCTGGCGGGTGTAGTGTCCGAAGTCCTCGCCGGCCGCGAGGGTCGCCGAGGTGAAGATCCAGGCACCGGGATAGGTCTGGCGCATGCGGCGAAAATCGTCGGCCACCTCGATCGGCGTGGCGTTGAGGCTGCCGCCGCGCTGCAGGGACTCGGTCCAGCGCACCTCGGGCGGTGCCTCGGGGCTCGCCTCTCCACCGAGGATGTGCTGCCAGTGCTCGCGCAGTTCGAGCGCGCGCTCCAGCAGCCCGGCGAATTCCGCATTGCGTTCTTCCAGCGGCCGCAGAGCCTGGAAGATCTCGTCGAGCGACTGCTCTGCCCGCTCCAGTTCGAGCGCCGCCTGCGCGAGAAAGCCGGACAGCGGGTTGCGGCCGGCCTGGCGGGCGAAGGCCGCTTCGAGCTGCGTGGTGTCGCCGGACAGGCGCTGCGCCGTCTCGGCCAGCGCCGGCAGGTCGCCGCAGTTCTGCGCCTCCAGCTGTACGTCGCGCGCCAGTTCCTGCAGCTGGCGGGTCGAAACCCGCCGCCCGAAGAACTGCGTCGCCAGTTCCGGCAGCTGGTGCGCCTCGTCGACGATCACCGCATCGGCGCCGGCCAGGATCTGGCCGAAGCCCTTGTCCTTGAGCATGAAGTCGGCGAACAGCAGGTGGTGGTTCACCACCACCAGGTCCGCCGCCTGCGCCCGGCGCCGGGCCTGCGCCACGAAGCAGCCCTCGAAGTCACTGCAGCGGGTGCCCAGGCAGTTGTCGCTGGTCGAGGTTACCTGGCGCGTGATCGGCGAGTCCTCGCGGAAATCACCGAGTTCCGACAGCTCGCCACTCTCGGTGCGACGCGCCCAGGATTCGATGCGGGCCAGCTCGGCATGGGCAGTGCGCAAGGCCGGCTGCTGGCGGGCGCGCTTCATCCGGTACAGGCACAGGTAGTTGGCGCGCCCCTTGAGCAGGGCCACGCGCACCGGCCGCCCCAGCGCCTCGCGCACGCGCGGCAGGTCACGGTGGAACAGCTGGTCCTGCAGGGTGCGGGTCCCGGTCGAGACCACGGTGCGCTGGCCTGACAGCAGGGCCGGCGCCAGATAGGCGTAGGTCTTGCCGGTGCCGGTCCCGGCCTCGACCACGAGCGACTCGCCGCGGCTCAGCGCCTCCCCCACCGTTGCCGCCATCTCCTGCTGCGGCTGGCGC
Source organism: Solimonas sp. (assembly GCA_036275615.1). Lineage (GTDB taxonomy): Bacteria > Pseudomonadota > Gammaproteobacteria > Nevskiales > Nevskiaceae > Solimonas. The sequence goes on from DASUDL010000053.1 coordinate 22,388, forward strand.
GGCGCGAAGCCCGGCAGGGCCCGCACGAAGGCCCCGTCGGCGCCCAGCAGCCCGGCGATCTCCTCGGGAGCCAAGGCGGCGCTCAGGGTTGCGGTGTCGACGGCGGGTTCAGCCAGAGGTCGAGCGCATCGGCCTGCGCCTGCGCCACTTCCGCGGAGGCATACTCGCCCCGCCCGCGCCGCGCCGCCGCGATGGTGCGCCAGTTGTCGAGCTCCACCCAGACATTGCCGCGGGCCACGACATTGGACTTCTGCGCCATGTTCTCCGCCTGGCGGTAGTTCTTCTGCGCCAGGTAGGCCTGGCCCAGCGCCGCGAGCACGAAGGCATTGCGCGACTCGATGCGCAGCGCTCGCTCCAGCAGCGCGACCGCCTGCTCCGGCTTGCCCGCCGCCCGCTGCTGGCGGGCCTGGCGCACCAGCGCGCTTACGGGCGGGCTGCTGACCTCCTCGGCCCGGCGCGGATAGTTGGGGATCGGCCGCATCGGCGGGACCACCTCCACCGGCGGCGGATTCAGCTCGGGCAGCACCGGCGTCACGGACGTCGGGCCGGGCTCCGGCGCCGGCTGCGAACCACCGCCCGGCGTCACAACCGGCGGCTCCGGATACGGCCGGGGCTGCTGCGGGGCACGGGCGGTCTGGCAGGCGGTCAGCAACAGGACCGTGGCCGCCAGCGACAGGTGAAACAGGCGCATGGGAACTCTCGACGGACGAACCGGCGCATTGTACCTGCGCAGGCCGTATCGCCCGTGAACGGTCTCAGCCGCCGAACAGGTCCTTCAGCCACTGCAGCGGCGGGCTATCGCCCTCGCGGCCGAAGAAGCCCTCGGCTTCGGCGCAGGGCGCCCACTCCGCCGGGGCGGTGCCCGCCAGGTATGGCACGACGATGGCATTGAGGCAGGCGGCGTCAGCCCGCAGGCCGGTCGCCGGATCCACCATCGCCTCCTCCACGTCCGGTGGCGGAATCGGATCGAGCGAGCGCACCCGCAGGTCGCGCATCACGCGCGCCCAGATCGGCAGGGCCCCATTGGCGCCGGACAGCCCGGTCGGCTGGTTGTCGTCGCGGCCCACCCAGATGACCGCTACGCGATCGGCACCGAAGCCGGCGAACCAGCTGTCGCGGTAGTCGTCGGTGGTGCCGGTCTTGCCGGCCACCAGCTGCGTCGGCAGAAGCGCCGCGTAGGCCGGCCGGCCGGTGCCCAGGGTCATCACCTGGCGCAGGGCCCAGGTCAGCAGATACACCGGGCCCTCGGGCAGGGTCTGCTCGACCTCGATCGGGAAGCGCGTCAACGGCTTGCCATCCTGGGTCTGCACCTCGCGGATGGCCGACAGCGGCGCCCGGAAGCCGCCCGAGGCGATCGTCGAGTACATCTGCGCCACATCCAGCGGCGAGGCATCGAGCGAGCCGAGGAACAGCGAGGGCAGCGGCTGCGCCCCGCCCTGGTAGCCGGCCTCGCGCAGGGTCTGCAGGACCACATCGGCGCCGAGCGCCAGTCCGACCTGCACCGTCGGCAGGTTGTAGGACTGGGCCAGCGCCATGTAGAGCGGCTGCGGGCCGTGCAGCTGGCGGTCGTAGTTCTTCGGCTGCCAGATGCGGCCATTGGCAAGCTTCAGCGCAATCGGCTCGTCGGCCAGCAGGCTGTGCAGGTTGAAGTCGGCCGGTCGCTGCAGCGCCGACAGGTAGACGAAGGGCTTGACCAGCGAGCCGATCGGCCGGCGCGAGTCCAGCGCGCGATTGAAGCCCGGAAAGCGCACGTCGCGGCCGGCCACGAGGGCAAGCACCTCACCGCCGTCCGGACTGGTGACGATGCCCGCCGCCTCCAGGGTGCGCTCCTTCATGCGCCGGCTCTTTTCCAGCTCCGGCAACGCCTCGATGATGCGCCGCTCCAGGGCCTCCTGGGCACGCGGGTCCAGCGTCGTGAAAATGCGCAGGCCCTCGTGGGTGAGATCCTGCTCCTGGTACTGCTTGCTAAGCTGGCGCCGGACCAGCTCAACGAAGGCGGGGTAGCGCTCCACGCCGCCGCCACGGCCCTGGACCACGCCCAGCGGTTGATCCAGCGCGGCCGCATAGTCCTCGTCGCTGAGCAGTTCTTCCCGGTGCAGCACGCCCAGCACCAGGTTGCGGCGCTCGAGGGCCCGCTTGGGATTGCGCCGCGGGTTGTAGAACGAGGGCCCCTTGACCAGGCCCACCAGCAGGGCGATCTCGTGTGGCCGCAGCTCATCCAGCGGCTTGTTGAAGTAGAACTGGGCGCCGAGGCCGAACCCGTGCACGGCGCGGCTGCCGTCCTGCCCGAGGTGAACCTCGTTGAGATAGGCCTCGAGGATGTCCTGCTTCTCGTAGTGGATCTCGAGCAGCAGGGCCATGAAGGCCTCGTTGAGCTTGCGGTCCCAGGTCTGCTTGCTGTTGAGGAAGAAGTTCTTGATCAGCTGCTGGGTGATGGTGCTGCCACCCTGCACCACATGACCGGCCCGCAGGTTGGCAAAGCTGGCGCGCAGGATCGCCTTGATGCTGACGCCCATATGCCAGTAGAAGGCCTGGTCCTCGATCGCGATCAGTCCCTTCGTCAGCAGCGGGGGCACGGCATCGAGCCGGACCAGCACCCGGTCCTCGCCCTGCTTGGGGTAGATGCTGCCGATCAGGGCCGGGTCGAGGCGCAGGATCTCGAGTGCGCGCCGGTCGTCGAGCCCCTGGAGTTCCTTCACCGAACTGCGATTGAACTGCACGCTCAGGCGCTGTGCCGGCTGGGCGCCGTCCCAGAACTGGAAGGCGCGGAGGTGCAGGTCCACATGGCTGGGGCCCGCCGCAAAGGTGCCCGGCGTGGCGACCAGGGCATCCTCGCGGTAGCCGAGGCGCTCCAGCTGGTGCGCGAACTCCGGCGCGGTCAGCGCCAGGCCCGGATACAGCTCCATGGGCGCGGCGTAGACCTGGGCCGGCAGGGCCCAGCGCGCGCCGGCGAAGCGCTCGCGGATCTGGCCGTCGAGGCGCATCAGATAGGTTGCGAAGGCCAGGATGGCGACGCTGCCGACCAGCAGCAGCGCGGAAATGGCCGCGATTTTCAGTTTCTTGGGATTCCAGGCCACGGTGCCGAAGCGTCCAGCATGAAAGTGGCCGGCAGTTTAGTGCATCCGCCATCGCCCCCCGCCCGGACGGTGAGATTATATATTTAACAATATCTATATTATTATCGTTTTAATCACGATTCCGTCCAGCCCGGGGCCCGGCCGCGGGCACGAATATGACAGTTGGATGACGGCAATCGGTTACCCTACGCGCCATCGCGCCACCCCCGGCGCCCCCCATTGTCACCAGCACCCCAAGGACACTGCCATGTTCGGCCGACTGATGCCCCAGGAAGGACGTTTCTTCGACTATTTCAAGGAGCACGCCGAGCAGCTCGTGCTGGGCGCCACCGAACTCAAGGCACTGATGGGCAATGTGTCGGAGCTGCCGCAGCGCAAGCTCAGCATCGAGAAAATCGAGCACCGCGCCGACAAGATCACGCAGCAGACCATGCAGATGCTGCACCAGACCTTCATCACGCCGCTGGATCGCGACGAGATCCACCAGCTGATCACCCGCATGGACGACATCCTCGACCTGATGGAGGACGTCTCGCAGTGCATGTTCCTGTATGACATCGCCAAGGTGACCGACGAGGCCGTCCAGCTGGCCCAGGTCTGCGTGGTCAGCACGGAAAAGGTCCGCGCCGCCGTCGAACTGCTGTCGGACATGAAGAATGCCAAGCAGATCCTGGCCTTGTGCAAGGAGATCGACCAGTACGAGAGCGACGCCGATCATCTGATGCGCAACGCCATGGCCAAGCTGTTCCGCGAAGAGCCGGACACGCGCCAGCTGTTCAAGATGAAGGAGATCTACCAGCTGCTGGAGTCGGTGACCGACCGCTGCCAGGACGTTGCCAACATCCTCGAAGCGATCGTGCTCGAAAACGTCTGAGCCGTTGCCATGATCATCAGCTTCGAGATGGTCGTGTTCCTGGTCGTGCTGGCCCTGGCCTTCGACTTCATGAACGGCTTCCACGACGCCGCGAACTCGATCGCCACCGTCGTCTCCACCGGGGTCCTCAAGCCGCACTGGGCGGTGATCTGGGCCGCCAGCTTCAACTTCATCGCCTACTTCGTGTTCCCGCTCAAGGTGGCGGCGACCATCGGCAAGGGCACCATTGACCCGGCGATCATCGACCACTACGTCATCTTCGGTGCGCTGGTCGGCGCGATCGGCTGGAACCTGATCACCTGGTGGTACGGCATCCCCTCCTCGTCCTCGCATGCGCTGGTCGGCGGACTGGTGGGCGCGGCCGTGGCCAAGGTCGGCACCGGGGGGCTGATCAAGTCGGGCCTGATCAAGATCATCAGCTTCATCCTGGTGGCACCGCTGATGGGCTTCGTACTGGGCTCGCTGCTGATGCTGCTGGTGTCCTGGCTTTTCTTCCGGGCCACGCCCCGGCGCGTGGATCGCTGGTTCCGGCGACTGCAGCTGGTCTCGGCGGGCCTGTACAGCCTGGGCCACGGCGGCAATGACGCCCAGAAGACCGCCGGCATCATCTGGATGCTGCTGATCGCGGCCGGCATGACCACGGCCGCAGATCCGGTGCCGACCTGGGTGGTGTTCTCGTGCTACGTCACCATCGGTCTCGGCACGCTGTTCGGTGGCTGGCGCATCGTCAAGACGATGGGTCAGAAGATCACCAAGCTCAAGCCGGTGGGGGGGTTCTGCGCGGAAACCGGTGGCGCGATGACCCTGTTCTTCGCCACGGCCCTGGGCATTCCGGTGTCGACGACGCACACCATCACCGGTGCCATCGTCGGTGTCGGCGCATCCAAGAAGGTCTCGGCCGTTCGCTGGGGCGTAGCGGGCAACATCGTCTGGGCCTGGGTGCTGACCATTCCGGCCTCGGCCTTCATGTCGGCCGTCGCCTGGTGGATCGGGCACCACTACTTCTGAGGCCCCGCAGAAACGAGAAGAGCCGGCATTGCCGGCTCTTTTTTTGCCTCGTGCCTGGGCTCAGGCGCCCTTGACCTCGCGCTCGAGGGTCTCTAGGGACAGGTGGCGCACATCCTTGCCCTTCACGAAGTAGATCACGTACTCCGAGATGTTCTTGGCGTGGTCGCCGATACGCTCCAGGGCGCGCACGCTCCAGATGATGTCCATGACCCGGCGGATGGTGCGCGGATCCTCCATCATGAAGGTGATGCACTGGCGCATCAGCGCCTCGTACTCGCGATCGACCGACTCGTCCTCGCGCGCCACGGCCAGCGCCATCTCCGGGTCCATGCGGGCGAAGGCATCGAGCGCGTCATGCACCATCTGCACGACGTTGCGCGACAGGTGCTGCACCTCGAGCATGCCGTGGGGCAGGCGCTCCTGCTTGGCGAGGTCAGTGGCCATGCGGGCCACCTTCTCGGCTTCATCGCCGATCCGCTCCAGGTCGGTGATGGTCTTGATCACCGCGTAGACCAGGCGCAGGTCGCTGGCGGTCGGCTGGCGCCGCGCGAGGATGTGCGAGCACTCCTCGTCGATGAAGACCTCGAGCTGATTGACCTTGTAGTCGTTCTTGATGACCTGCTCGCCAAGATCCGCATCCCCGTCCATCAGGGCGCGCGTGGCATCGATGATCTGCTGCTCGACCAGGCCGCCCATGGCCAGCACGCGCTGGCGCACGTCCTCGAGCTCGGCATTGAACTGGCTGGAAATATGCGACTTGTACCCGGGAGTATTCATGGTCGGTTCCGGTGTCGGGATGGCACGGCTCAGCCGTAGCGGCCCGTGATGTAGTCTTCGGTCTGCTTCTGCGCCGGCTTGGTGAAGATGCGCTCGGTGTTGCCGAACTCGACCAGGTCGCCCATGTACATGAAGGCGGTGTAGTCGGAGACGCGCGCGGCCTGCTGCATGTTGTGGGTCACGATCAGGATCGTGTACTGGGTCTTGAGTTCGTTGATCAGCTCCTCGACCTTCAATGTCGAGATCGGGTCCAGGGCCGAGCAGGGCTCGTCCAGCAGGATCACCTCGGGCTGGATGGCGATGGCGCGCGCGATCACCAGGCGCTGCTGCTGGCCGCCGGAGAGCCCCAGGGCCGAATCCTCGAGGCGGTCCTTCACCTCGTCCCAGAGCGCGGCACCCTTGAGCGCCCACTCCACGGTCTCGTCCAGCACGCGCTTCTTGTTGATGCCGGCCAGGCGCAGGCCGTAGGCGACGTTCTCGTAGATGCTCTTGGGGAACGGATTCGGCTTCTGGAACACCATGCCGACGCGGCGACGCAGCAAGGCAATGTCCACGTCCTTGTCGAAGATGTTCTTGCCGTGCAGGCGGATCTGGCCATCGATGCGGCAGCCATCGATCAGGTCGTTCATGCGGTTGAAGCAGCGCAGCAGCGTCGACTTGCCGCAACCCGAGGGGCCGATGAAGGCCGTGACCTTCTTGTGCGGCAGCTTGAGGCTGATGTCCTTGAGGGCCTGCTTCTGGCCGTAGTAGAGCTGCAACTGCTCGACCTCGAGCGCGATGCGCTGGTCTTCGAGGCGCGTGCTGGCTGCCTTCTGCGTGAGGCTGTCGAGGTCGATGCCGCGCGACAGCGCTGCCTTGTCTTGCACACCGGTCATGGTCTTGGATTCCATAGGAAGGTCTGGGCTCGGAGCGGAGGCGGGCGCCTCAATGTTCCAGGGCCTTGTAGCGCTCGCGCAACCGGTTGCGGATGCGGATGGCGCTGAGGTTGAGGACGATGATCACGAGTACCAGGAGGAAGGCGGTCGCATAGACGAGCGGACGGGCGGCCTCGACGTTGGGCGACTGGAAGCCCACATCGTAGATATGGAAGCCCAGGTGCATGAACTTGCGCTCGAAGTGGATGAACGGCACGTTGCCGTCCAGCGGCAGGGTCGGCGCCAGCTTCACCACGCCCACGAGCATCAGCGGCGCCACCTCGCCCGCGGCGCGGGCAATGGCCAGGATCAGGCCGGTCATCATCGCCGGGCTGGCCATCGGCAGCACCACGCGCCAGAGGGTCTCGGCCTTGGTGGCGCCCAGGGCCAGCGAGGCCTCACGGATCGCACGCGGAATGCGGGCCAGACCCTCTTCCGTGGCCACGATCACCACCGGCAAGGTGAGCAAGGCCAGCGTCAGCGAGGCCCAGAGAATACCGGGCGTACCGAACACCGGTGCCGGTGCCGCTTCCGGGTAGAAGGCCTTGTCGATGCCGGCCCCGACGAAGTACACGAAGAAGCCCAGGCCGAACATGCCGAACACGATCGAGGGCACGCCGGCCAGGTTGTTGACGGCGATGCGGATCGCCTGGGTCAGCGGCCCCTGCTTGGCATACTCGCGCAGGTACAGTGCCGCCAGGATGCCGAAGGGCGTGACCACGGCCGACATGATCATCACCATCAGCACCGTGCCGAAGATGGCCGGGAAGATGCCGCCCTCGGTATTGGCCTCGCGCGGGTCCTCGGAAACGAACTCCCAGATCTTGCCCAGGAAGAAGCCCGTTTTCTGGAAGACGTTCATCGCATTGGGGCGGTAGCCCTGGATCACCTTGGACAGCGGGATCTCGACCTCCTCGCCCGTTGCCGTGCGCATGACCAGCGCATCGCGCTCCAGCTCGCGGTTCAGCGTGTCCAGTTCCTGGCGCAGCACCTGGTATTCGGCGTCACCCGCCTGGCGTTGCGCATCCAGCGCCGCGTACTCGGCCGGGTGGGATTCGCGCGTATGGCCCTGCAGCTGAAGGCGGCGCTCCTCGAGACGCAGCTGCTCGAGGTCGTAGTTGATGTTGCTGATGCGGCCACGCTCGATGTCGTGGAGCTGCGCGCGAAGATCATTGGCGCGCTCCTGCAACGGCCGGTAGGCGTCCCAGGCGTCCGCACCCCGCGCCCGTACCTCGCCATCCTGCTTGACGGCCTCCAGATATCCGTGGAAGTTGCCCCACTCCACGCGCTCCAGGACGACCGCCGCCTCGGGAGTGCTGCGCCCCACCAGCCAGTCGCCCAGGACGTAGCGGAAATCGGCGCCCAGCAGATCACGGTTGCCGACCTTGATCAGCAGGCGCTCATAGAGGTCGCGCTGCTCGTCGACCGGCAGGCCGGCGCTCTTCAGGCGTGCACTGGTGACTTCCTCGCTGCTGCGGATTTCCGCCAGCACGGGAACGGCATCCTCCCCGGGCTGTTCATAGCTCGCCTGCACCAGGTCGGCCGGCCAGAAGTGCGGCAGGCCACGGGCCGCTGTCAGGCTGAGCAGGGCCACGGTGATGATGAAGGCCACCGAGATGGCGGCTGCGGTCAGCCAGATCCACGGCTGACCGGACTGAACGTAGGCCCGGACACTGGTGGTGTCCCGCGAGACCAGCTCTTCGGCAGCGGTGTTGGTATCCATCGGTCTGCTCAGAGATTGCTGTAGCGCGCGCGCAGGCGCTGACGCACCAGCTCGGCCAGGGTGTTGAAGAAGAAGGTGAAGATGAACAGGACCAGTCCTGCCAGGAACAGCAGGCGGAAATGCGTGCTGCCCACCTCCGACTCGGGCATCTCGACCGCCACGTTGGCCGCCAGGGTACGCATGCCCTGGAACATGCTGAAATCGGTGACCGGGGTATTGCCGGTGGCCATCAGCACGATCATGGTCTCGCCCACCGCGCGGCCCATGCCGATCATCACCGCCGAGAAGATGCCCGGGCTCGCCGTGGGCAGGACCACCCGCACCAGGGTCTGCCAGGGGGTCGCGCCCAGGGCCAGCGAGCCGAGGGAGAGCTGCTTGGGGACCGTGAAGATGGCGTCCTCGGCGATCGAGAAGATCACGGGGATGACTGCCACGCCCATGGCGATGCCGACCACGAGCGCATTGCGTTGGTCGTAGCCGATGCCCAGCTCATGGTCCATCCAGGCCTGCAGGTTGCCGCCGAAGGCCACAGCCTCGATCGGCTTGGCCACCGCGAAGCACAGCCACACCACCAGGCCGATGATCGGCACCAGCATGGCGGCCTCCCAGCCTGCCGGCACCCGGTAGCGCACCGAGCGCGGCATGCGCAGCCACAGGTAGCCAAAGAGGGGCACGGACAGCGGCAGCAGCAGCATGCTCAGGAACACGCCCGGCAGATTGGTCTCGACAAAGGGCGCGAGCCACAGACCTGCCAGGAAGCCCAGGATCACCGAGGGCAGTGCCGCCAGGATCTCCACCGAGGGCTTCACCACCTGGCGCAGCTCGGGCGACATGAAATAGGCGGTGAAGATCGCGCCCAGAACCGCGAGCGGGATCGCGAAGATCATTGCGTAGAAGGCGCCCTTGAGCGTACCCAGCGACAGGGGCGTCAGGCTGAACTTGGGCTCGAAGTCGGCGGAGGCGGAGGACGACTGCCACAGCCATTGGGCCTCGTCGTAGCTCTCGTACCAGACCTTGCCCCAGAGCGCCGACAGGGAGACTTCCGGATGCTCGTTGTGGACATCGTAGCCGCGCATGGCACCGTCGGCCGTGACCGCCATCAGGTACTTGGCGCGAGAGTTGAACGCCAGGCCGGTAATCGGGCTGTCGGCGACCTGCTCTTCGTGGATCAGGCGGCCCGAGGTGGCGTAGTAGACGGACACGTGGCCGGAGGCATCGCCGACCGCAAAGCCGCGCCGGCGCATCTCGGCACCGAGCGCGGTGATCTCGGCGTCGCCCGGCGGATCGAAGTCGCGGACGCGGGCCAGGTAGGGCTCGCCGTCGTCGCCGCGGGCCGGGAACCATTGTGAAACGATGCCGTCGGCTTGGGCGACGATCAGCGAGATGCCACCGGCCAGGTAGGTGGCCGTGCGGATCGGCGCGCCGGTCGCGTAGGTGCCGACGAGGGTCGGGACGGAGCCCCCCTCAAGGCGGTACATCGCAATGCGGCCGTCCTCCCGGTCGAGCACGTACAGCCAGTGCAGCAGGGGCTCCAGCAGCAGCAGGTCCGGCTTCACGGCCGGCGTGAACGTCGACTCGCCCGAGACACCGAAGCTGCTGTCGCCCAGCAGGGACTCGGTCTTCTCGTAGGCCCGCAGGTGCACGCTGCCCGAGGCATCGGCACCGGCCATCAGCAGCACATTGCCCTCTTCGCGGACGGCAAGGTGGGTGGCTGCCGCCGGCATGAAGGCCAGAGCCTGCTCGCCATACGGGAACTCGAGCTCTGGCGTGATCACGCGCTGGTCGTTGGGATAGCTCACCCGATACTTGTGGGCGAACAGCAGCACGCCGCCATCCGCCAGCTGGGCCGCCAGCAGGCCGCGCTCGGCCGAGAGCTGGGCCACGGAGGCCACGGCCTGCCCGGCGGTGGGCAGGGCGCGGCTCAGGCCGGCCTGCCCGTCGTGGAGATTGAAGAACAGGACTTCGCCCGCCGCACTCAGCTTCAGGCCAACCTCAGCCTGCTCTTCCGCCGCTACCACCAGGGGGGCAGACTCCGCCGCCGGCAGCGCAAAGCGCTCGCGGGCCTTGAACTCGGCATCCGCAAACAGGGGCAGCACCTCGCCCAGCAGGTAGACAAAGATCAGCAGCAGGGCGGCAATGACGCCAAGGCCGCCAATCCAGACCACCCAGCGGGCCAGCGCATCCTTCAGGTAACGGCTGCGGACACCGGCGGTCTCGCCGGCCACGATGGAACTGGCCAGGAATGCGGGTGCCGCGGTGGGGTCGCTCATGGTCCGTATCGGGCCGAGGGAGGGGACGCGGCAGTGTAATCCGCCGTGCTTTTCCGGAACCAGCCCATCCCCCGGGGGCGGGCTGGTTCCGGAAAAGCCTCCGGGGCGACCCTTGCGGGCCGCACCGGAGACCGGATCCCGATCAGAAGCTGAACTGCGCGCGGGTCGTGATCACGCTGCCGGAGACATCCGTGCCCGTCTGCGGCTCGTTGTCGCCCTTGATGTACTCGACCATGAAGCGCGTGTTCGGATTCACGTACCAGTTCAGGCCGGCACCCAGCTGCGTGACCTCGCGGTCCGCCGCGGCGTCGAGCTCGATCACGTCGTAGCGAACCTTGAGTTCCCAGGCACCGGCGGCGCCGTTGGGCTTGGGGTTCTTGAACACGCCCTTCTTGATGTCGTAGGGCTTGGTCTCGCCGGTGATCAGCCAGCTGGCCTGCACGTAGTAGGTGTCGACTTCCTGGTCGTCGCCGGTGACCTGGGCGAACTCGCTCATCACGTACTCGCCCTGGGCATAGAACGGACCGGCCTTGCCGGCCAGTTCCAGACCGTAGGCCGACTGCTCCTCGGTCGTGGTGCCCATGGCCTGCGACGGGCCCTTGCGGCCAACCCAGCGCACGCTGCCGGCCAGCGCCTTGCCATTCTGCGGCTTGTCGTAGGTGCTGGACGCGCCGACGTGGAACACCGCGCTGTCGGAAAGCAGCGGGGCGAAGTAGACGCGGCCCGCGGCACCCAGACCGTCGGTGTCGTTCGAGCTCTCGGCACCGGCGGCGCTGGTGCTGGTGTCCTCGGCGCTCTTCAGGTTGTAGGCCGAGATGCCCCAGCCGTAGTTGTTACCGGAGCTGTCGAGGAAGAGGCCCTGCTGGAACTGGCGGTAGATGCCGGAGGCGCTGGAGAACGGACGCTCCATGAACAGGATCTCGTTCGAGCTGGTCAGCTCTTCCATGGCGCGATAGGGCTTGGCCTGGCCGATGCGCAGGTTCGAGGAGCCGAGCTTGGTGCCGATCCACATCTCGCGGAAGCCCGAGCCGCTGTCCTCGTCCTGGCCGGCGAAGTCGTTCTCGAACTTGTAGGTCCAGCCGTAGGCCTTGCCTTCCAGCGTGATGCGGGCGCGGCGGAAGAAGCTCGCAAAGGCGCGGTCACCGATGCTGTCGGCGGCTACATCGTTGTCCTCGAAGGTGTTGGTATCCCAGTGGATACGACCGCCGACCTTGGCCTCGAAGCGGCCGTCCTCGGTCTTGACCGTGATGCCGCCCTTGGTTTCCGCCGGATCGGCGTGGGCGATACCGGTGGCGCCGACGAACACGGCCAGTGCACCGTACTTGAGAATGCTGTTCATATGGACTCCCTGGATCTGTTGCGGTTGCAGATTTGAGTGGTTGGCGAGGGACCGGATTTACTCGATGCCCAGGTCCTTGCGGAACTTCGCGGCCAGCTTTTCAGGCATGGCGATGTAGCCGTCCTTCTCGACGACGGCCTGGCCACGCTTGGACAGGACCATCTTGAAGAACTCACGCTCCAGCGGCGCCAGCGGCTTGTTCGGCGCCTTGTTCACGTAGACGTAGAGCACGCGGGCCAGCGGGTACTTGCCGGAAACCGCGTTCTCCTCGGTGGCTTCCTCCAGCTCGCCGCCTTCCTTGGCCGAGAGCGGCAGGGCGCGGACACCCGAGGTCTTGTAGCCGATGCCGGAGTAGCCGATGGCGTTCAGGCCCGTGGCGATCGACTGCACCACCGAGGCCGAGCCCGGCTGCTCGTTGACGTTGGACTTGAAGTCACCCTTGCACAGGGCGTTTTCCTTGAAGTAGCCGTAGGTACCGGACACCGAGTTGCGGCCGTAGAGCTGGATCGTCTTGCCCTTCCAGTCGCCGTCCAGGCCCAGGTCACCCCAGCGCTTGACGTCCTTGCCACCGCACTTGCGGGTGGCCGAGAAGATGCCGTCGACCTGGGCGATCGACAGGCCCTTGATCGGGTTGTCCTTGTTGACGAACACCGCGAGCGCGTCGATGGCAACGCCCACGGGGGTCGGCTTGTAGCCATGCTTCTGCTCGAAGGCCTGGATCTCCTGGTCCTTCATCAGGCGCGACATCGGGCCGAAGTTGGCCGTGCCTTCCGTCAGCGCCGGCGGAGCGGTCGAGGAGCCGGCCCCCTGGATCTGGATGTTGACGCTGGGGTAGAGCTTCTTGAACTCCTCCGCCCACAGGGTCATGAGATTGTTCAGCGTGTCGGAACCGACGCTGGAGAAATTGCCGGAAACGCCGGCGGCGGACTTGTAGTCCGGCAGGGCAGGATCCACCTTGGCGGCCGCGGCCCCCGAGACCAGACCGGCAGCCGCACCCAGGGCCACCATCATCGCTTTGAGCTTCATACCTGTTCCTCTGTCGTTCATTGGGCTTTTCATGCGCCGCGCAGTGTGTGCCGCTGCGGTGAAAAGCGTATGAAGATCAGATGACGGTTGTGTGACAGCCCCTCCCCCGGGCGGGGGAAGACACCCTTCAGGGCGACACAGGCTCCTGCAGCAGCGGCTGGATACGATGCGGGGGAAAGATGGCCGTAAAGGTGCTGCCAGAGCCGACTTCGCTCTCGATCTCGAGCCGGGCGTCGAAGGCCTCCAGCGCATGCTTGACGATCGACAGGCCCAGGCCGGTGCCACCACTGGCGCGGGAACGGCCCACGTCGACCCGGTAGAAGCGCTCGGTCAGGCGGGGAATATCCTTCCGGGCGATGCCGATGCCGGTGTCGGTCACGGCGAAGCGCGCACCCTCCCCCGTACCCGTCCAGCTGACGCGGATGGCGCCACCGGCCGGGGTGTAGCGCACCGCATTGGTGACCAGATTGCCAAAGATGCTCAGCACTTCGGTCTCCCCGCCCACCAGGCCGAGGGCCGGGTCGGCCTGAAGTTCGAAACGATGTTGACCGCGCGACAGGGCCCGCGCCTCTTCAACCACGCGCTGCAGCAGCTGTGGCACTGGCAGCAGCTCATCGCGCATCTGCGCCCGGTCGGCTTCCAGGCGCGCCAGCTTGAGCATGTCGTTGACCAGGGCCTCCATCCGGATCGCCTGGTTGCGCATCTCGACTACTGGGGTGCGCCAGGGCATGAGTGGGCCGGAGCCCTGGGCGTCCATCTCCATCAGGTCGAGATAGCCTCGCAGCACCGTCAGCGGCGTGCGCAGTTCATGCGAAGCGTTGGCCACGAAGTCACGGCGCGCCGCCTCGAGCTGACGCCGCTCGGAAACGTCGCGGACGATCAGCAGCTTCTGCTCGCGTCCGTACGGGATGATGCGCAGGGACAGCGTCTTGGAGTGGTTGATTGGCGACGGGACCTCGACCTCGCGCTCGTAGTCCTCGGCCAGGAAGTACTCGGTGAAACTCGGATGGCGCACCAGGTTGGCGATGCGGATGCCGACATCCTGGGGCACCCTCAGGCCCAGGAGGGTCTTGGCGGCCGTGTTGAACCAGGAAATCTCGCCGCGGACACCCAGCACCACGGCGCCGTCCGGCAGGGCCGCCGTCGAGGCCTGGAACTCGGCCAGCATCGCGGCCAGCTTCTTCTTCTTCTTGCGGTTCTTGCGCTGGAGGTCGAGCAGCTGGTCGAACACTTCCCCCCAAAGGCCACCGGGATCGGGCAGTTCGGTGTGCTTGGGATTGAACAGCCAGGTGCGGAGCTGGATCAGGTGCCGCAGCTGGCGCAGGAGCAGGGCCGCGAAAACCACCGCCGCCCCGAGGGCCGGGTGTTCGAACCACCAGCCCACGAGCAGGCCGAGCAGGCCCAGGAACACCAGCTTCCCGAGCTGGCCCCGCCAGAGCTGCGAGAGCCGCAGGTCGGTACCGGCCGTCGCAGCGGCCGGCCTGCCATCCACCGGCCGGGGCTCGTTCACGTCAGCTCTTCTCGGAGAAGCGGTAGCCGGATCCACGCACGGTCTGGATCATGTGGTCGTAGCCGTAGGGCTCCAGGGCCTTGCGCAGGCGACGGATGTGAACATCGACCGTGCGCTCCTCGACGTAGACGTTCTGCCCCCAGACCCGGTCCAGCACCTGCTCGCGGCTGTAGACCCGCTCGGGGTGGCTCACGAAGAAGTGCAGCAGGCGGTATTCCGTGGGGCCCAGCTTTACGGCCTGGCCCTTGGCGGTCACCCGCTGGCTGGCAGCATCCACCTCCAGGCCATTGACCGCCAGGCGCTCCTCGGCACCGCCCGGCGTGGCCCGGCGCAGGACCGCCTGGATGCGGGCAATGAGCTCGGGGTAGGAGAAGGGCTTGGCAACGTAGTCGTCGCTGCCGATGTTGAGGCCGCGGATCTTGTCCTCTTCCTCGGCCCGCGCCGTGACCATGATCACCGGAATGTCGCGGGTGGTGGCCTGGCTCTTCAATTCGCGGGTCAGTTCCACCCCGGAGACCCCGGGCATCATCCAGTCCATCAGGATCAGGTCCGGGCGGGCGTCGGCAATGCGCAGCCGCGCCTCCTGGGCATTGGCCGCCTCGGCCACCCGGAAGTCGGCCCGGCCGAGGGCGAAGCGCAACATCTCCCGGATCGGGGCCTCGTCCTCAACGACCAGTATCAGTTTTCCCTGCATCGTCATCGCATCCAGTCAAGATCGGACTCAGCATATGAACAAGAAATGACGGTCCCGTGACAAGCCGGGCACATGCTGCGCCCAAATGATTGAGTCAGTCTATGGGCAGGATAAAAAATCCTGCTTTGACCTATCGGATGCCGCTGCTTACGATGCCGGCTCTTCACGAAGGGCCGCGTCCGGATGACGACGGCCGTTTCACCGCCCACTCCAAGAGGACGACACATGAGCACGCTGGTCAACCGCCCCGCCCCCGACTTCAAGGCCACCGCCGTGATGGCCGACGGCAGCTTCAAGGACATCAAGCTGTCGGACTACCGTGGCAAGTATGTCGTCCTGTTCTTCTATCCGCTCGACTTCACCTTCGTGTGCCCGTCCGAGATCATCGCCCACGATCACCGCATCAAGGACTTCGAATCCCGCGGCGTGCAGGTAATCGGCGTGTCGATTGACAGCCACTTCTCGCACTTCGCCTGGCGCAACACGCCGGTCGAGAAGGGCGGCATCGGTCCGGTCAAGTTCCCGCTGGTGGCCGACGTCAACCACGAAATCGTCCGCGCCTATGGCGTCGAGCACCAGGACAGCGTGGCCTTCCGCGCCACCTTCCTGATCGACAAGGCCGGCGTCGTGCAGCACGCCCAGGTCAACAACCTGCCGCTGGGCCGCAACGTGGATGAGGCGATCCGCCTGGTCGACGCCCTGCAGTTCACGGAAGCCCATGGCGAAGTCTGCCCGGCGGGCTGGAAGAAGGGCGACACCGGCATGAAGGCGACCGCCGAAGGCGTCGCCGACTACCTGGCCAAGAACGCCACCAAGCTGTAAGACGCCTGCTTCATGGCGGCAGGGCTGGGGCCGGGAAACCGGCCCCAGCCGTCTGTACCACCCGATATCAAGATTCAGAGACGATCATGAGCCTCCAGCACCACCGCCTCGTCATCCTGGGTTCCGGCCCGGCCGGATATACCGCCGCGGTCTATGCCGCGCGTGCCAACCTCAAGCCCGTGATGATCACCGGCCTGGAAGTCGGCGGTCAGCTGATGACGACGACCGAGGTCGACAACTGGCCCGGCGATGTCCATGGCCTCATGGGGCCGGACCTCATGGCGCGCATGCAGAAGCATGCCGAGCGCTTTGAAACCCAGTTCATCTACGACCACATCCACGAGGTGGACCTGCGCGCACGGCCGTTCAAGCTGCGCGGCGACCAGGGCGAGTACAGCTGCGACGCCCTGATCATCAGCACCGGCGCCAGCGCCAAGTACCTGGGCATCGAATCGGAGCAGGCCTTCCGCGGCAAGGGCGTTTCCGCCTGCGCCACCTGCGACGGCTTCTTCTACAAGGGCCAGGATGTGGCCGTGATCGGCGGTGGCAATACGGCCGTCGAGGAGGCGCTCTATCTCGCCAACATCGCCAACAAGGTCACGATCGTGCACCGTCGCGACAAGTTCAAGGGCGAGAAGATCCTGCACGACAAGCTGTTCAAGAAAGCTGCCGAGGGCAAGGTCGAGATCATCTGGGATTCCTCGCTGGACGAGGTGCTGGGCGACGCCACGGGCGTCACCGGCATGCGCGTGAAGAACCTCAAGACCGGCGCCACACGCGAGGTCACCCTCAAGGGCGTGTTCATCGCCATCGGTCATTCGCCAAACACGGGCATCTTCGAGGGCCAGCTCGACATGGCTGGCGGCTACATCAAGGTGAAGGGCGGCTCCGAGGGTGATGCCACCGCCACCAGCGTTCCGGGCGTGTTCGCGGCCGGCGACGTGCAGGATCACGTCTACCGGCAGGCCATCACCAGCGCCGGCACGGGCTGCCAGGCGGCGCTGGATGCCGAGCGCTACCTCGACAAGCTGTCCGGCCAGTAATTGCGGCAGCGGGCGACGCCCGCCGGCCCCGAGCCGGCGGGCGTTTTCTTTTTACAGGGCCGCCAGCGATCGCGATAATCGATCCCGAGCCGCGCAGTCGGACGCACGCCGCGATGGAGATGCCATGAAGATGCAGCTGTACTGCAGCAAGACCTCGCCCTATTCGCGCAAGGTGCGTGTCGCCGCCGAGGAGCTGGGGCTGGCGGATCTGATCGAGGAGGTACTGACCGACCCCTTCAACCCGCCACCGGAGTTCCTGGCCGCCAATCCCCTGTCGCGGATCCCGACGCTCGTCACCGAGAAGGGCGAAGCCCTGCCCGACTCCGACCTGATCATCGAGTACCTGCAGACCCGCGGCCGCGGGCTGGCCTCCCTGCCACGCGGGACGCGGCGCTGGGCAGCCCTGCGCCGGCAGCAGGTTGCGCAGGGCATCCTGGATGGCGCCGTCGCCACCCTGCTCGAGAAGCGGCGCCCGGAGAGCATCATCTACGCGCAGTTCCTCGACCGGCAGACGGCAGTGATCAAGCGCAGCCTGGAACTGCTCAGCCTGGAGGCCAGTGCCCTGGCCACCGATCCTCCAGGCGTGGTCGAGATCACGACTGGCGTGGCACTGTCCTATCTGGACTTCCGCATGCCCTATCTCGAATGGCGCCGGGATCACCCGGCGCTTGACGCCTGGCATGCGCAGTTCGCGCAGCGCCCGTCGATGCTGAAGACCGCGCCCCCCGCAGCCTGATGCTGCGCACCGGCATCCTTCTGCTGCTCCTGCTGGGCGCCTGCGGCGGCGGAGTGCGCGGGGACCACGAGGTGCTGCGGCAGAGCCTGGTGCTGGAAGCCCTGGGCCAGGTCGGCCGGCCCTATCGTTACGGTGGTGCAACCTCGGCCGGCTTCGATTGCAGCGGCCTGGTGCAGTACGTGTATGCCAGCGTCGGCATCAAGCTGCCGCGGACGGCGCGCGAGCAGCATGGCATGGGCGAAACCATCGACCTCGACGAGGCCGAGCCCGGCGACTTGCTGTTCTACAGCTTCGAGGGGCGGCGCATCGACCATGTGGCCATCTACCTGGGTGACGACCAGGCCGTGCACGCGCCCGCCAACGGCCGGCAGGTCATCGTCGCCTCGGTGCATCTGCCCTACTGGCAGAAGCACTTCGTCGACGCGGTGCGCGTGCTCGACTAACCCCTCCCTGGTTGTCGCGCCCTCAGTTCAGCAGGATGCGTCCCTGTGGCGCGGCGAGGATCAGCTTGTTGAGACGCCGCACAAAACCGGCCGGGTCCTCCAGCTGCCCGCCCTCCGCGAGCTGGGCCTGTGCGAACAGCAGTTCGGCCAGGTCCTCCAGTGCCTCGCCCTCGGCCTCCTTGACGCGCTCGACCAGCGGATGCGTGGCATTGAGTTCCAGGATCGGCCGCGATGCGGGCAGGGCCTCGCCCGCGCGCCGCAGCAGGTCCTCCAGGCGACGCGACAGCGCGTGCTCGGCGGCGACCAGGCAGGAGGGCGATTCGGTGAGCCGCGCAGAGAGCTGAACGCGTTCCACCCGCTCGCCCAGGATCTTCTGCACCCGCTCCAGGGCCTCCCGATACTCGCCCTCCTGGCGCGCGCGGTCTGCCGTCTCGATCTTGCTCTCGATGTCTTTCGAGGCGCGCGCCACTGACTCGAGCTTCTTGCCTTCGAACTCGGTCAGGTGATTCACGACCCACTCATCGATGCGGTCGGTCAGCAGAAGCACCTCGTAGCCTCGGGCGCGAAAGCCTTCGAGGTGCGGGCTGCTGCGGGCTGCGGACAGGGTTTCGGCGCCGAGGTAGTAGATCTTGTCCTGCTCCGGCGGCATGCGGCCCAGGTAAGCCTGCAGGGCTACCACCGGCGTCTGCATCTCGGTGGTCGAGCGGAAGCGGCAGAGGCGGGCAATGCGTTCGCGGTTGCCAGCGTCCTCGACCAGGCCCTCCTTGAACACCACCCCAAACTGCGTCCAGAAGCGGTCGTAGTCGTCGGGACGGTGCTTCGCCAGGTCTTCCAGCAGGTCCAGCACGCGCTTGACCAGCGCCGAGCGGATCTTGGCTACCGCCGCGTTGTTCTGGAGCAGCTCGCGCGAGACGTTCAGTGGCAGGTCGGCGCTGTCGACCAGGCCGCGCATGAAGCGCAGGTAAGGCGGCAGCAGCTCGGCGGCCTTGTCCATGATGAAGACGCGCTTCACATAGAGCTGCACGCCACGCCCCTGCTCACGGTCCCAGAGATCGAACGGCGCTTCTGAGGGCAGGTACAACAGCGAGGTGTACTCGAGCGTTCCTTCGACACGGTGGTGGGCCCAGGCCAGGGGCGCTGCGTGATCGTGGCTCAGGTGCCGGTAGAACGCCTGGTAGTCCTCGTCCTTCAATTCGGCCTTGGGGCGTGTCCAGAACGCACGGGCCTGGTTGAGCACCTCGGGCTCGCCCTCCGGCTTGCGCAGCCGGATCGGCAAGCCGATGTGATCGGAGTAGCGGCGCACGATGGCGCCGAGGCGGAACGGCTCGAGGAATTCGCGATCCTCGGGCCGCAGGTGCAGGATCACCTCGGTGCCGCGGTCCTGCTTGAACGAGGGCTCGATGGTGAACTCGCCCTGCCCGTCCGACTCCCAGCGCACCGCCTCGGTCGCATCCGCGCGGCGGCTCAGCACGGTCAGGCGGTCGGCGACGATGAACGCCGAGTAGAAGCCGACCCCGAACTGACCGATCAGGCTTGCATCCTTCTTCTGGTCGCCGGACAGCGATTCGACGAACTTGCGGGTACCGGAGCGGGCGATCGTGCCCAGGTTGTCGATGACCTCCTCGCGCGACATGCCAATGCCGTTGTCGCGCACGGTGAGCGTGCCGGCCGCCGGATCCGGGATCAGTTCCACGGCCAGCTCGTCGCCGCCGAGCAGGCCGGGCTGGTCGATCGCCAGGAAGCGCAGCTTGTCGCAGGCATCGGAGGCGTTAGCAATCAGCTCACGCAGGAAGATTTCCTTGTTGGAGTACAGGGAGTGGATCATCAGCTGCAGCAGCTGACGGGTCTCGGCCTGGAACTCGCGCTTTTCCGTGCTCATGTCGGTTCAGGATGGTGGGTGGCGGCGGGCGATCTATGGGTGGCGGCCGCCCTTTTCAAGGGAGGGTCGATCTGGAATGACGCGCACAAAAAACCGCGGCGGACCCTCGCGGATCCGCCACGGTGCGAAACGATCCCTGCCGGAGCCTGTCCGGCAGGAGAAGCTCTTTAGTCGAGCTTCTCGGCGATGCGGGCGGCCTTGCCCGACAGGTCGCGCAGGTAGTAGAGCTTGGCGCGACGCACGTCGCCGCGACGCTTGACGGCGATCTCGGCCACCTGGGAGCTATAGGTCTGGAACACGCGTTCCACGCCTTCGCCGTGGGCGGTCTTGCGGACCGTGAACGAGGAGTTCACGCCACGGTTGCGGCGGGCGATGACCACGCCCTCGAAGGCCTGGAGGCGCTCACGGTCGCCTTCCTTGACCTTGACCTTGACCTCGACGGTGTCACCCGGACGGAAGTCGGGGACCTTCTTGTTCATCTGTTCCGCTTCGATCGCGGCAATGATCTTGTTGCTACGCATTGTCCTTACCTCTTTCTCGATTCGTCCTGCTGGGCGATGAACTCGCGCAGCAGTACCTTTGCCTCTTCATCCAGTTCCAGCCCGTCCAGCAGGCCGGGCCGTTTCAGCCAGGTCTGGCCCAGTGCCTGCTGGCGCCGCCAACGCGCGATCCTCGCGTGATCGCCGCTCATCAGCACCTCCGGCACCGGCGCATCGCGCCACTGCTCGGGCCGGGTGTAGTGCGGATGATCCAGCAGGCCCGCGGAGAACGAATCGTTCTGCGCGGATGCCGCATCACCGAGCACGCCCGGCAGCAGGCGTGCGATCGCGTCAACCACCGCCATCGCCGCCAGCTCACCGCCGGACAATACGAAATCGCCCAGCGACAACTCCAAATCCACGTCCGAGCGGATCAGGCGCTCATCGAGCCCCTCGTACCGCCCACAGAGCAGGATCAACTCCGGCTCCTGCGCCAGGCGCTCGGCCCAGCGCTGATCGAAGGCCTCGCCCTGCGGCGAGAGATACAGCACCTTCGCCGCCCCCAGCCCCGCTCTCGCGGCACTGATCGCGGCGGCCAGTGGCTCGGCTTCCATCACCATGCCCGGCCCGCCACCGTAGGGACGGTCGTCGACCCGCCGCCACTTGTTGGTGCTGTAGTCGCGCGGATTGCGCGTCGTCAGCATCAACTGCCCCTGTTCCGCGGCAATCCGCGGCATTCCGTGCCGCGTCACCTGTTCCACCAGCTCGGGGAACAGCGTGATGACCTCAATCTTCATCGTACTCGCGCTGCCAGTCGCAGACGATGCGGCCGGCCGCCAGATCCACATCCTTGACGATGTGCTGAGGCACGAACGGAATCAGCCGTTCCACCTCGCCATCCTCAAGCACCAGCACGTCCTGGGGACCGTTGCTGGTCATGTCGCGCACCGTGCCGAGCGCGATGCCTTCCACGTTCTCCACCTTCAGCCCGATCAGGTCGACCCAGTAGTAGCGCCCCTTCGGGAGCTTGGGCATGTCAGCCCGGTCCACCTGGATCTCCGTGCCGATGAGGGCGGCGGCCAAGTTGCGGTCCTCGATTGGCTGGCCATCGGCCCCGGTGATCTGGGCCACGAGCCCTCGACCCTGAAGGTGACCCGCCACGACCTGGGCTTCGAACTCGGTCCGACCCTGGCCGGTGATCCACCAACGCTTGTAGCGCAGGAGGTTCTCGATCGGACGGGTCAGCGAGTGCAGCCTGACCCAGCCCTTCACACCGTGGACCCCGGCGATGTGGCCCAGGGTCACCCGGCGTGCGGACATTCTCAGGCGGCCTTCGGCGCCGTCTTGATCAGGAACGCCACGCGCTCGGAGACCTGCGCACCGTTCTTGGTCCAGTGCTCGATGCGCGGCAGGTCCAGGGTCAGCTTCTGCTCGGAACCCTTGGCATTGGGGTTGTAGTAACCCACGCGCTCAATGAAGCGGCCATCGCGCGAGCTGCGCTTGTCGGTCGCAACCACGTGGTAGAACGGGCGCTTCTTGGCGCCAGCGCGAGCCAAACGAATCGTCACCATGACTTCGATTTCCAATAACTTCGCGGCGTCACGGAACATCCGGGCCGCTGAAAGGCCGCGTATTGTAGCGATTTCCTCACGGATTTCCAGAGGCTTACGCGCGTCTGCCCCCTTTGGAGGGGCCCGGCCGCCCTTCGCCCCGGCCGCAGACGCCAGCCTCAGGGAGCCGGGCGCAGCAGGGCCCGCGCCCTGGTCTCGATATCGGCAGAGAATTCAGGACCATAGCCGTGGTAGATCATGTGGGCGCGACCCTCGAGATCGACCAGCACCGTCGCCGGCAGGCGCCAGACCCCGAAGCGCTGGGCCGAGATCCCGATCGGGTCGGCCACGACCGGATAGCTGACCGGACGCGCCTCCAGGTAGCGGCGGGCCAGCTTCACGTCCTTGTCCAGACTGACGGCCAGAACCTCGAACCGGTCGGCATGGCCCTCGGCGTGCAGGCGCTTGCGCAGGTGGTCGAGCTTCGGCATCGACTCGATGCAGGGGCCGCACCAGGAGGCCCAGAAGTCGACCACCACCACCCGCCCCTTCAGCTGGCTCAGCCGGATGCCCGGCGGCCCCTGGAGGACGACTCCCGCGGCATCCGGCACCAGCGCCCCCGGCTCCAGCGCCAGAGCCGCGCCAGACCACCCGAGGAAGCCGGCCAGCAGGCCGGCGACAAGCCCACGCATGCGCGGCCTCAGCGCCGGGGCATCATGCCGGGCGGCAGGCGTCCGGCCAGCCCGCGCATCATCTTGGCCATGCCCCCGCTGGCCACCTTCTTCATCATGTCGCGGGTCATGTCGAACTGACGCAGCAGCTGGTTGACCTGCTGCACCTCCTGGCCGGCACCCGCTGCGATGCGGCGCTTGCGCGAGGCCTTGATCAGGTCGGGGAAGCGGCGCTCCTGGGCCGTCATCGAATTGATGATGGCGACCGTGCGGCGGATCTGCTTCTCGGCGTCGACGTTCTTGAGCTGCGCCTGCATCTGCGCCCCGCCCGGCAGCTTCTCGAGGATGGACGACATGCTGCCCATGTTCTGCATCTGCAGCATCTGCTCGCGGAAGTCCTCGAGGTCGAAGCTCTTGGTCTTCTTGAGCTTCTCGGCAAACTTCTGCGCCTTGTCCTGATCAACCTTGCGCGCCGTCTCCTCGATCAGGCCGAGCACGTCGCCCTGGCCGATGATGCGGGTGGCGATGCGGTCCGGATGGAACACCTCCAGCCGGTCCGATTTTTCCCCGACGCCGATGAACTTGATCGGCCGCCCGGTGACTTGGCGCACCGACAGCGCGGCGCCGCCACGGGCATCGCCGTCGACCTTGGTCAGGATCACGCCGGTGAGCGGCAGCACATCGGCGAACGCACGCGCGGTCCTGGCGGCGTCCTGGCCGGTCATGCTGTCGACGACGAACAGGGTCTCGACCGGCTCCACGGCCGCGTGCAGCGCGGCGATCTCCTTCATCATCGCCTCGTCGACCGTCGTGCGGCCGGCGGTGTCGACGATCAGGACATCGCTGTACTGCTTGCGTGCCTCGGCAAGGGCTGCGCGGGCGATCTCGACCGGATCCTGCCCCGCCGTCGAGGGGAACCACTCGACGCCGACATTGCCGGCGACGATGCGCAGCTGCTCGATGGCCGCCGGGCGGTAGATGTCGCAGGACACCACCATCACCTTCTTCTTCTCGCGCTCCTTGAGCAGGAGGGCCAGCTTGCCGGTCGTGGTGGTCTTGCCGGCGCCCTGCAGGCCAGCCATGAGGATGATCGCCGGCGGCTGCTGGCGCAGGTTGAGCGGCTCGGCCTTGCCGCCCAGGGTCTCGGTCAGCTCCTGCTGAACCACGCGCAGGAATTCCTGGCCCGGGGTGAGCGACTGGGTGATCTCCACCCCCAGGGCCCGCGCCTTGACCTTGTCGACGAAGTCCTTGACCACCGGCAGGGCGACGTCGGCCTCGAGCAGGGCCATGCGCAGCTCGCGGCTGGCGGCGGCAATCTGGTCCTCGGTCAGGCGACCCTGACCGCGGATCGAATCAAGGACGCGAGACAGGCGGGAAGTCAGGTTTTCGAACATAGGGTTTCAGCGGCAAGCGGACTCGGCGGCCGCCATTGTAGCCAGCCACCGGAGCGGCCGGGCGGGCTCAGCTGAAGGCGATGGTGTCGCCGCGCTGAAGGTGCACGTAGTCCCAGCCGCGCAGGGCCTCGCGACACTGTTTCTCGATCAGCTGCTCGCAACCGGGCTTGTGATGGGTCAGGTACAGCTTGGGCCTGTGCTGGAGCTTGCGCAGCTCGCTGCCGAGCAGTTGCGGCGTGAAATGCTTCGAGGCGTGGCCCAGCGCCGCCTGCTCGTCCGGGAAGGCGATCTCGATCATCAGCTTGTCGAGTCGCCCCAGGCGGTTCAGGAAACCCCAGACGCCGTCGTCGGCATAGGTGTCGCCGGAGAAGGCGAAGGTGCCGCGCTTGCCCTCGATGGCGTAGCCGACGGCGGGCACCGTGTGCAGCACCTTGAACGAGGTCAGCTTGCGCCCCTCGCCCAGGTCGAAGGAGCCGCCCGGCGGCAGCTCGCACCAGCGCAGCAGCGGATGGGTCTCGTTGGGCAGCGTGGAGAAATCCGGCCAGATCTTCCAGTTGAAGACGTGTTCGCGGATCGCGCCCAGGGTCTCGGCACTGGCGTGCACCTCGATCGGCCGGTCGATCAGGTCGAAGAGGTTGTCGGCCATGAAGGCCAGACCACAGACGTGGTCGAGATGGCAGTGCGTGAGGAAGACATGCCGGATCTTGCGCTGCTGGGCCAGCGACAGGTCGCCCACACCGGTGCCGGCGTCGATCAGTACCTCGTCATCCACGAGCAGACTCGTGGTCCTGAGACCAGGACCGACGCCACCGCTACAGCCGAGTACCTTGATCCGCATTCAGGACGGTAATCAGTTCTCTGAGACGTCGTGGGATGCTAGCACAGGCGTTTTGCCCGGCCGGCCGCGCGCCGTCCGATGCTATCCTGCAGCGTGATGATCCTCACGTTTCTGGCCACCCTTCTCTACCTCGCGACCGCGCTCGGCATCTGGCGCCAGTGGAGCGCCGTCTGGCCGGAGCGCCTGCTGCCGCCCGTGGCCCTGCTGCTTCACGGCATCGCGCTCGGCGGGCATGTCTTCCACCACGGCGCAGTGACGCTCGGTATCGCCGAGGCGGTTTCCCTGTTCGCCTGGCAATCGGCCTTCCTGCTGTGGGTGCTCTGCTGGCGCGAGCCGCTGCGTGTCCTGGGCCTGGCCGTCTATCCTCTGGCCGCGACCGCCGCCCTGTGCGCCCTGGCCTGGCCCAGCCCGCTCAGCGAAACGGCCGCCACTGGCTGGAAGACCCGCAGCCATATCGTGCTGTCGCTGTTCTCGGCGGGCCTTTTGACCCTGGCAGCAATCCAGGCCGGCCTGCTGGCGATCCAGGAGCGCCTGCTGCACCGCCATCGCCTGACGGCGACCGGGCGCTCGCTGCCACCCCTGCAGACCATGGAACGCCTGCTGTTCCAGCTGATCGCGATCGGTTTCTTCCTGCTCTCGGCCACCCTGCTGTCGGGACTCTGGTTCATCCGCGACTGGATGGCCCAGCACCTCGCGCACAAGACTGTCCTGTCGATCAGCGCCTGGTTCATCTTCGGCGTCCTGCTCTGGGGCCGGTTCCGGTACGGCTGGCGGGGCCGCACCGCCACCCGCTGGACCCTGGCCGGCTACGCCATGCTGATCCTCGCCTACTTCGGCAGCAAAATTATTCTCGAACAATTCCTAGGCCGGCATTGGACTTAGCGTCGACTGTTGATGCCAGGCTGGTTGACAGTGCCCGGTCCTGTCCGATAACTAGCTCACAGACACGGCCCCTACGACCGCGCTCTTGGACGACATACCCTTTTCCGCCCTGATCGGGCTTCTGGTACTGGCACTGGCCTTCTCCGCCTTCTTCTCCGGGTCCGAGACCGGGCTGATGACGGTCAACCGTTACCGCCTCAAGACCCGTGCGAAGAAAGGGGATCGCGGCGCCCGCATGGCGATGAGCCTGCTCGAGCGCCCGGACCGCCTGATCGGCCTGATCCTGCTGCTCAACAACGTGGCCCAGGCCCTGGCCGCGACGTTGACCGTCCTGATCTGCTCGCAGCTGATCCTCGATCGCGAGACCGCCCTGGCGCTGGCCACGCTGGCGGTCGCCGTGCTGATCTTCATCTTCGGCGAGTCGATGCCCAAGACGCTGGGCGCCCTGTATCCCGAGCGCGTGGCGATTCCTGCGGCCTACGTCTACTGGCCAACCCTGCGGCTGTTTGCCTGGACGGTCGACCTCGCCAATCTCGTCGGCAACCTGCTGCTGCGCCTGTTTGGCGTGCGGCCCGAGGAGGCCGCGCAGCACAGCCTGTCCACGGAAGAGCTGCGCACGGTGGTCGCCGAGGCTGGCGCGATGATCCCGCAGCGCCACCAGAAGATGCTGATCTCCATCCTCGACCTGGAGAAGGTCACGGTGGAGGACATCATGGTGCCGCGCAACGAGATCGTCGGCATCGACATCTCCGAGCCCTGGGAGCAGGTGCGCAACGCCATCATCGACAGCCAGCACACGCGCTTGCCGGTATTCGATGGCAGCATCGACAACCTCAAGGGTGTCGTGCACCTGCGCCGCGTCGTGCGCCTGGCGGCGGAAGACGCGCTGGACATCCAGAGCCTGCTGGCCCTGGCCCGCGAGCCCTACTTCATCCCGGAGGGCACGCCGCTGAACCAGCAGCTGCTGAACTTCCAGAACCAGAAGCGCCGCATCGGCTTCGTCGTCGACGAGTACGGCGACATCCAGGGCCTCGTCACGCTGGCCGACATCCTCGAGGAAGTCGTCGGCGAATTCACGTCGGATCCGGCCGCGCGCGTCAAGAACGTGTCGATGGAAGCCGACGGCAGCTACGTGGTCAACGGCGGCGTCACGATCCGCACGCTCAACCGCACGCTGGGCTGGAAGCTGCCGACCGCCGGTCCGCGCACGATCAACGGCCTGGTGCTCGAGCAGCTCGAGGACATTCCCAAGCCCGGCAAGCAGGTGCGCGTGCGCGACTACCTGATCGAGATCACCGAGACCCAGGCCAACGTCGTGCGCACCGCGCGCATCCGCCCGCCCGCGCCCAAGGCCGTCGCCGCCTAGACCGCGCGCCGGCCGGTCCCCAGATTTGCGTCAGATCGGCGGCAGGCCGAAGAAACGCCCGTGCAGCGCCACGAACGCGGCGTACGCCGCGACGGCCGCGGCGAGCTTGCCCCACCCCAGCTCGGCCAGCACGAGGCGATTGCGGCCCTGCGCGATCGCGACGAATGGAAGGTTCGACGTGAGCCGCGCGTAGCGGCGCCAGGCGTCCTCGAAGCGGCGCTCGCGCTTCGCGTCGATCGAGAACGTGCCGACGATGGCGACGAGGGCGAACGTGCCGAAGAACACCAGGTTGGCGCGCTCGGGATTGAACGCCAGGTGCACGAGCGCCCATAGCGCCACGCCCCACAGGAACGGATGGCGCGTGATGCGATGGATGCCGCGTGCGGGGTCCTCGCGGGTCAGCAGCTTTTCGCCGCCGACGACGGTCGGGCCCGGCGTGGCGAGCCCGAGCACGATGAGCGTGAAGGCCACGAAGACCAGCACGGCTGCCAGCCAGCGCAACTCCAGCAGCGGCGTGAGCGCGGGCTGGCGCGCGCCGGCGTAGGCCCAGATCAGCCAGCCAAGCACGGCGGCCGATGCCAGCGAGAACGCGCCCAGGTAGGTCTTCTCGCCAAGGCGCGCCACCAGCGCGTCGCGCACGCGCGTGCCGGCGATCAGCAGGTGCATCGCGGCGAACGCGGCTGCAGCCAGGGCGAGAGTCGTCATGCCAAGCCTCCTGCGGGCGGTTGCGCGGCATCATCGCACGGGCGTAGATTGTTTCTACGGGGTCTGCGGCAGGCGCCCCGTCAGATGCGTTCACGGTGTTGCGCGCGTCCAAGTTCTGCCTTCAACCGGCAACGGCTGGAGGGAACGTGGACGCGATTTACTTTTATGTGCTTGCCCGGCTCGGCCTCCCCTTGCCCTTCGCGAGGAGGACCCCGATGAAATGGATCACGCGTGAACGCCCCAAGATCGACCGCATCGCCTGTCCCTGGCTGATCCGGCGCTTCGTCGACCCGCAGGCCGAATTCCTGTTCGTGCCACCCGATCGCGTCATCGCCGAGGCCGAGCGCCTCGGCGCGATCCCGTTCGACGTTCCCGGCGTCGAGCTGACGCACGAGGGCCCGCTGTGCAGCTTCGATGCGGTGCTGAAGAAATACGGCCTGCGCGATCCCGCGCTCGATCGGCTCGCCGACATCGTGCGCGCCGCGGACACGGATACGCTGTCGCGCTCTCCGCAGGCCCCCGGCCTGCTGGCCATCTCGCTCGGCCTGTCGGCCAACATCCCCGACGACCACGCCCTGCTCGCCGTCGGCATGACGATCTACGACGCGCTCTACACGTGGTGCAAGCACCTCGGCAACGAGCGGCACAGCTGGTATCCGTCGACGATCATGGCGTACCGATGACGCGCGACCCTGCGGCGCCCACGACGGTGAGCTTCGGCACGGCGCTGCGCTGGTGGCTGCGCCTGGGCTTCATCTCCTTCGGCGGGCCCGCGGGCCAGATCGCGATCATGCATGACGAGCTCGTGGTGCGGCGGCGCTGGATCTCGGAGCGCCGCTTCCTGCACGCGCTGAACTACTGCATGGTGCTGCCGGGACCGGAGGCGCAGCAGCTCGCGACCTACATCGGCTGGCTGCTGCACGGCGCGCGCGGCGGCATCGCTGCCGGCGCGCTGTTCGTGCTGCCGTCGCTGCTGATCCTGGTGGGGTTGTCGTGGATCTACCTCGCCTTCGGCGACGTCCCGGCCGTCGCCGGCGTGCTGTACGGGCTCAAGCCGGCCGTCACCGCCATCGTGCTGCATGCCGCGTGGCGCATCGGCCGGCGCGCGCTGCGGGGCCCCGTGCTGTGGGCGCTGGCGGGCGTGGCCTTCGTGGCGATCGCGCTGCTGGACGCGCCCTTCCCGCTGATCGTCCTCGG